>CAZRQD010000021.1:0-16420 GCA_964602365.1 uncultured Acutalibacter sp. | reverse complement strand
CCCGTTCCACATAGTTAAGCTCCTCTCTCTGATTTAATTGTACGCTTTAGCTTGCGGTAACTTGCGGAAATCTGCGGTAACTTGCGGAAATCTGCGGCAACTTGCGGCAACTTGCGGCGAGTTTCTGCAACTTGCGGCGAGCCGCGGCAATCTGCGGCCTGAATCCTAATCCTAATACTAATCCAATACTAATTCTAATTCTAATCCTAAGCTCGGAAAAAATTTCAAGCCCGGAAAATTTCAGAAGAGCCAAGTAAAAATTTTTCAGAAATTTTTTTCTGTTCCCAGAACTAAGTTGAGGGGAGACAAGTAAAAAATTTTAGAAGACTTTTGTAGGTCCTCAAAATTTATTCCCAGAAGAAAGTTCAGGGGAGACAAGTAAAAAAATTCAAGAGATTTTCGTAGGTCCTCAAAATTTATTCCCAGAAGAAAGCTCAGGGGAGACAAGTAAAATTACTCGGAATATTCGTCTATAAGGTCCCTGGCAAGACGGGCGTCAACTACGGAGAAGCCTTCGGGGTCCCTGTAGTTGATGGCCCTGAGTATCTCTGCTGACTGGTTATAGATATCCGCCTTTGTGCTTTGATATGCCGGCAGCGGCTGGTTCTGGGCGAATACCGCAAACTCCAGATTCCCCGTCTGCTGGTTCTTGCGGGAGAAATAGGCGTGGATGCGGTTGAGGTTTAAGGTCTTCCTGAGGTTGTCGCAGAGGGCATCCTTTACAAGCTCCATCGCCACATCGTCATATCCCGCGTCAAAGATGAGTATCTTCTCCTTCAGCTCTGCAAGGTTCTTCACCGCCCTGCGGGAATACCCCCGCACCGCCTGGGTGGGCGAGGCATGGCTGTCAGTCCCAGCGGGCTCTAAACTCACCGCCAGCCTCCTTGCCGGGTCCGTATATATCAGCGGATAGACCATGTTGGCAAAGTAATTGCAGCGGGAACACCGCCAGTCAAACAGCGTCTCGTCCAAAATCCTCGACTTAAGCTCTGGGTTCTGCCTGGCATCTATCCCCGCCAAAATTCTGTATCTCTGCGGCTCCCCGCACTGCGGGCAGACTATCTCCTTTATCATCTCTGTAGACATACTCTTCCCCCTATCCCGCATTTTGCCTTAAGTATATCACAGGGACAGAGGGTATATTTTTCTATTTTAGAATTAAGCCTAAATTTTCCGCCAGAGGTCCGGAGAAAATATTTTATATTTTTTGGAAATTTTTTAAAAAACCTATTGCCAAATACGGAAATCTATGATAGAATACAGGACAGGGGAGCAAGAAAGATTAAAATTTAGATTTTGAAGGGAGTTTTTAAGATGACAGAAAGAGAGATACAGCAGCTGAGAAGGAACCTCTTTAGGGATATGCGCAAGGGGCAGCGGGTAAACAGGCTGGACTCCGATGCGCTTAAGGAGGTGCTTAGGGAGGCCCTAAGCGGAGATCTGACGCCAAGGCAGCTTCAGTGCGTGGAGTTATACTACTTCGACGGCAGGACGCAAAAGGAGGCCGGGGACGTGCTTGGGGTAAACCGCGCCACCGTCTCCCGCCACCTAAAGAGGGCGAGGGGTAGGCTTTTTAGGGCGCTCTACTATGCCGGCGAGGGGGCTAGGCTGAGCTCTGGATGATTGACACGGAAACCTAAAAGGCCTATAATCTCTAAAGAAAGGGAGGGTTTTAAGTGAACGCCAGGATAAGAGAGAGACTTAAAAAGATCAAGATGTTCATACTGGACATGGACGGGACCATATATCTCGGAAACGAGCTCTTCCCCTGCACGAAGCCGTTTTTAAGGGCCGTGCGGGAGACGGGCAGAGATTACCGCTTCTTTACGAACAACAGCTCTAAAAACCGCAGGGCATATGTGGAGAAGCTCTCCGCCATGGGGATAGATGCGTCGCCGGGGGAAATCCTCACGGCGAACGAGATAATAATCAAATGGCTAAAGGAGAACGAGCCGGGCGGGAGCTGCTATCTTGTGGGGACAAGCGACCTTAGAAGCGACTTTAGGCGCGCCAGGATTCCCCTCTCAGCTGACGCGGACTATGTGGTCCTGGGTTTTGACACAAGCCTCACCTACGACAAGCTGAGGGTTGCCTGCGACCTTATAAGGCGGGGCAAGCCGTTTTACGCCGTGAACCCCGACCTCAACTGCCCCGTGGAGAACGGTTTCATACCGGACTGCGGGTCCATGGCCAAGCTGATAGAGACCTCCACCGGTATTATGCCGGAGTTCTTCGGAAAGCCCTCCAGAAAGACCTTAGACTATATCCTTGAAAAGACCGGCGTCAAGCAAAACGAGCTCTGTTTTGTGGGCGACAGGCTCTATACGGACATTGCCGTGAAAGGTAACAGCCGCGCGCTGTCCATCCTGGTCATGAGCGGGGAGACCACGCCCGAGATGCTTGCGGAAAGCGAGATTAGGCCAAACCTTGTCTTTGAGGATCTCTCCGGCATAACGCGGGAGCTGCTTGGTTTTGTGGATTTCTCCCCCGCAGCGCCCGAAATTCCCCAATAAAAAGGCCCTCCCTTTTGGGGAAGGCCCGTAAAGATTAAGTTTAAAGGATTCAGTTCACGGTCTCGCCCTTGTCCTCCAAGAGCTCCACCTCGACCTCTAAGGTGCGCTCTCTGTTCCCCTCTATCCTGTAGAGGGTGATGACCACCTTGTCCCCCGGAGAGTAGTTTGAGAGCAGGCTTGTGATGTCGTCTAAGGAGCTGACCTCCTGCCCGTCTATCGCGGTGATTATATCCCCCGCCTGCGCCTGCGTCCCGGCAAAGGAGCTGTCCTTGTCTATCTCGCTGATGGCGAAGCCCCCGGGCACGCCGTACATCATCTGCATATCCTCGGTTACCTCATAGCCCTTGATTCCAAGCCTGGTCCTGCCCTGAACATATCCGCCCGCCATAAGCTGGTTCACTATGTCGACGGCGCCTACCGAGGGAATCGCGAAGCCCATGCCCTCATAGCCTGAGGAGACTATCTTTGAGGAGTTTATCCCCACCACCTGGCCGTAGAGGTTCACAAGCGGCCCGCCAGAGTTTCCGGGGTTGATGGCCGCGTCCGTCTGGATGAAGGTCATACCGCTGGCAGAGTATTTGCCGACCTTCCTGTTTAGGCCCGAGATATATCCTCCCGTCATTGAGGCGGAGAACCTCTCTCCCCCGGGGTTCCCGATGGCTATGACCTCGTCGCCTATGACCAGACTGTCAGAGTCGCCGAAGGTCGCCGGGGTGTAGCCCGTGCCGGAGGTCTTCAGCACGGCCAGGTCCGTGGCGCGGTCCACGCCTATGACGACGGCCGCGTGGGTCTTGCCGTCGTATGTGGTCACCGTCACGGTGGTCTGGCGGGAATCGTCCACGACATGTGCGTTGGTGATTATATACCCGTCCTCCGTCGCGAAGATGCCGGTTCCGGTCCCCTCGGGGGCAAAGCCGCTCTCCTCCTCTTCATTCGGGACCCAGGTCACAACGGTAACCGTGGAGGATACGACCTTCTCATAGACGTCAGAGGCCTGCATGGTACTGCCCGTCGGTCTCTTCTCTATGGCAATGCCCTCCGTGTTGGGCGTGGTGTCGATGGCGGGAATCTCCTTCTCCATGTCAGGAAGCGTGATTCCGCTGTCAAGCTGTGGCTTCTCCTCCTCCCCTCCGGGGTCGGAGTCGCCTCCGCCGGGGTTAGACGGGTATGGGGTCGCCTCTCCCGGGGAGGGCTCGGCAGTGGGCAGCGCGGGGTCGTTAAATACCGGGCTGTCCTCAAAGTTCCTCCCGCCTATAACGGTATACGCGAAGAACGATACGCATAGGACAATCGCCACACAGGCAAGCGCTGCGCCAAGCCCGATGAATACCTTGGCCCCCGTGGAGAGCTTCTTCTTAGGCGGCTTGCCCTGGTACTGCTGGTACCCCTGCGGGGGGTACGGGTACGGCGGGTAATATCCCTGCGGGGGCGGGTAGTACCCCTGCGGCGGGGGATAATTTCCCTGCGGGGGGTAGTACTGCGGCTGCGGGTTTTGGGCGGGGTTTTCCGCCTGCCTAGCTTCCTCGGGCTGCTGGGGGCCTTCTGGCTGGGGCTCCTGCGCTGCCGGCTGCTCTGCCGGGGTCTGCGCGGGCTCCTGCGGGGTCTGCGGGGTCTCCTCCCCGTCCTCTTTTTTGTGGTTCCAGTTAAATCTATCCATGATTTTTCTCCTTTCCGTGAGAATGTTCCTTTTTGTTTTGCGGGCTGTCCTTAAGCTTCGGCGCGTCCTGCTGTTTCGGAATATAGAACTCGAACCTGCAGAACTTCCCCTGCTGAGAGCTTACGGTGATGTCCCCGCCGTGCAGCTTGAGTATCGTGCGGACTATGTATAATCCCAGCCCAAGGCCGTTTTTGTCCCTGCTGCGGGATTTATCCGTCTTGTAGAACCTCTCGAAGATCCTGGGCAGCTCCTCCGCAGAGATTCCCTGCCCGCTGTTCTCTATCACGGCGGTGGTGCGGTCTATGCCCCCCGTCACCTCTATGAGGATATATCCCCCGGGGTCGGTGAACTTCACGGCGTTCTCTATCAGGTTATAGACCACCTGGTGCAGCAGGTCCTGGTCCCCGCTGACTATCTGCGGTCTAAGGTCCTCTAGGCCCCGCACCTCTATGTTCTTCTCCTCTATGCTCTTCTCAAAGGTGAGCATGGTGGAGACGAAGGTCTCGCTTAGGTCGAAGTTTACCCTGTGCAGCTGCATCTCGCCATTATCTATCCTGGAGAGGTCCAGCATGGAGCGCACAAGGCGCGAGAGCCGCTTTATCTCGCTGGAGACTATGCCGAGGTATTTCTTCTCCTCCTCCTTGGGTATGGTCCCGTCCAAGATCCCGTCTATAAAGCCGGCTATCGTGGTCATGGGGGTCTTCAGCTCGTGAGAGACGTTTGCTATAAAGCTCCTCCTCATATTCTCTGATATGGACAGGGAGTTCGCCATATTGTTAAACGATCTCGCAAGCTGCCCCAGCTCATCGTCGCTCTCCACCGGTACGCGGACAGAGAAATCACCCGCGCCAAACTTCCTTGCAGCCGCAGACATCTGCCTAAGCGGTTTGACCTGCCTGTAGGCGAAGAGCCCCACAAGACAGAAGGTCACGGCAAGCGCCAGCAGGGACGCTAAGAGGAAGATCTTCCCAACGTTTGCCCGAAAGCTCTTGATGCTGGAGACGCTAAGCGTCGCGAAGACAGCGCCGGCCGCCTCCCCGCTCCCCCTCAGGATTACGGGGACCCCAACCACGTAGTGGTCGTCCGGGTAATACCCCCAGAAATTGTTTACACCCTCGAATTTTCCAGAGGCGGCGGTCTTTACCGCGCCGGCATCTACCTTAAAGTCCCGGTCCCCCTGCGGCAGGCTGCTCAAGAGCAGGTTTCCCTCAAGGTCCGTCACGAAGATATCAGAGCCGATGCTCCTTGAAAATCCCTCTGTAAGGTTGTTAAGCGCCTCTCCTCTGCCCGCATCCCTCTCCTCAAACAAGAGACCCGAGGAGGCCTCCGCCACGGCTGTGGCGTTCTGTGTGAGAAGCTCCATCCTCTCCTGCCTCCAGTAGCTGGAGATGAAGACCATCATGACCGTACAGAGGACTAAGAAGCTGAGGATGACTATCGACATGCTCATGATGAGGTAGCGCTTGAATATGCTCTTCTGCATGGCTCTTCCCCGGTCAGTCGTCCTTTACCTCGAACTTATATCCCACGCCCCAGACTGTTTTAAGCTCCCACTTGTCAGAGACGCCCTCAAGCTTCTCCCTAAGTCTTTTCACGTGGACGTCCACCGTGCGGCTGTCCCCGTAGTAGTCGAAGCCCCAGACCTCGTCTAAAAGCTGGTCCCTCGTATATACCCTGTTGGGATTGGAGGCCAGGTGGTATATAAGCTCCAGCTCTTTTGGCGGGGTATCCACGCGCACGCCCTTGACCTTCAGCTCGTAGTTCGTCAGGTTTATGACGAGGTTGTCGTAGCTTACCTCTTTCACCTCGCCCTTCCTGTCGCTGGCCCTGCCGGTCCTCCTCAGCACGGCGTTTATCCTCGCTATCACCTCTTTGCCCTCAAAGGGCTTCACGACATAGTCGTCGGCGCCAAGCTCCAGCCCCAGGACCCTGTCAAAGACCTCGCCCTTGGCCGTCAGCATGATTATCGGCAGGTTGCTCTTCTTCCTTATCTCCCTGCAGACCTGCCAGCCGTCCAGCCCCGGCAGCATTATATCCAAGAGCATCAGGTCCGGGTCTATCTGCTCGAAGAGCTTCAGCGCGGTCTCGCCGTCGTTGGCGGACTGTGTCTCAAACCCCTCCTTCTCAAGATAGAGCCGCAGCAGCTCGCAGATATTCGCGTCGTCGTCCACAATTAGTATCTTCGCCAAACCTATCCCCTCTTTCCTTCTATCTTATATCATGCCTCTATGGCAAATATGAGAACAGAAGCTGAATTTTATGTGAAGTCATACGCAGAGTTTATACGCCCCCTTAAGCACCCTAAACTCTGCCTGCCTTCCGCCCCTGGCCATCTCGCCGTCAAGCGACCAGTCCACGTCCTCGCCAAAACTGAAGCTTGCCCCGCTTGTATGGGTGAAGAATATCCCGTCGTTTTCGTATTTCCCGCTTGCTAGGGACATGACGTCGCGGTTTAGCGCCGCAAAACTCCTGGGTTTTTTTATCAGCATCAGCTCGAATTTCCCGTCTGAAAAGTCCACGTCCTCTTCCCGGTACTTCACCATACCCCCCAGTGATGTCGAGTTCGTCACGGCGCCGAAGATCACGTCGCCATCAAAGCTCTCCTCCTCCGCGGTATTCACACTCACGTTTATGGGATGTATCTGGGGCAGCTCCTTAACGCCCTCCAAAACATAGGCGAAATGCCCCATGGCGTGTTTAAGCGCCGGGTCCGTCTTGTATGATGAGCCTGCAAACGCCCCGAAGGAGGCGGTATACACGAAGCTGGTCTCCCCGAAGATTCCCAGGTCAAACTCTTTCGGCTCTGCGTTTAATATCCTCTCCACGGTCTTTTCCACCCCCTGCGAGAGCTTTAGGGCGTTCGCGAAGTCGTTTGTCGTCCCGGCCGGTATATACCCTATGGGGACCTGCGGGTCCTTCTCCATAACCCAGCGGACGGTATCGCTTAAGGTCCCGTCTCCCCCGGCGCAGACTATGCGGGTGCTCCCGCTGTCCACCGCCTCGTGCACGGCCCTCCTGCCGTCCTCCCGTGTTTTCGTCCTGACCATATTGGGCTCGCAGCCGTTTTCCTCAAAGATCCTCTTCAGCTCCTCCGGCGGGACATGGTTTCTGCCGGCGTTGGGGTTTAATATCACGCTAACCTTCATTCTCTTCTTCTCCTCCTGCGGCCTCCTGGCAGGCCCTGTCATACTCCGGCACAACCTTCCTCAGCGCCACGGGATGTCCCTTGGAGTTTAGGAAGCAGTGGGAGGATCTCCCCCGGCACCTCACCTTCCCCGTGGCCTTGTCCCGCACGGTATAGGCGAATCCTATGCGGCTGCCGGTATAGTTCTCCACGCCGACCTCTATCTCCACGGTCTCGCCGAACTTTGTCATGGAGAGATACTCCACCTCCATCTTTATCACGGGGCTGACTATCCCCGCCTCCTCCATCTTTATATACGGGAAACCCCCGACATCCATCAGGTATGCCCTGCTCTCCTCGAACCAGCGGATATAGTTGGAGTGGTGGACGCAGCCCATCTGGTCCGTCTCGTAGTAATGCACCGGCCTCTCATAAATGACAGTTTTCATGGCGTCTCCTATTAGATTTTAGTTTAATCGGCGGGAGCCTGTCCCGCCCTAAGACAAGTATAGCACTTTCCCGCGGATTTTGCAAACATAGAGAAAGCGGCCGGCGAAATTTTCCGCCGACCGCAGAGAGATTTAAATTTTTATCCCCTTATGGCCTTCTCGCAGCCGATGATGACCTTTAGGATATGATAGGAGCAGGCCTGCAGCTCTGCCTTTGTAAGCGGGTAGTTTACCTCGCCCTCTTTGGCGTTTACCGCGGTGAGGATGCTCTCAATATCCCTCTCGTTTCCGGGCATGGTGAGGTCGTTTCCGGCCTTTACGCAGCCCGCCGCCTCAGAGTCGGGATACTTCTTGCCCGGGGTCAGCGCACCCATCATTCCGGTGGTGCCCCAGTCTGTCATGACCAGGCCCTCAAAGCCCCACTCGTCGCGAAGCATGGCGGTGACGGTGTCGTGGTTGTTGGCGGCGTGCTTGCCGTTTATGAGGTTGTAGGAGGTCATGAGGGAGAGCGGCTGGCTAACCTTGACGGCTATCTCAAAGCCCTTCACATAGATCTCGCGGATGGCGCGCTCTGTGCAGTGAGAGTTCACGCCGTAGCGGTTCTCCTCCTGGTTGTTCAGCGCGTAGTGCTTGATGCAGGTCCCGCGCCCCGGATGCTTCTGCACGCCCTTGGTGTCGGCGGCGGCGCAGAGGCCGGCAATAAGCGGGTCCTCAGAATAGTATTCGAAGTTCCTGCCGCAAAGCGGGTTGCGGTGGATGCACATGCCGGGAGCCAGCCAGAGGTGAACACCGAAGTCCTCCATCTCTCCGCCGACGATGTCTCCGGCGTCGCTGACGACGTCCATATCCCAGCTCATCGCTAAGAGAGTGGCAATCGGGATGGCCGTGCAGAACTGATAGTAGTCGGTGGCGTCGTCGGGGCGCTCCGGTGCGGGCATCTTGGGCATGCCCGGCATACTCAGCGGGGAGTCCCCAAGCCCCTGTATCGGCTTTCCGTCATGGTCCGCCACGAAGTGCTGGGTAAGTCTCAAGCCTGCGGGGCCGTCTGCCAGGACGATGTTCGGGATTCCCCTGCTCTCTATAAGCTCAGAGGTGGTGTCTCCCGCGGCGCCGGGCACGGCATTTGAGGCCACGCCGATGTTGGAGTTCGCGCCGATGTCAGTCCCGCGCGCGGTTCCCACGCAGAGGTCCGCCATCTGCTCCACAGAGAGCTGGGCCACAAGCTCCTCCAGCTTCGCCTTGCCTGAGATGACGTCCTCTATGGTGATGGTCTCGGTCTTGTCCGTGGTCATCTCCTTGGGCTCCTCGGAATAGGTCACTGTCTCAGAGGGGATCTCGGCGGGGTTAAGGGTTATAACCGGGGCCGCCGCCTTCTCCTCCTCCTCGCCCTCATAGCCGTAGGGCGCGCCGGTGGGGTGCAGGGTCTCCATCTCCTCGTCCAGCGGTACGAGGTTTTTAAGCTGGCTTACGATCTTCTTTTCGGGCAGGTCCAGCGCGGCCGCTATATGCGTATGGCGGGAATCCTCCCCAACCCTTACAAGATACTTGCCGGGCTTTAAGACATAGCAGGCGTGCTTCTCGCAGTAGGAGGCCATAGAGCCCACGGGGAAGCAGACGGTCACGGTCTCGGACTCTCCGGGCGCAAGCTCTTTTGTCTTGGCAAAGCCCTTAAGCTCCTGGTACGGCGTCTCAAGATGGCCAGCCGGCGCAGAGACATAGACCTGCACGACTTCCTTGCCGGAATACTCGCTTCCGGTATTCGTGACGGTGGCCTTGACTATTACATTCGCGTTCTCCACCGCGACAGACTCTGTCTTTATAGAGAAATCTGTATAGCTTAGGCCAAAGCCAAATGGATACGCCGGCGCGACGTTGAAGGAGTCAAAGTAGCGGTAGCCCACATAGATTCCCTCGCGGTAGTACTCGTCGTCCACATCGCCGTTTAGGTGGCTGAAGGTCTCGGCGCACGGGTAGTCGGTATAGTTCTCTGCCCAGGTGGTGGTGAGGTGTCCGGAGGGGTTCACCTTTCCGGAGATGACATCTGCCAGCGCGAAGCCGGAGATATTTCCCGCCTGGCTCATATAGAGTATGGCGCCTACATTCGGGCAGGAGCGCAGGAATTTCGTGTCGATCACTCCGCCGACGTTCAGCGCGACCACAACACTGTCATAGACCTTGCCAAGGTCCCTGATGTTCTGCTCCTCCTCAGGGAAAAGCTCATAGTCGCCGGCAACCGGAGAGCGGTCCCCGCCCTCGCCAGAGTCGCGGGAGATCACATACAGCGCGGCGTCGGCCTTAACCGCCAGGTCCTCTTCGGTAATAGAGACAGGCGCGGGGTCCTTGTACCCGTGGCCCAGGACAAGCGCCATGACAGCACCGGGGTCACCGGTCTTCGTGGCCTCCTTAATGGCCTCATCCACTTTCGCGTTAAAAACGGCATGCTCGTCCTCGCAGGCCTTGTCATAGCGGTCCAGCCATGCGGTGGAGGTGAGTTCATATCCGGCCTCTTTCAGTCCCTGCTCCACATTGACCACCGTGCGGGAGTTTACGTCTCCAGAGCCGGTTCCGCCCTTTATCGTGTGGCGGACGCCCGCGCCATAGGCAGCCAGGGTCTTGACGCCCTTAAGCGGCAGGACGCCGTTGTTCTTCAGCAAGGTCATGCCCTGGGACGCTATCTTGCGAGAGCGCTCCATATTGCGGACTTCGCGCTCGCTCAGCTCGGCAGACTTGCTGGCGTACAATTTTGCCATAGGAATTCCTCCTAATCTATTTCCGCCATTGTGAAAAGCGGAGAAATTTTCTCCTCTTATCTTAACATATCTGTTCAAATTTTGCAATACAAAAATCTCGCAAATATCTCAAAGCGCGGCCTTTACCGCCTCTATGGGCATATCTCTTCCGGTCCAGAGTTTAAACGCCGCAGCCCCCTGGTAGATCATCATCCCCAGCCCGTTTAGGGTCTTGCAGCCCTTGGCCTCGGCCATCTCCAAAAGTCTGGTCTTTTCAGGGTCGTATATCACGTCGCAGACCGTCAGCCCAGGTCTTAGGAATTCATCCCCCGGCAGCGCGCAGAGTCCCCTCTGCTCTCCAAAGCCCGCGCTAGTCGCGTTTATCAGGACAGAGGAGCTCTCTATCTCCCGTCTTAGGCTCTCCTCGTCCTCCAGGTGGAAGGCCCTGGCCCTGGCGCCGGTGTTATTGTTCAGCCTTTCGGCGTTTTCCACGGCTCTATCCCAGAACTCGTCCATCCTGTTGAAGACTGAGATCTCCCCCACGCCGTCTAACCCCATCTGCATGGAGACAGAGGTCGCCGCGCCGCCCGCGCCCAAAAGCGTCACCTTTTTTCCGATAAGCTCTATCCCGGCCTCTCTGCAGGCGGTCATAAAGCCCTCGCCGTCCGTGCTTGTGCCTATAAGTTTTCCGTTCTCGTTTACCACGGTATTCACGGCCTCGCATAGCCTGCCGGCCGGCAATACCTCGTCTAAAAGCGGGATTATCGCGCTTTTAAGCGGCATGGAGACGTTAAAGCCTCTCACGCCCAGGGCCTTTAAGCCCTCCACCGCCTGTTTAAGCTCTTCCGGTCCAACCTCAAAGACCAGATAGACAAAATCTAACCCCAGCGCCTCAAATGCGGTGTTGTGGAGCATTGGGGACTTGCTGTGGCGGATTGGCTTTGCGATAAGCCCGATAAGTTCTGTATGGCCCGTTATTCTCTGGGACATGCTCTCCCTCCCGGTTGTTTCATGTTCTAGCGGAATGATTTTACCACTTTTCACAGGGATTTTCCAGAGGGAAATTAAGCCGAAAAGTAATTGACTATACCCCGCCGCCTTCGGCGGGGGGTACAGTCAGAATTTCTCGATGATTTTACCACTTTTTGCAGAGGTTCTCCAGAGCAATTTTAGGCAATCCCCGGGGTTGATTTTTTGAAAGCTTAGTGGTATCATAGCATTTGTGGGAGAATCCCTTTAAATTGTATTGGTTATCAGCGGAGTGAAAATATGGCGAAAAAGATAGGTTTGGACGTGGGCTCCACCACGCTGAAGGCGGTGGTCTTCGATGAGAGCGGAGAGCCCGTATACAGAGAGTACGAGAGGCATTTTTCGCAGATAGCGGAAAAGGCCTCTGACATGCTGAAGAGGATAAAAACGGCCTTCCCCGGCTTAAAAGAGGCCGAGGTCTGCGTCTCCGGCTCTGCCGGTATGGGTCTTGCGGAGGACCTCAAGATTCCCTTTGTGCAGGAGGTCTACGCCACCCGCACCGCCGTGATGAAATACCTGCCCAAAAGCGACGTGGTCATAGAGCTTGGCGGGGAGGATGCCAAGATCCTCTTTCTCTCCGGCTCCATGGAGGTCAGGATGAACGGTTCCTGCGCGGGAGGTACCGGCGCCTTCATAGATCAGATGGCGACGCTGCTCAATATTACCCCGCAAGAGCTAAACGACCTTGCCTCTCACAGCGAGAGGAACTATTCCATAGCCTCGCGCTGCGGGGTCTTCGCTAAGTCGGATATACAGGCGCTTTTAAACCAGGGCGCCCAAAAGGATGATGTTGCCCTCTCCATATTAAACGCCGTGGTCAGCCAGACTATCGCCGGTTTGGCCCAGGGCAGGGAGATAAAGGGGAATGTCGTATATCTTGGCGGTCCCCTCACCTTTTTGGGAGAGCTGAGAAAGGCCTTCGACCGGACCCTCGGGGTCACCGGCGTCTGCCCTGAAAACTCCCTCTACTACGTCGCGATGGGCGCGGCCCTCCAGCCCAAGATAGAGGTTTTGGACCTCGACACCCTCATCGAGAGAATAGAGCATTACAGCTCCAGCCACAGATACCAGAGCAGCTCCCCCCTCTTTGAGAGCGAGGAGCAGTATGAGGAGTTTAAGGCCCGCCACGCAAAGGATTCCATCCCCACAGACGCACCCTTAGGCGAAAGCGGCAGGGCCTATCTCGGCGTGGATGCGGGCTCCACCACGGTCAAGGCGGTCATAATCAACGAGAACGGGGAGATAGTCTTTTCCCGCTATCTGCCAAACTCCGGCAACCCTGTCCCGCTGGTGCGGCAGTTTCTCCTAGACGTCTACGAGAGGTACCCCGGCATATGCCTTGTCTCCGGCGCCTCCACCGGCTACGGGGAGGAGATAATCAAAAACGCCTTCAGGCTGGAGATAGGTGTTGTGGAGACCATCGCGCATTTTACCGCCGCAAGGAAGTTTCGGCCGCTTGTGGACTTCATAATAGATATCGGCGGGCAGGACATTAAATGCTTTAGGATAAAGAACGGGGTCATAGACAATATCTTCCTAAACGAGGCCTGCTCCTCAGGCTGCGGCTCCTTTCTGCAGACCTTCGCCGGTGCCCTGGGATATGAGATGGAGGACTTCGCAAAATGCGGCCTCTTCGCACAGAACCCCGTGGACTTGGGCTCCCGCTGCACGGTCTTTATGAACTCCTCCGTAAAGCAGGCGCAGAAGGACGGCGCCTCCATAGAGAATATCTCCGCCGGCCTCTCCATGAGCGTCGTGAAAAACGCCCTCTACAAGGTCATCCGCGTCACGGACGCCAGCACCCTGGGCGACCATATAGTGGTGCAGGGCGGTACCTTCCTAAACGATGCGGTCCTAAGGGCATTCGAGAAGGAAATAGGCAAGGATGTCACCCGCCCGTCCATCTCAGGCCTGATGGGGGCCTACGGTGCGGCTCTCTACGCCAAAGAGCACGGTACAGGGGAGGTAAAGATCCTCTCCAAAGACGAGCTTTTGAACTTCACCCACGAGGTGCGCTCCGTAAACTGCCAGGGCTGCCAGAACCACTGCCGCCTTACCGTGAACATCTTCCCGGGCGGCGCGCGCTTTATCGCCGGCAACCGCTGCGACAAGCCCTTAAAAAAGCAGAGCCCCACCTCCAAATACAATCTCTACGATTACAAGAGGGAGCTTCTAAACTCCTACACCCCCGGGGAAAACCGGCGGGGTGTGATAGGCATTCCGATGGGACTGAACCTCTACGAGCTCTACCCCTTCTGGCATACCTTCTTCACCAAGCTCGGCTTTTCCGTGATAAGGTCTCCGGAATCCGACAGAAAGCTATATCTCAGCGGGCAGTATACCATACCCTCAGACACGGTCTGCTACCCGGCGAAACTTATGCACGGGCATATAGAGGCTCTCCTCAAGATGAAGCCGGATGCGATCTTCTACCCCTGCATGAGCTATAACGTGGACGAGCATATGGGCGATAACCACTATAACTGCCCTGTCGTGGCGTATTATCCCGAGGTCCTGGACGCGAACATCGCGGCGCTTGAAAATACCAAATTCATCTACGATTACGTGGGCCTCCACCGCCGGCATGACTTCCCCGGCAAGATGCAGAAAATCTTAGAAAAATATTTCCCGCCCATTCCCAAGGCCGAGGTCAAGGCCGCCAGCGACGCCGCGTATGAGGAGTATGAGAACCATATGCGGAAGATCCGGGAGAAGGGGCAGGAATATCTGAAATACGCCGAGGAGAATAACCTCCCCGTGATAGTCCTCTCAGGCAGACCATACCACCTGGACGGCGAGGTAAACCACGGCATAGACAAGCTGATCTGCGAGTGCGGCGCGGTCCTTGTAACCGAGGATTCGGTAAGCAACCTCGTAGGCAAGCGCTTCCCAACGACGGTCCTAAACCAGTGGACCTACCACGCAAGGCTCTACTCCGCGGCGAAATACGTCTGCTCTCTTCCGGATAAGCGCGTGAACCTAGTCCAGCTTGTGTCCTTCGGCTGCGGGGTGGACGCCATCACCGGGGACGAGGTGCGCTCTATCCTGGAGGGCGGCGGGAGAATCTATACGCAGATCAAGATAGACGAGATAACAAACCTTGGCGCCGTAAGGATCAGGCTGCGCAGCCTCTTCGCGGCGCTTGGCCTGGGAAATTAGAGAGGGGGATTTTTTTGGCAGAAAAGGCTCCGCGCGTGGAATTTACAAAAGAGATGAAGCGGGACTACACCATCATAACGCCCAACATGGCTCCCATACACTTCGAGCTGGTAAAAAACGTTCTCGTAAACTTTGGCTATAAGGTGGACCTTTTGCGCACGACCGGCAGGGAGATAGTGGACGAGGGGTTAAAATATGTCCACAACGACACCTGCTACCCCGCCCTTCTCTCCATCGGCCAGATGATGCACGCCCTGCACAGCGGGAAATATGACCTGCACAAGGTGGCGCTGATAATGACGCAGACGGGCGGCGGCTGCAGGGCCTCTAACTATATCCACCTGCTGCGCAAGGCACTAAAGAAGGACGGGCTGGATTTCATCCCCGTCATCTCCGTGAACCTCTCGGGATTAGAGCATAACTCCGGTTTTCAGATAACCCTGCCAATGCTAAGACAGGCCATAGCGGCGCTGGCCTACGGCGACCTGCTGATGCTGCTTAAGAACCAGACAAAACCGTATGAGGAGAACGCCGGGGAATCCGACGGGCTTGTGCAAAAATGGATTCTGGAACTCACCGACCTCTTCAAGGAGGGCAAGGCCTTCAGCCAGAAGGATATGAGCGAGCAGTTTGACCGCATAGCTAAGTCCTTCGCCGATATAAAGCTTGTCCCCAGGAAAAAGACAAAGGTGGGCATTGTCGGGGAGATCTATGTGAAATACTCCCCGCTGGCCAATAACGGCTTAGAGGAGTTTCTCTTCTCCCAGGACTGCGAGCCGATGACCCCGGGAATTCTCGCCTTTATGATCTTCAAGGTGGATAACAGGCTGGAGGACATAGCCCTATACGGCGGGAACCCGGCGAAAAAGCAGTTCTGCACGCTATTAAAATGGTACTTCTCCAAATATGAGGACTATCTCATAGACGCCGTGAAGAAATACCCGCAGTTTGTCGCACCCTCTCCGTACTCTCACCTAAAAGAGCTTGCGGGTAAGGCGATAGGCTACGGCTGCAAGATGGGAGAGGGTTGGCTCCTCACCGCCGAGATGATGGAGCTTATAGAGAACGGCTACAAAAACGTCGTCTGTACCCAGCCGTTCGGCTGCCTGCCCAACCATATAGTCGGCAAGGGCATGATAAGAAAGGTGAAGAATCTCTATCCAGAGGCGAATATCGTCCCGATAGATTATGACCCCAGCGCGACCAAGGTTAACCAGGAGAACAGAATTAAACTGATGCTCTCCGTGGCCGATAGCTGAGAATAAAAACCCAAAATAAGGCTTGGGTTTTTCTCCGTCAAAGAAAGTTCGAGAAATCTTTTTGGGCGTTCTCACCCGAAGCCGAGAGAAGTGAAAAAGTTTTTTGGGTTTTTTCCGGGGGAAGTTATTTATTGTATCTCTCCCCCGCCTGCGGCGGGGGAGAGATACGCGGAGAGCCAGCGCTCTAAAAAGGCCTGGGTTTTTTGGGTTTTTCCATCGCTCTCACTTGGAGGCGAGAGAAATGAAAAAAGGCTTGGGTTTTTTGGGTTTTGTGAAAAAAGGCTTGGGTTTTTTGGGTTTTTCATCACTCTCACCCAAAGCCGAGAGAAGTAAAAAAAGTTTTTATCCGTCTAAGAAAGTACGAGAAATTTTTTCATCACTCTCACCCAAAGCCGGGAGAAGTGAAAATCCGTCCAAAAAAGTGGGAAAAAACTTTTTGAGCGGCTTCACCCCAAGCCGAGAGAAGTAAAAAAAGGATGGTGGGTTATGCCTTACGCTTAT
>CAZRQD010000020.1:25739-28864 GCA_964602365.1 uncultured Acutalibacter sp. | reverse complement strand
GGAAAAACAAATTCAGCGGCGGGAAAGATCCTGCCGCCGAAAGTTTCAAATTCAGGGATTATTCACGATTCCCACGAAGAGCGGCAAACCCGCTTCTCCCGTCACGCAGAATATAAACGGTCTGTCTAGGACGAACTCCACCTCTTCCTCCGGCGGCATTGCCGCGCCTGTTACCAGCATTACGGTGAGGGCCGCGGCCGTACAGCCCTTCTCGTCTATCTGGACCCTCGCGGCGTGGTTCGCGCTGGAGAGGGCTAATGGTCCGCTGGCAGTGTCCGCCATCGGGCTGAAATCTGAGACCTCGGGGTCAAAGACGTCAGTGACGCCCATGGCATTAAGCCCCTCTGTGAGGTCGAACTGGGAGACGACATCGAACTTGGGGATGGCCCTTTTCACGGTGAGATATTGCTGGTTTGCCCAGTCCTCCTCTGCGGAGAAGAGGAAATCAAGGGTTTCGGGGTCTGATATGAGCTCCTCCGGGGTGATGCCCTCGTTTGGGAGGACCAGCTTCATCTCCCCGCCCTCGAGAAATCCCTGGGTTACTGCGGAAAACTTCTCCCCCCAAAAGTAGGTATCGCTGCCCTCGGCATGCATGAAGTCCTTTTCTGTATCGCCCGCGGGGGTGTGGAAGGTCTGCGGGGAGGTCATGTTCTCATTAAAGTCCTCCGCCCACTTGGCCTTAAAGTATATGGTGGAGGCAAGGGCAAGGACGGTGTCGGGGTCCATGCTGATGAGCCCCGCCTGCTCTTTTAACAGGCCGCCGGTCTGCTCGTTTAGCCAGCCGCGCAGCAGCTCGTTGAACTCCTCGCTGCCCATCTCCCCCTGATAGGAGGAGGCGTAGTAGTTCTCAGCCAAAGAGTCCATCGTCTTTTTCTTAAAGTTGATATCGTCGCTTAGCCAGAGGGAGCTTGCCAGGATCGAGGTGTTCGCCCCGTCGTCGCAGTAGTTCGCGTTCCAGATGTCTTTCGCCTGCTTCCTCAGCTCCTCTATGCTCCCGCTGCCAAGAAGGTTTAGGACCTGTTCCCGGCTCTCTCCGCCCGTGATCTCGGCCAACATGGAGAGCGCCATATAGACGTTTAGCGGGGAAAAGTTCCTGTTCTCCCCCTGCGTATCCGCAAGAAAGACGCCGGTGCTTTTCTTAAAAAACTCTGTAAGCGGGGAGATGTCCCCCAAGTCCCTTCTCTGCGCCTCTCTGCTCTCAGCCCATCTGTCGTAGTCATCCTCGCCGCTGCCCTCGTCGGGGTACGGTGCCATCTGCGGATATTTGGGCGAGGTTATCGCACCGGTTCTTGCCTGCTGCTGCCCGCAGGCGCTTAGCACCAAACCCAAAGCCGCCGCAAGCGCCAGGATGAGCAGGGCGGGACAGCGCCGCCTGCCCTTACCTTTACTCCCTCTTCGCATAAAATCTCCTCCTCAAAGCCCGGGGCAAAACGGCTATCAGTCAAATTTCCAGTCCCACTGCTGGCTTTGGAACTTCTGCCCGTACTGGGAAATCTGCTCTGGGGTGGTGGGCATGGGGTATTTGCGCATATAGCCGATAAGCTCGTCCACGGTGGTGAAGGCGAGCCCCGTGACGGTGTCCGCCGCGCCATAGTAGATGGCTATCCTGCCGGTTTCCGGGTCTGTGAGGGTGGCGCATGGGAAGGTCACGCCGGGGACATCGCCGGTAAGCTCGTACTGCTCCTCGGGTCCGAAGACGTAGAAGTTCCCGCGCTCTTTGACAATCCATGGCTTGTCGATATCCAAAAGCGCCACGCCGAAGCGGTAGACAAAGCCGTTGCAGGAGTTTAACACCCCGTGGTAGATCATAAGCCAGCCCTCGTCGGTCTCTATTGGCGTGGGGCCGGGGCCTACCTTCTTGGACTGCCAGGCGTTGGCCGTGCCGAAGACGTAGCGGTGCTTTCCCCAGAAGGTGAGGTCCGGGGACTCGCTGTAGAAGATGTCGCCAAAGGGAGTGTGGCCTGTGTCGCTGGGACGCGAGACCATCGCAAAGTTCCCGTTGATCTTCCGAGGGAAGAGGACGCCGTTTCTGTTATACGGCAGGAAGGCGTTCTCCATCTGGTAGAACTTCTTGAAATCGAAGGTATAGCCCACGCCGATGGTTGGTCCGTGGAAGCCGTTGCACCAGGTGATGTAATACCGGTCCTCTATGAAGCAGACGCGCGGGTCATAGCGGTATTCCTTGCGGGTGACGCAGGGGTCGCAGCCCGGAGCGGGCTCGAAGACTATCGGGTCGGGGTTTATATCCCAGTGGATGCCGTCGCTTGAAAAGCCCGCGAAGATGTCCATCTCCACACCCCTGTTATCGCAGCGGAAGACGCCGGCGTAGGCGTCCTTATACACCACCACGGCTGAATTGAAGATGCTGTTGCTTGTGGGCGTCTGGTCCCTCTTTATGATGGGGTTTCCGGTATAGCGCCAGACGGGTTTGTTGCAGCCCTCGGGCTTATCCTGCCAGGGCATGTTTGGAAGTGCCGGCCTGCCGATTATCTTTGCCATAAAAATCTCCTTTCCGCGCGGCCTTGCGCGCAGGGCGGGTTCCCGCCCGGTTTACTCTATTTTACCACGGGCCTGCCAAAAATAAAAGCCCGATTTTTATCCCGCAAAACGCAATTTTTCATTGGCTTCACTTGGGTTTTGGGTTTATTTTTTCATTATACCATTCACATCTATCAGGTCCTCAGGCGTCAACTCTAAATCATAGTTCATGTCCACAGCGCGGGTATACGCGTTATCAACCGGTACCTCAGCCAGGACGAAGGCCAGCGCCTGTTTCAGGTCCTCCCTCTGTACATAGGGATGACCAAATTTTCCGGTACAGTCGCCGAGGACCACTATGAAGTGAGAGGATAATCTCCCTTCCAAAATCATGCCGGTTCTAAGCTGCTCACTGTCAAGATTGCGTATGATGCGGTTTCCATCAAGATCCAAAACGTAGTCGGCATCTGGCCGCATTTCAACCATTAAAGCGCCCACACTCGTCCCCTGCTCGCAATATATATATGGGTCGATATACCAGAAGGGGTGCGGGGTAGCGCTTGGCGCAGGCGTGGGCGTCGGGGTGGGCTCAGGCGTCTTTTGCGGCGGCGGGGTCTGCTCGGGGATCTCCCCAAGGGCGCCGCCAA
>CAZRQD010000020.1:21781-25639 GCA_964602365.1 uncultured Acutalibacter sp. | reverse complement strand
ATTTTAACCCCCTCAAGGTCACCGCTCTCCATCGCGACGGCGGGGGAGGCGGAAAAGAGCAGCAGCGCGGCGAGAAGAAAAATTGCCGCTTTCCTTTTAAGGCCCAAATCTATCACCACATCTCTATGAAAATTCCGATTTAAATCACAAACCCGCCGCTGACGTCCAGCACTTGGCCCGTTATAAACGGGTTCTCTGAAACGCCGAGAACCGCGCGGGCGACGTCCCTAGGCGAACCCAGCCTGCGAAGCGGGGTCTCGTCTTTGAGATTCTTAAGATCATCCTGCGAGAGGGAGGCGTTCATCCCGGTCTCTATGACCCCGGGAGCTATGCAGTTTACCCGGATATTGGAGGGACCCTCCTCCTTGGCGAGGGCCTTGGTAAGCCCGATTATACCGGCCTTAGCCGCCGAATACGCCGCCTCCATGCTGGCGCCGACCTCCCCCCAAATTGAGGAAAGGTTCACGATGGAGCCGCGCTTTTCGCGGATCATGGGGACAAGCGCCCTGCGGCAGGTGAGAAATACCGACGTGAGGTTGGAGGCTATCACGTCCTTCCAGCTCTCAAGGGAGGTCTCGGTAAAGAGGCCCCTTTGGGAAATCCCGGCGCAGTTTACCAGGGTGCCGACAAAGCCAAAGCTCTCCTCCGCCCTATCAAACAGGCGGTTAACCTCTTCCTCGACTCTCAGGTCCGCCTTAAAGATCCCAGCGTCGGCGCCGGCCGCCCTCAGTTTATTCAGAAGCTTTTCTGCCCTGTCCTCTCCCGTATTATAATGTATGAGGACGCTATAGCCCGCCTCTGCGAAGACCTCCGCGCAGGCTGAGCCTATCCCGCCGGAGGCGCCGGTTATCAGCACATTTTTCATATCTCCCACTCGCCCTTATCGTAGAAGATGGCGGAGAGCGCTGCGAGAGGAGCCGTCTCCGCGCGGAGAATCCTGCTGCCTAGGGTGAGTATCTTCGCGCCGAAGGCTTTGGCCGTCTCAGCCTCTTGGGGTTCATATCCTCCCTCTGGCCCGGTAAAGACGGAGATTTCACCCCCCGCGTCCCTAAGCGCGGATTTTAAGCTGCCCTCCCCGCACTCGTAAAAGAAGAAGGTCTCTCCCCGTTTTGAGGATTCGGCCAAAGCGGTCTTTAAATCTGCCGGCCCCAGCAGCCGCGGGATAATCCCCCTGCCGCACTGCTGCGCTGCCTCTTTGATAATCTTTTTAAGCCTGAGGGATTTTTTCGCGAGAGCCTCGTCATCGGGGCGGGAAACGCACCTGCGGGAAAGGACAGGCCTTATGGCGAAAACGCCGAGCTCCACCGCCTTCTGCGCGACAAATTCCAGCCTGTCCCCTTTGAGAAAAGAGACGTTCAGCGTGACAAGGGTTTTGGGCTCTGTGGCGTTCTCACAGACGCTGTCCACACGAACCAAGGCCCCGTCCTCTGTGAAGCGGAGGAGGGTGCAGAGAAAATCCCTCCCCGTACCGGCGGTAAGCACAAGCCTCTCCCCCGGGCGCATGCGCAGGGATTTTTCCATATGGTCCCGGGTATCTCCGCCCAAAAGCGCCTCGCCCTTTGGTTCCTCGCTGACAAAAAACCTCTGCATACAAGCTCCCTCTCCTCTAGGTAAGGAAAATTTTACTCTTCTTTGTGATGGTTGTCAATCAGTTAAGAGAGTTTTCCGTAAATTCAATAATACGGCATGACTTTTCGCAAAATATGTGCTATAATCTATGCAGAACATTTGGAAGGGGGCGGGGGTACGCGCAGGACCTTGTCTTTTTTAAGTCTGCTTCTGGCTGTCTTTATACTCTTCAGCCTTTCTGGGTGCGGGTTTTTTGCGTTTGATTCCCGCTCTCTCATGGCACCGCCCGCTGCGGATGCCGACCAGCAGGCCATCACGAGGCTGCTTGGGGAAAATTCCGGGGACATAACCTTGGTATATCCCAAAAACGGGGAGCACCGCTCTGCCATACTGATGGAGGATTTCACCGGCGACGGCGAGCGGGACGCAATAGGCTTTTATATCCCGGAGCGCGGGGGAGGCGGGGTGGAGGTTCAGTTCCTCACCAAGACCGGCGGAGAGTGGGTCACTGCCTCGACATTCAAAAATGTGGCGTCCCAGGTGGACAGGGTGAGTTTGTGCGACCTCACCGGGGATTCTGTCCCGGAGGTGCTTGTAGGATGGGGCAACGCCTCCGGAACGACGGGGCGGACTGCGGTGATGAGCGCGTATATCTTCTCCTCCGGCAAGGTGGAGGAGTTTTCCCTCGGCGCGTACGGCGCCTTTACCGAGACGGACCTTGACCAGGACGGTGTCAGCGAGGTCTTTATGGTGGATATGTCCCTTCCCGTAGAGGGTAATTTCACAAATGCAGAGGCCAGGGTTTACGTCTACGACGATGGAGAGATGAGTGAACGGTACGTCTGTCCCGTGGACAATTCCGTCTCGGGATATTCCTCCCTGATCTTCGGGAAGCTCTCCAAGGACCTCTACGGCGTTCTGGTGGACGGGACAAAGCCAAACGGCAGCACCACCACGCAGGTTATCACCCTTGAAAACGGCAAGCTGATAAACAGGCCCGAAAACGTTAACACCGACGAATATCTCAACTTCAATACCCGCCCGACCTCCTCCGGGCTGAGCCCGATGGACATTGACGGCGACGGGATAATCGACCTGCCGTATGTCTACACGCTGCCCGCGCTGCAAAATACCGCCGCCTATGACTCCACCTGCTTTGAGGTGGACTGGAAGCCCTATTTTGGGGAGGATGAGCCCTGGGACTATGCCAGAACACTCGTAAATGTGGAGGAGAACTACTTTTTCAGTATTCCCCCGACCCTTGAGGGAAAGCTTACATCTGAAAACAATACCGGCTCCCGCATGCTGACCTACCGGCTGGTATCCGAGGAGAAGAACGAACTGGGCGAGGCCCTCTTCTCCCCCGGGGAGATGCTCTTCTCCATCAGATGTTTTTCCAGCACAGAGTGGGAGGTGACGGAGTGGAGGGGATATGAGCCCATTCTCGTCTCCCCCGATTCTGACACCGTTTACGCCATCCATGTCTATACCAGCGACCCTGCGATGACCTTCGCGGCAGAGCAGGTAAAGAAAGAATTCCACCTCTTTTCCGATTTTGAATCAGACCAGATAACAGCGGGGTGATTTTATGCGCAGAATCCTTATAGCAGAGGACGAACAGAATATCAGGGAATTTATCGTCATAAACCTTCAGCGCGCAGGCTATGAGGTAGCGGAGGCAGGTACCGGCGATGAGGCCCTAAAAATCTACGACGAGAGCTCTGGCGGTTTTGACCTGGCGATCTTGGATATTATGATGCCGGGGAAGCTTGACGGGCTCGCCGTCTGCAAAGAGCTTAGGAAGCGGAGCGATACTCTCGGCATTATCATGCTTTCCGCCCGCACGCAGGAGACCGACAAGATCAGCGGCTTAAAACTAGGCGCCGACGACTATGTCACAAAACCATTCTCCCCCTCCGAGCTCGTCGCCAGGGTGGAGGCCGTATACCGCAGGGTAGTGCAGTCCCGCGGGGAGAATCGGAACCGCCACGGGGAGGAGCTGCATTCGGGCGATTTCACATTAAACCTCCGCAACCGCTCCCTCACGAAAAACGGCACTCCCATAGATCTTACACAGGTGGAGTTTCAGATAATGGAGTATTTCTTCTCCAACGAGGGGTTAGCCCTCTCCCGCGGAGATATTCTCCGCCATGTCTGGGGACCGGGATATATAGGGGAGGAGAAAATCGTAGATGTGAATATCCGCAGGCTTCGGATGAAGATCGAGGACGAACCCTCAGACCCAAAGCATATAGCCACGGTCTGGGGCCTCGGCTACCGCTGGGACGC
>CAZRQD010000020.1:0-21681 GCA_964602365.1 uncultured Acutalibacter sp. | reverse complement strand
TTATCTCACCGGTGTGGAGGAACATTAAAAGTATGAAGCGTAGCGGAATATCGCGGAGATGGTTTATAAACACCATTGGGGTAGTTATGCTCATTCTGGCGGTATCCATAGTGACGATCTCGCTGATGGTGCGAAACTCTGCCTACAGCGGCATAGAGCAGATTCTCATAGGCAGAACAGACGAGCTGCTCACATGGATCTCCAGCTCTAACGGAGCAAACTCCTCAGAGTTCCTCGCGGTTACGAGGGACTATATAGAGCGTTTCCCCGACAAGGACGAGATGGAGATCATGGCGCTAAACAGCGCGGGGAACGTCTTTGTCACGTCCACGGGCTTCGAGCCGGAGGAGGACCAGCTTATGCCCGACTATGAGGTCGCGCTTATAACCGCCTCAGGTACGGGCAAATGGGTGGGCAAGCTTAAAAGCGGGGAGAAGGTCATGGCAATCACCCGTGTGGTTAGGAACCAGAACCATGGCATTATGGGCTCTGTGCGCTATATCGTCTCCATGGAGAAGGCCGACTCTCAGACGGTGCGGGTCATCTGGGTACTTGTGGGGATAGGGGTTTTTATAACGCTCCTCATAACCCTGTCCGGGGTATATTTTATCCGCTCCATACTGATCCCGGTACAGCAGGTAAGCGAGGGCGCAAAGCAAATAGCCCAGGGTGATTTTGACGTACGAATAGAGAAAAAGCGTGACGACGAGCTTGGCCAGCTTGTGGATTCCATAAACGACATGGCCGTGGAGCTTGCCGCCACAGAACTTATGAAAAACGATTTCATAAGCTCTGTCTCGCACGAGCTGCGCACACCCCTCACCGCGATAAAGGGCTGGGCAGAGACGCTGGAGGAGAACCCCGACCCGCAGACTCTTAACAGGGGAATGCAGATCATCAGCAGCGAGACCGAGAGGCTTTCAGGGTTGGTGGAGGAGCTTCTGGACTTTTCCCGGCTTGAGAGCGGGAGAATGCGGTTAAACGTCTCGCGGGTGGACGTCGTGGCGGAACTGGACGCGGCAGTCTTCCTGTTCACAGACAGGGCGTTAAACGAGGGCAAGGACCTAAACTACGAGGAACTGCCGTCTTTAAGCGAGATCTACGGCGACGGGAACAGATTAAGGCAAGTCTTTGTGAATATCCTAGACAACGCCTTAAAGTATACCGAGAGCGGGGGCAGAATAGACGTCTCCGCCAGGGAGAAAAACGGCTTTGTCACGGTGGAGATAAGCGACACCGGCTGCGGAATACCTGCCGAGCACCTGCCGAACGTGAAAAAGAAATTCTACAAGGCGAACCAGCTTGTGCGCGGTTCCGGCATAGGCCTTGCCGTTGCGGACGAGATAGTCTCCTTGCACGGCGGGAAACTGGACCTGCAGAGCCAGGAGGGCGAGGGGACCCAGGTAAGCATATCACTGCCGTCCTGCGGGACGCTGGAGAGGGATTCCTCCATAACCCCTGCGGCGGAGATCAGAAAGTATATTTCAGAAAGAGGCGAATGAATTGGGAAAGAAGATAACAACCATAGGCGGTCAGGCGCTGCTTGAGGGCATAATGATGGTCGGCCCGAAGAAGACCGTCGCGGCGTTCTGCGATGAGGACGGAAACATCTCTACGGAGGAGATAAGCAAGGAGCGCCTCACGAAAAAATACCCGATTCTGGGGAAGCCGTTTATAAGGGGGATCTTCTCCCTTGTGGATTCCTTCCGCCTGGGATATAAGGCCCTCTCTCTCTCCGCGGAAAAGCTCCCGGATGGGGAAGAGGAGAGTTCCGCCTTAGACAAGTGGCTAAGCGACCACCTTGGGGAAAAACTCACAAGCGCGGTAATGACCGTAGGCGCCGTGCTGGGCGTAGGTCTTGCGATACTTCTCTTTTTCTTCCTGCCGACGGTGCTGTTTAACCTGCTATCCTCCGTAATCCCCGCGGACATCTCCTTTGCCCGCTCGGTATTCGAGGGGGTTCTGAGGATTGGCATCTTCATAGGCTATGTCGCGCTGATCTCCCTCATGCCGGATATCCGCAGGGTCTTCCAGTACCACGGGGCAGAGCATAAGACCATCTTCTGCTATGAAAACGACCTTCCCCTCACTGTGGAGAACGTGCGGGCGCAAAAGCGCTTCCACCCCAGGTGCGGGACAAGCTTCCTGATCCTGATGCTGATTCTGGGTATAATCGTCGGGTTCTTTATCCCGTTCTCAAACCCGTTTTTGAGGACCTTCGCCAAGATTCTCTGCATACCGATAGTCATGAATATCGGCTATGAGGTCCAGAAGTTCTGCGCCAGGCGGGACAATCTCCTAACTAGGATAATCACAGCGCCGGGGCTTTGGGTGCAGCGCCTCACGGTAAAGGAGCCGGATGACAATATGATCCGTGCGGCGATAGCTGCGATGGAGGCCGTCATCCCCGAAAACGGAGAGGATCTCATAAAATGACCCTAAAGCGGCTCTATTTGGAAGCTAGAGGGAGGCTGCGCCTCGCGGGGTGTGACTCCCCCGCAGGGGACGCCTCTCTTTTGATTGAGAAATTCTTCGGCGTCCCGCGCTCCAAATTTGCCCTCTATTCCGAGATGGAGGCGGATGAGAAAACAGAGCGGGCCTTTACGGAGGCCTTAAAAAAGCGGGAGGGCCGCTTCCCGCTGCAGTATATCCTGGGTGAATGGGATTTTATGGGGCTGAAGCTCTCAGTCGGGGAGGGTGTGCTTGTGCCCAGGGAGGATACCGGCACGGTGGTTGAGGCCGCAGCCGAGGAGATAAAGACCCTCCCGGCGCCAAGTGGGATAGACCTCTGCGCGGGGAGCGGCGCGCTTGCCCTGGGTGTGGCGTCCCTCTGCCCAAGGGCAAGGATCACCGCCGTGGAACTCTCCCCGGCGGCGTACTCCTATCTCAAAAAAAACTGTGAGACCTATCCGAACCTGCACGTCTCCCCCCTCTTGGGGGACGCACTCTCTGACAAGACAGCGAAAATTTTCCCCGATAGCGGCTTCGATTTTATCACCGCGAACCCTCCGTATATCCCCTCGGCAGAGCTCTCCTGCCTGCCGCCTGAGGTTCGGTTGGAACCCTCCCTCGCGCTTAACGGCGGCCCCGACGGGTTGAGGTTCTACCGTGGCATCGCGCGCCTATGGACAGGTAAACTGAAAATTGGCGGCCTCCTCGCGCTGGAGATAGGCGATGACCAGGCGGAGAGTGTGGGGGAAATCCTGAAGGCTGCGGGCCTGCGGGATATAGATGTAAAAAAGGACTGGGGCGGGCTAAACAGGTGCGTCACCGGAAAACGCAGCCGGCAGGGCGGGGCCTCACCCCTCTGATTTCATTGCCCGGCTGATATCCTCATAGGAATATCCCATACGGTTTAGGGCAGCAGCGGCGCGGCGCCTTACCTTCTCATCCTCCATATAGGAGGGGTATTTTTTCGATAGTATGTTTCTCATATTGGAAAGCGTGGCATCCTCCCCGCCGTACTCCTCCAAAAGCTCTTCGATAAGCGCGGGGTCTATGCCTTTTTGTCTCAGCTCCTGCCTCACGCGGAGCTTCCCGTAGAGTTTCCTTTCAAACATCTCCCTCGCGCAGTCGCGGGCATAGCTCTCGTCGTCCAAAAGGCCAAGCTCTTCCATATGGGAGGCGGCGCCTCTCGCGGCGTCCTTGGCTATTCCCGCACGCATAAGCTTCTCCTCAAGCTCCTTTTTAGAGTGGTTTCTTCTCTCCAGCAGATTTAGCGCTTTCTCGTTGGCTCTCCTCTCGTTAGATCCCGCGATGAGAGCTCTCAATTCCTCATCACTTATGGAATCCCCTGGTTTCAGCCCGGACAGTGCGAAGGTCTCTGCGTCGATTTTTACGGCGGCCTCGCCGTCAATAAAGAGCTGCAAAAGCCCCCTGCGGCGCGGCTCTGCGGCGGTTATCTCCATCAGTCGTCGTCCACGGTTATGTCTATGTTCTCCCTGGCCTCTGCGCGAGAGGCCGGAATGTTCTCGGAAACAGGCGCCATCGGCGGAGGTAAGATCTCATCCTCCGCGGAGGTATTCTCGTAGAGTTTGCTCGCGTTTTCGCGGATCTTCGCCTCAATCTCGTCGGCGGTCTCAGGCCGCTTGCGAAGGTATTCCTTGGCATTGTCCCTGCCCTGGCCTATGCGGTTTCCGCCGTATGAGAACCAGGAACCGCTCTTCTGAATTATATCCATCTGTACGCCGATATCCAGAAGCTCCCCCAAGTGGGAGATGCCGGTGCCGTACATCACATCGAACTCCGCTGTCTTAAACGGCGGGGCAATTTTATTTTTCACAACTTTCGCCTTTGTTCTCGCCCCGACGACCTCGGTTCCGCTCTTGAGAATCTCCCCCTTCCTGACCTCTATCCTCACGGAGGAGTAGAACTTTAGGGCCCTTCCGCCGGGGGTGACCTCGGGGTTGCCGTAGACCACGCCGACCTTCTCCCTCAACTGGTTTATGAAGATGGCGACGCAGTTTGATTTTGAGATGGCCCCCGCCAGCTTTCTCAGCGCCTGGCTCATCAGCCTCGCCTGAAGGCCGACATGGGAATCGCCCATCTCTCCCTCTATCTCCGCCCTTGGCACAAGAGCCGCGACAGAGTCCACAACTATAACGTCTATGGCGTTAGAGCGGACGAGGGCCTCGGTTATCTCCAGCGCCTGCTCCCCTGTGTCGGGCTGGGAGACCAGGAGGCTGTCCACATCCACGCCCAAGTTTCTTGAATACACGGGGTCGAGAGCATGCTCTACATCTATAAAGGCAGCGTTCCCGCCGCGCTTCTGTCCCTCCGCTATGCAGTGAAGGGCCAGGGTGGTCTTGCCGGAACTCTCAGGTCCGTAGATCTCCACAATCCTGCCGCGGGGCAGGCCGCCAATCCCCAGCGCGAGATCCAGAGACAGGGACCCCGTCGGGATGGATTCCACATTCAGCGCGGAGTTCTGCCCAAGCCGCATGACAGCCCCCTCTCCAAACTGTTTCTTTATCTGCACAAGCGCGGTTTCCAGGGCCTTGGTCTTATCGTCTGCGGTATTTTCCTGGGCGCTCTTCCTCTCAGCCATTTCTATCTTCCTTTCCCACGGGTTTACAGATTTCCCTCAACCCGTATTATAGCAGATTTTGCGGGAAGATGCAAGCCTTTTGCAAAAATAATAGAACAAATGTTTTCTACCTTTCTGCGGCTTCCATCTGATTTCCGGGGACCAGCCCGCGGGGAGTGAGCTCGTAGATTTTCCCGCAGACCTCAGCCAGATATTTTCTGTCGTGGGATACGCTTATGATCGACCCCTGAAAGTCTTTGAGGATTCCCCTGATAACCGGTCCGGAAAGCGGGCTGAAATTTCTCGTGGGCTCGTCTAAGATCAGTACGTTAGCTCCGGATAAAATCATCCCGGCAAAAAAGAGCTTGGCCTTCTGCCCGCCTGAGAGCTCTGAGATTTTGTGCTCGGCTTCCGCCGCGGTAAATTTCATAGATCCCAGTATCAGTCTCGCGCGGGTAAGCTCCTCCTTTTTGCCTGAGGGACAGAGATAGTCTAGCGGCGTGCGTGAAAAGTCCAGGGCCTCAAGATAATCCTGTGGCATGTATGCCGCTGAGATGTCATCCCTTTCTAAAAGGTCTTTTGAGATCAGTCTGAGGAGAGTGGTCTTGCCAATGCCGTTTGGGCCTATTATTCCGATATGCTCCCCTCCGCGCACGAAAAGTTTTATATCGTGCGCCAGCTCTTTTTCTCCCGCCTTGAGACTGGCTATGGAGAGATCCAGCACTGTCTTGCCGGCGGGCAAATAAACTTTTGGAAAGCCTATGGAGATGGCCTCCTCGCTTTCGGGAAATTCAGTCATATCCTCCCTCTCGCGGTCATAGCGGCTCTCCTGGGATTTTAGGGACTTCATCTTCTTTTTGAGGAGCCTGCCGCCCGCGGGGTCGCTGCGGGATATGGTTCTCTGCCTGTGCTCCACCTTCTCGTAAATCTCCCTGAAGCGTTCCAGCCTTTCCCTCTCCTCCGCTCTCTCCTTTTTTGCCACCTGCCCCTGATGTGCGAAATCCCTCTCCCGCTCATAGACATATTCACGGTATCCCATCCTCTTAAGCGTGGAGCGCGGGAGGGTCTTTCGTCTTAGCTGTTCTAGGTGGAGTATGGCGGTGGCGGTGCGCTCAAGCAAGGTCTCGTCATGAGAGACGTATATGACCGGCTCCGCACGGGTTTTGATGAAATTTTCCAGCCATTCAAGTGTCGGAATGTCCAGGTCGTTTCCCGGTTCATCCAGGACATAGCAATCGGGATGGTCAAGGCAGATGAGGGCTATTCTCAGCTTAACGCTCTCCCCTCCGGAGAGTTCCCCCATCCTGCGGGTATCGTAGAAGAGTCCGGGCTTAAGGCCAAGCTTAGAGGCAATCTCGGAAATCTCCCCAGAAGGCGCCGTGAGAAAGCCGGCTCTATTCGCACAGTAGTCGCAGACCGCAACCGCTCTCTCATCCGCAGCGAGCTCCTGCTCAAGATATCCCAGTCTCATCGCATCGCGGTTTATCTCCCCGCTCCACTCTATGAAGCTTCCCACGTCTATTCCGCAGATAATCCTAAGCAGTGTGGATTTCCCGTTTCCCTCCTCTCCTATCACAGCTAGCTTTTCTGCGGGCCTTAGGCTAAAACTCAGATCTTTAACAAGCTCGTGCAGATCTTTTCTATTGTATATACTAAGATTTTTGACTTGCAGCATAAATCCTCCAAGAAACTAAAAAGTCTGTCTCCGGCATGGGAAACAGACCTGTAACTTCATGAGGAGGACAGAAGAAAAGCAAGTCTTGATTCCGCAGCCGGAAAAGCCCTGTACGCAGGGCAGGTTTCCAAAACTGTTTTCTCAAAACTTACTCTATCATCCGTACACCGCCTTTTCTCTGGAACGTCACCATTCTATCCTACACGGGAGGTTTTGTCAAGGCCTTTCTTAGGTTGACAGGCGGCCTGGAATATGAGATAATAAACCCAGCTCTAAGACCCAAAATAGAAGAGGAGTGATTTCATGAAGACCGTTTTGGTACCACGCCCCAAGAAGATGGATCTAAAGCCCGTAAGCTGCGGCGCGAACTTTTCTGAAAGTTTGGATGAGAGTCTCGCGTTTGAGGCCTACCGAATCGAACTGAACGAAGAAGGTGTAAACATTCTGGGAGGGAGCTCTCACGCGCTGATTCTGGCGCGGCAGACCCTTAAACAGCTCAAATTTACTCTCGGCTATCTGCCCCAGGGCAGGATAGAGGACGAGCCGGCATATCCTTGGCGCAGTTTCCACATAGACTGCTCTCGCCACTTTTTCTCCATGGATGAACTGAAGAAGATGGTGCGCGCGGCGGCGCTCTTCAAACTGAATCGTCTGCACTGGCATATATCCGATGACCAGGGTTTCAGGATAGAGACGAAGGTCTTCCCCAAGTTATACGAGGTTGGTTCCGTAAGGCAGGGAGATACTTTTGGAAACCACCATTCCACCGAGACATACGGCGGATATTACACTCGCGGGGAGGTAAGAGATTTTGTCTCCTACTGCGAAAGCTACGGCATAGATGTAATGCCGGAGATAGACCTGCCCGGGCATACAAGCGCAATACTGGCGGCCTATCCGGAGTTAGGCTGTACCGGGAAGCCGATCCCTGTCATGACCGGCGGGGGAATTTTCCCGGATATACTCTGCGCCGGCAAGGAGGAGGTCTTCTCGTTTTTGGAGGCGCTCTTCGATGACCTTCTGGAGCTCTTCCCCGGGGAGTACGTGCATATCGGCGGGGACGAGGCGCCGAAGACCCGCTGGAAGGAATGTCCCCTCTGCCAAAAGCGTATGAAGGACCTTGGCCTGGAGAATATGCAGCAGCTTCAGGGATGGTTCTTAAATAGGGTTGCGGCTTATCTAAAATCGCGCGGGAAAAAGTGTGTTGCATGGAACGAGGCATCCTACGGGGGGAATCTTGACCCGGATATCATCCTGCAGTTCTGGTTTGAGGACAGGGATGGCCAGGTAAAGAGGCATATTGAAAAGGGCGGCAAGGTCATCCTCTCACCCATAGCAAGCTCTTACTGCGATTATCCCCACGCCGCGATAACCCTGGAAAATGTCTATAAGCTCGATCTCTCTCCAAAGGACCTGGGTAGCGATGGGGTGCTGGGGACAGAATGTCTCGCCTGGGCAGAGCATCTCAGGACTCCGGAAGAGCTGGAGAAAAAGGCATGGCCGCGTTACGCCGCCAGTGCCGAGGCCGGCTGGTGCGGGGATAACAGGGAGGATTTTGCGGACTTCAGGTCGCGCCTTGAGGAGATCTTCCCGATATTTGAAGAGCTGGGGATTAAGGCCACCCCGCCGGAGGGCTGGGACCCCAAGGGTCCGATGGCCACAGCCGAGCTAGAGGCATTTAAGGAAAACTTCCCGCCAGAGGTCATGCAGCACTACAGCACAAGAGAGGAAATTTGAATAGTTTAATAGAATGGGAAATTTGCTTGCAATCTTTAACTTCTTGCGGTAAACTATCGGCACTGACAGGAGGGGGACCGTCCATAGCGGTCCCCCGTATTCTGTCAATTTATGATCTGCCATTTGGCCCCGTCGGGGGTATCTTTTACCGTGACCCCGAGAGAGTTCAGCTCGTCGCGTATCGCGTCGGCGGCTTTCCAGTCCCTGTTCTTTCTGGCCGTATCCCGCCTCGATATCAGCGTCTCTATTCGCTCTCTCAGCTCGTCAGAAACATCCTCTCTCTCCCCTGCCTTTTCGGCCGCCTTTAAAAGATTTAAAGACAGGACAGAATCAAAATCCTCCACAAGGAACGTCTTAGATGCGTCTGAAATCCCGCTTTTTAGCATATCGTAGAGTACGGTGAGCCCCAGGGAGGTGTTGAGGTCGCTGCCCACCGCGGACAAAAACTTCTCCCGCCACGCCGCAACTTCCTTCTCATCGGGTTCTCCCTCTGGCTTAAGCGCAGCTACCCTGGAAACGAGCCTGATATAGGCGTTCTGGGCGTTATCCAGGCTCTCCCAGGTAAAAGTCAGCGGCTTTCTGTAATGCGATTGCAGGCAGAACAGACGGTAGCTGAGGGGATCATAACCTCTCTGTTTTAAGACATCTAGGGTGAGGGTATCTCCCTTCGACTTGCTCATCTTTCCCCTCTCATCCCTGAGATGTTCCACGTGAAACCAATATTTGCACCACGGATGGCCGATATAGGCCTCGCTCTGCGCTATCTCGTTTGTATGGTGGGGGAAGGCGTTGTCAACGCCTCCGCAGTGGATATCGAGATATTCACCCAATTCTTTCAGGCTTATCGCAGAACATTCAATATGCCAGCCGGGATATCCCAGACCCCATGGGCTCTCCCATTTCAGCTCCTGATCCTCAAACTTGGACTTGGTAAACCAGAGAACGAAATCCGTCCGGTTGCGCTTGTTAGAGTCCTCACCCACGCTCTCCCTCACGCCCACGGCGAGATCCTCTCCGCTCATGTTTCCGAAGACGTAGTAATTGTCTAGCTTCCCCGTGTCAAAATAGACATTTCCGCCCGCTTCGTAAGCATATCCCTTTTTGAGGAGGACCTCTATCATCTCAATAAAATCGGCAATTCGGGATGTCGCGGGGACCACGGTATCGGGCTTTCTGATATTGAGGGCCTCGCAGTCCTTGAAAAATGCGTCGGTATAGAATTGCGCTATCTCCATGACGCTCTTATGCTCCCGCTTGGCGCCCTCAACCATTTTGTCCTCCCCGGTGTCGGCGTCGCTTGTGAGATGCCCCACATCGGTGATGTTCATCACGCGGTCAACCTTATTCCCCTCATACTTGAGGAATTTCTCAAGCACGTCCTCCATTATATAGGTCCTGAGATTTCCAATATGCGCATAGTGGTATACCGTCGGTCCGCAGGTATACATCCTTATATGTCCCGGCTCGTGGGGGACCAGCTTTTCCCGCCTCATACCGAGGGTATTTGTGATCTCCATATATTCCTCCATCAAAGTGATATGTTAATTCTCAAAAGCTCAGCTGGTGTCCGGCCAGGCCTTTGCTCTCCTCCCTGCGCTTTTCTAGAAGCGCCTCGATCTTCGCGTGCGGATCTATGAGGGATGTGACTGAAACGTCGTGATTCAGCGCCGAGATGAAATACGCTATATATTTTGAGACGTCAACCTCGAAGAACCACGGCCTGCTCTTCAATTCCTCCGTGCGGTAGGTGAGGTTAGAGCCGAAAACTCCGTTTATAAATCCGTCCCTGTAAGCCTTATCGAAGGCGGAGAGCCCGTTTGTGAAGATGGCATAGGTGGCGTAGGCGAAAATCCTCCTCGCGTTGCGCTTTTTTAGATTATACGCTATATCCAGCATGGATTCCCCGGAGGATATGATATCGTCAGAGATAAAGACGTCCTTGCCGCTTACGTCGCTGCCAAGGTATTCGTGGGCAACTATCGGGTTCCTGCCGTTCACGAACTGGGAATAATCCCGCCTCTTGTAGAACATGCCCATGTCCACACCCAGAACCGAGGCGTAGTACATATTCCTGCTTAGGGCCCCTTCGTCGGGACTTACCACCATAAAATCCTGCCTGTCGGTGGAGATATCCGGGAATGCCCTGAACATCGACTTCAATACCTGATACGACGGCATGAGATTGTCAAAACCCATCAGCGGGACGGCGTTTTGGACCCTTGGGTCGTGCGCGTCGAACGTCACGACATTGCTGACTCCCATCGCCTGAAGCTCTTGCAGCGCGCAGGCGCAGTCCAGCGATTCGCGATAATTCCTGCGGTGCTGCCTGCTGCCGTAGAGTACCGGCATGATGACGTTTATCCTGTGCGCCTTGCCGCTGGCTGCCTGGATTAGCCTCTTTAAGTCCTGGAAATGGTCATCGGGCGACATGCGGTTCTTCTCTCCGAAATAGTCGTACGTGACGCTGTAGTTTCCCACGTCCACGACAAAATAGAGGTCATATCCCCGCACTGTGCCGCTTATTATTCCCTTTCCATCGCCTGATGAAAACCTGGGGCAGCTCGCCTCAATCTGGAAGGTGTCAACCTGCATTCCGGACTCTCTCGCCCAGCGCAGGAGATGCCTCTCGATCTTGGAGGACAGCTCTTTCGCCCCCTCAAGCGCAATTATCCCCAGAGGCGCGACGCTCGTCTGGGGGTTAAAAAAAGATCCTGGTTTCTGCTCCATTCTGTTTTTGCCTGTCCTTTCTAAAAAAAGCAAATAAAAAGCAAATTCCAATGGGCCTACTTTTTTAGATTTTACCACAGTTTGTGCGGAATTTCCATAAAAAAGTAATAATTTTGTAATTTTTCACTTTTTTGTCAAATTATTTCCTCATTTTCCCAGCATTTTCGTTATTTCGCGCAAAAAATTTTTCCAGGAAAATTGCAATAGCCTTTCTTATAGTGATACTCCCCCTTGACGTTTTTGCTTTTCTGCGGTAAAATACGGAATGTAAAGATGAAGGAGAGGTAGATAGCTTTGGAAGTCAGCGCCTTTGAGAGGATACAAAACGGACTGTACGAGGAACTCAGCACCCAGGGTTTCGGGGAGCCTGTGCCGCTTGAAGAGGAGGACGGGTCCCGCGGGGTCATGTTCGCCACGGACGAGGTGGCATACGGGCTGAATTACAACGCGGTCAAAAAGCAGTTCGAGCTGCGCTCCTGCGTACTCAAGACTGACGGAACCCCCAGCGAGTGGAGGAGCCTCGCCACATGGCTCTATGACTACCAGACGGGCGAGCGCTCTGACGTGGAAAGCATTTTAAATGACTTCTTAGATGTGGTGAGGGGTCCCAAGCGCGTGGCCCTTGTCAAAGAGCGCAGGCATAAGGGAAAAGATGACGATAGGGTGGTTGACAGTCTTTTCTTCTTCAACCGCCTGATAAATATCTTTCCGGAGCTTAAAGACGAGCTGAATAACGAAAAGATCGTATACGGGCAGGTGCGCGCCGTCACCTTCACCAAGACGAAGGTCCTGCCCAGGGTGGAGGAGCTCTTTACAAAATATCCCGACAGCGAGCCGGCAAAGAGGTTCTGCTCCCTCCTCGACGATATGTACAAAAACGGAGATTTAAGCCTACAGGGCATTATAACCCATTCCATCATGAACAGCCTGCCCGATGACCTCTTTAACACCATCCGCGACGGCCTTGGGGATGATCTGCAGAAAGCCCTAAAGTTCAGCCGCAGGCTAAAGGGTAAAAAGATCAAGCCGGAGAAGAGGAAAAAGCAGAAGAAGGTCGAGGCCAGGCTGGAGTCCTGATTTTGCCGTAAAAATTTGAAATTTTACTGAGAAAAGTCTTGACACAGCCCGCAAATGCTGGTAAAATAAGAGCACCTCTAGGGAGGGCTCTTTTTTTCTGCCCTTCTTTAAAGAGGGAGGCGGGTGCCGGTTTTTACGCGCCGCCTAAGCCCCAGAAAATTTCAGGAAAGAGAGAGGAGCCGAACATGAGAGTAAAGGTTGTTCTCGCCTGCACGGAGTGCAAGCAGAGGAACTACAACACGAAGAAGGAAAGAAAGAACAATCCCGAAAGGCTGGAGATGCAGAAGTACTGTCCTTTCTGCCGCAAGCACACCCTTCACCGTGAGACCAGATAGGGGAGGATGATCATGGCAGAGAAAAAGACCGAGGAAAAGAAAGAAAAGGCGGTAAAGCCCCAAAAGGCTAAAGAGACTGCCAAGCCCCAGAAGAAGGATAAAAAACCGAATATCTTTGTCCGTTTCTTCAGGCGCATCGTCAAGTTCGTCAAGGACTGCAAGGGAGAGATAAAGAAGATAGTCTGGCCGACGCCAAAGACAGTCTTCAAAAATACCGGCGTCGTGCTGGTCACCATCATCGCGCTGGGGCTTTTCGTCTTCCTGCTTGACACCGGCTTCATGAGCCTTCTGGGCCTCGTCATGGATGTGGCGAAGGTTTAGACCGGACGGGGATTACTCAGATGGCTGAAGAGGCAAAATGGTATGTGATTCACACCTACTCCGGGTATGAAAATAAGGTGGCGTCCAACATAGTCACCTCTGTGGAGAACCTTCAGATGCAGGATCTCATCCAGGATGTGAAAGTCCCGACAGAGAAGGTCACGGAGATAACCGAGAGCGGGAACCGCAAGGAAGTAGAGAGAAAGGTTTTTCCGGGGTATGTGCTTGTCAAGATGGTCCTGACGGACGAGTCCTGGTACGCCGTTAGGAATATCCGCGGTTGCACGGGTTTTGTCGGGGCCAGCACCAAGCCTGTGCCGCTCTCCAATGAGGAGGTCGCGCGCCTTGGTATAGAGAGGCACAGCGTGGAGTTAAGCTACGGCGTCGGCGATTCCGTGAGCATTACGGACGGTCCTCTGGAGGGCTTTATCGGTACCGTGGAGGAGCTTGACCCGGAAAAAAACCGCGTGAAGGTTATAGTCTCCATGTTTGGGCGGGATACCCCTGTAGAGCTGGAGCTAGACCAGGCAGAGCCCATTGGGGACTAGGGTAGGTAAGCTGGGGTGAATCCCCGTGGGAGGCCCGGGCAAATTATGGATGCCCCCGCCGCTAATACCACGTTTTGCGGGCAGTTTCCCGCAAAAAGAAAGGAAGTTTTTCTAAATGGCACAAAAGGTAACGGGCTATATCAAACTGCAGATTCCCGCGGGAAAGGCGACTCCCGCACCCCCCGTTGGTCCCGCGCTAGGCCAGCACGGGGTGAATATCATGGCTTTTACCAAGGAGTTTAACGAGCGCACGAAGAACGACGCGGGACTCATCATCCCCGTGGTCATAACCGTCTACGCCGACCGCTCCTTCAGCTTTGTCACGAAGACGCCGCCCGCCGCGGTGCTCATCAAAAAGGCCTGCGGGATAGAGACCGCCTCCGGCGAGCCCAATAAGCGCAAGGTCGCAAAGATCACCAAGGCGCAGGTTGAGGAGATAGCCCGCACAAAGATGCCGGACCTCAACGCCGGCAGCATAGAGTCCGCCATGAGTATGATAGCCGGCACGGCGCGCTCTATGGGCATAGAGGTAGTGGACTGACCCCCCGGGTGGGAGGAGTTCATCCGATATTTACCACTGGAGGAATAGAATATGAAACACGGCAAAAAATATATTGAGAGCGCGAAGTTAGTGGACCGCACCAAGCTTTATGACGTCGGCGAGGCGCTTGAGGTCTGCGTAAAGACCGGCACCGCCAAGTTTGACGAGACGGTGGAGCTCCACGTGAAGCTGGGTGTGGACGGCAGGCATGCCGACCAGCAGGTCAGGGGTGCGATAGTCCTGCCCAATGGCACAGGCAAGAATACCAGGGTCTTAGTCATCTGCAAGCCCGAAAACGAGGAGCGGGCCAAAGAGGCCGGCGCCGACTATGTCGGCGGCGCTGACATGATACAGAAGATCCAAAGCGAGAGTTGGATGGACTTTGACGTCCTCATCACCACACCCGACATGATGGGCCAGGTTGGCCGTCTCGGACGTCTCTTGGGCCCCCGCGGCCTGATGCCCAACCCTAAGGCGGGAACTGTCACGCCGGATATCGCCAAGGCTGTGCAGGACGCAAAGGCCGGCAAGATAGAATACCGTCTTGACCGTACCAACATCATCCACTGCCCGATAGGGAAGGTTTCCTTCGGCAAGGAAAAGCTGCAGGAGAACTTCGACACCCTGATGGATGCCATTGTCAAGGCGAGGCCCGCTGCGGCAAGGGGGCAGTACGTCCGCTCCTGCGTGCTTTCAGCCACGATGGGTCCCGGTGTGAAGGTCAATCCTTCAAGATTTATCTAAAATTTTGCTTGACAAATTTTTGGTTCTGTAGTAGAGTTTAGAGGCTGTCCTGACCAGAGACAGCGGGTCGCCGAAGGGCGTCAAACGGTTTTCCGGCCTGCCGAGGGAGGAACGCGATATTTAGACGGGTTTTCCTGTTATTTCGCAGTTCACGCCCTTCCCGGCTGTCGGGAGGGGCGTTTTCTCTGGAAGATATGCGGAGACGGTTGGTTCTTAGTATGGTTTTACGGAGGTGAGAGAGATTTGCCCAGCGAGAAGATTCTTGAGGAAAAGAAGCGGCATGTAGCCAGCCTCGCGGAGGATTTCAAGGGTGCCAACGTCGGTGTCCTTGTCGATTACAGCGGTATATCCGTCGCCAATGATACCGGTCTTAGGAAGGAGCTGAGGGAGGCGGGCTGCCAGTACAAGGTGGTGAAGAACACCCTCCTGCGCCTCGCCTTTAAGGAGGCAGGCATAGACGGCTTAGATGAGTATCTAAACGGCAATACCGCCGTGGCCTACAGCGATTCCGGCTACACGGAGGCCCCCAAAATCCTGACCCAGTACGTGAGGAAGAACCCCAGCGCTGCGTTTAAGATCAAGGCGGGGTTTGTGGACGGCGGTGTCGTGGACGCCGACGGTGTGGGAAACCTTGCCAAGCTCCCGCCCAAGGAAGTGCTTGTCGCGCAGGTTCTAGGCGGGTTCAACGCGCCGATACAGGGTTTCGCGAATGTGCTCAGCGGTACTATCCGCAGTCTCGTAATCGCGCTGAATGCGATTGCTGAAAAACAGGGCGCGTAGCGCCAAAACAAAACTCTAAATTTTAAAATTTTAGGAGGAATTTGAAATGTCTGAGAAAGTCACAAATCTGATCGAAGAAGTTAAGTCCCTTACCGTCCTGGAGCTCTCCGAGCTGGTGAAGGCTCTTGAGGAGGAGTTTGGCGTATCAGCCGCAGCCCCCGCAGCCGTTGCCGTAGCCGCACCCCCCGCAGCTGAGGAGGCCGCCGCTCCCGCAGAGCAGACCGAATTCACCGTGGTTCTCACGAACGCCGGCCAGGCGAAGATCAACGTCATCAAGGCCGTCAAGGAGATCACCGGGTTAGGGCTTAAGGAATCCAAGGCTCTGGTCGATGAGGCCCCCAAGGCCATCAAGGAGAATGTCTCCTCTGACGAGGCCGAGACCATCAAGGCAAAGCTGGTTGAGGCCGGTGCCGAGGTAGAGATCAAATAAGTTTTCTTAGGTAAAAAAAGGCCGTCCGTTTAGGGCGGTCTTTTCCTATGTGCCGAGATCTTTGAATTTACAGGTCGGTGTTATCCGCGGCCGGGGTCTTCTTGCCCCAGCGGATGTAGAAATATGCCACTTCCATTATGAAGCAGGCAATCCAGCCGACGGGATAGCTAAATCCCACAAGGCGCGGAGTATTGCTTATAAAGCGGGTTAGGATAAAGAGATACGCCTGCCGCACCGCCACGAAGTTGAAGAGCATTATCACCATTGGCCCGGTGGAATCTCCTCTTCCCCTCAGGGCGCCGGCTAGGGTATGGTTCACGCAGTTGAAAAGGAGGAAAAAGACGTTTGTCCTGATGAACATCGTGCCGTATTCTATCACCTCTTCATCAGAGGAGAAAAGTCCGGTGGCAGGCGCCGCGAAGATGAACAGGAAGGTGGCTATCACGCCGGTGATCCCGACAGTCATTGCCATAGAGACAAGCGTTCCCTTATTTACCCTGTCGTTTTTCCCCGCGCCTATATTCTGCCCAACGAAGGTGGTAGCCGCCTGCGCCATGCTCTGCATGGGGAGCATGATGAAAGTGTCAAGCTTGTTATAACTGCTCCAGCCGGCCATGCAGGCAGAACCGAATGAATTTATATAGGACTGGACAAAGACATTGGAAAATGCCGTCACCACAGATTGAATCCCGGCGGGGAGGCCTATCACGAAGATCTGCTTGAGAACGGGAAAATCAATGCGGAGGTCCTTTAAGGACAGGCGGTAGACCTCTTTTGTCCGCAGAAGCAGCAGGATTATCAGAAACGCCGAGATGAACTGGGAGATTATTGTCGCAAGCGCCACGCCGGCTATTCCCATATGAAAGGCGAGGACAAACAGCAGGTCTAAGATGACGTTTAATATGCTTGTAAAAATCAGGAAGATCAGCGGCCGTCTTGTATCGCCGACGGCGCGCAGGATTCCGCTGCCCATATTGTAGACCAAAAGCCCCATTATGCCGAGAAAATAGATTCTCAGATATGTGGAGGCCGCGTCCATAACGTCATCAGGCGTGGACATGAAGCGGAGCATTGGCCTCACCATCAGCACTCCAAGCACGGTGAAGAGGACTCCTATCACGAAAGTTGTGAGGATCGTCGTCTCTACGGCGTCATGGAGCCTGTCGTTTTCTCTTGCCCCGTAGAACCGGCTGATCACCACCCCAGCCCCTATGGAGACGCCGTTAAAGAAAAATACCAGGATGTTCACTATCATGGTGGTAGAGCCAACCGCGGCAAGCGCCTCTTTGCCAACGAAATTGCCCACGACCAGGGAATCCACGGTATTATACATCATCTGGAAAAGGTTCCCTATTATAAGCGGGACGGTAAAACGCAGAAGCAGCAGCGCAATATTTCCAGAGGTCATGTCCATCGACTTGGTCTTTTCTGCGGGCATAGAAATTCCTCCTTTTTTGAAAATTCTCATCTTTGAGATATTATACCACCGTTCCCTTAAAAAGACCAGATTAAAATCCGCGCCTCAAAAAAACCGGTGAAAGTACTAGACGTTTTAGGATCTTCCTGCTATAATATACATAGAGTGGTCTTAACCGGACCGAATGAAAAACCAGAGGAGAAATAGATATGGGTAAGAAAATCAGGATAGGCATTGTCGGCTGCGGGGGTATGGGCGGCGGCCACGCCATCGCAATACAGAGCGGCACAGGCAATGCCATCTGGAACGGGAGCAATATGGATGTTCCCGGCTTTGACAGCCCCGCCACCACTGATATCTCGAAGCTCTTGGAACTTGCGGGAATCGTCGATATAAAGCCGGAGAGGCAGCAGTGGGCCAGGGAGCGCGGGATTAAGGTCTACCCCGACTATGAGAGCATGCTCTCTGATGAGACCGTGGACGCGATCTTGATAGCGACGCCCAACCACCTGCACAAGGAGGAGGCAATATCAGCCATGCGTGCGGGGAAGCATGTCCTCTGCGAGAAGCCGGTAATGCTCTCCAGCGATGAGCTGTTGGAGGTCATGGCAGTCTCAAAGGAGACCGGGATGGTCTTCTATCCCAGGCAGAACAGAGAGTGGGATGAGGATTACCTCATAGTCAAAAAGATCTATGACGAGAAACTGCTTGGCAACATCTTCAATATAAAATGCCGCATTATGGGCTCACGCGGCATTCCCGGGGACTGGCGCGGGGTTAAGGCCTACGGCGGCGGCATGATGCTGGACTGGGGCGTGCATATAATCGACAGGATGGTAAAGATGGTCCCGGAGAAGATCACTAAGGTCTATTGCCACTGCTCGCATATCACCAACCCGGAGTGCGACGACGGTCTTCAGGCTGTCCTCACGTTTGAGAGCGGACTCCGCGTGAACCTGGAGGTCGGCACCTGCCATTTTGTAAACGAACCTCTCTGGAATGTCTACGGCGACAAGGGCTCCGCAGAGATTCTGGACTGGAAGAAAAACGGCCGCATGGTACGGCTGCTCAGCTGGGCGGATAAGGACGCCGCACCGATACTTGCCGGCGCTGGGCTTACCAAGACGATGGCGCCAAGGGAGAACAGCAAATCTGTGGAGGAGCTGCCTCTTCCCAAGTTCGATTATGACCGCAACGAGCTCTACAAAAACTTTGTAGAGGTCTGTAACGGTGAGGCAGAGCAGATAGTCACGCAGGAACATGCCCTCAGGGTTCTGAGAGTCATGGAGGCCTGCTTTAAGTCCGATGAGACGGACAGCGTTGTGGAGTTTGAGAAGTAAGCCTTGCGCATAATTATAGATCAAAAAATCCCCCAAGATAATCTTTGGGGGATTTTTGCTATCAATCAAAGTTTGATGAAGCTCCTGTTATCCCAGAGGTATTTTATACCGGAGACCACTGTGGAGAAGGCTATTACCCAGCAGAGGACCTGTGTCACTATGGAGAGCAGGCCTATTCCTTCGGCGGGAAAGAGAGCTGCGGCGAAGTAGAATATTATCACGGTAATCATCTGTATAACTGTTTTTATCTTGCCCCAGATATTCGCCGCCACCACATGGTTCCCCGCGGCGGCAATCATCCTCACACCCGCCACGACAAACTCTCTGAAAAGCACCAGCGCCAGCACCACAGGGGAGCAGACCCCGTCCAAACACATATAGATAAGCGCGGCGGTAGTCAGCATTTTATCCGCCAAAGGGTCCGCAAACTTGCCAAAATCCGAGACGAGGTTCCGCTTTCTCGCTATGGAACCGTCCAGATAGTCCGTGAAGCTCGCGACGGAGAACGTGACGCCGGCCATCCCGCTCATCACACGGGAGAAACCTGCCTCACCGAAATTGGTGTTGGCCGCGAAGATCATAAATACCGGGACGAGGAGGACCCTCAAAAGCGTCAATCTGTTCGGAACGTTTAGCTTCATTCTACTCCTCCTCCGCTATGGTCCCCATGAGGTCTCCATCCACGCAGTCCTCTATTTTCACATCGACGAAGGAGCCCGGGCGGGGTTTCCTCCCCGGGGCAGAGAAGAAGACCTTCCCGTCCACATCCGGCGCATCCATGCAGGACCTTCCGAACCAGCACTCCGCATAGCGGTCAAAACCTTCTGTCAGTACCCGCAGCGTCTTGCCTACAAACCCTAAGCCGATTTCGTCAGCAATCTGCGCCTCAATATCCATAAGTATCTCCGCGCGGCGGTTCTTCACGTCTTCGTCTATCTGTAAGGGCAGCTCCGCCGCCGGGGTTCCCTCCTCTTGAGAATACGGGAAGCAGCCCAGTCTCTCGAAACGTATGTCTTTCACAAATTCGCAGAGCTCAGAGAAATCCTCCTCCGTCTCCCCGGGGAATCCGGTTATAAGCGTCGTGCGAAGCACTATCCCCGGCACCCTCTCGCGGATCTTTTTCAGCAGCGCCGTGAGACTCTCCCTGTCCCCTGCGCGGCACATCGCCTTTAAGATGTTCCGAGAGCAGTGCTGAAGCGGGAGGTCCATATATTTTACCACCTTGTCCTCTTTGGCCATGACCTCCAGAAGCTCGTCTGTCACGCCGTCCGGATAGCAGTAGAGAACCCTTATCCATTCTATGCCGGGAATCCCGCAGAGTTCTTTCAGAAGTTCGGGGAGCATCCTCCTGCCGTATAGGTCCAGCCCAAAGCGGGTAGTATCCTGCGCTATAAGTACAAGCTCCTTGGCCCCGTTTTCGGCAAGTCCCCTGGCCTCCTCCAAAACGCTCTCCATTTTGCGGCTGCGGTATCTCCCGCGGATGAAAGGAATCGCGCAGTAAGAACAGCGGTTGTCGCAGCCCTCCGCGATTTTAATGTACGCCGACCAGCTTGGGGACGTCAGCAGCCTCTCCCCCTCTATGGGCATCTCCTCCCTGGGCGGGAATGCCGAGACAGTGCCGTCTTCATCCAGCATCCGCTTTAGGTATTTCGCTATCTCCCCATTTGCGCCTATCCCGAAGACCCCGTCGGCCTCCGGTATCTCCCTTAGGATCTCCTCGCGGTATCTCTCCGAAAGGCAGCCGGTGACGACCAGTTTTTTTATCCTGCCCTCTTTTTTTAACTGTGCCAGTTCCAGAACCTCTTCAATGGATTCTCTCTTGGCGCTCTCTATAAACCCGCAGGTGTTTACTATGGCAATGTCGCTCCTCGCGGGGTCCTCCGCCGGTTCGAAACCCGCGGCCTTTAAAGATGCGAGAAGCATCTCGCCGTCCACCTGGTTTTTTGCACATCCAAGATTTATCATGCCAACCCTAACCGCCATCTATAATTCCTCCTTACCCTTCTTCTTAAAACGAAGCCTTATTTTTAAACCCAGGCCCTTTATTCCGTTTTTTATGTCATCCCTGATATCGCTTATCTCAAACCACATGCAAACCTCTCCCCCAAGGAAGATAATGCAAAAGCAGTAGAATAGCCAGTACATCAGTATGACAACGGTGGCAAGTCCTCCATAGACCGAAAAACTTAAAAAATTATCCATGAGGAAAGAGAATATCGCAGAAAATAAAATCCATCCCGCCGCCGCGAAAGCTCCGCCTACGGCGTTGCTCAACAGACGGGTCTTGCGCTTTGGCAGAAAGGTATAGAGCAGCGTAAAAAATATGAAGAGCAGGACAAAGCCGAAGATTGATTTTAAGCTTACGAGAAAACTCACAATAAACGGTGGGGAATGTTCCAGTATGGCGTTATATATCGAGCTGCCAAAGACCAGCAGAACTCCGGTTAGCAGAAGGACCAGCACCAGCAATATTATGTATAGAAAGGAGACTATCCTCAGCCTGAAAAATCCCCTCTGCTCCTCCTCCCCGAAAATATGCTCCAGGTCCGAGATCAGCGCGCGCATCCCCTTGGAGGAGGTCCACGCCGCGGCTATAGCCGCCACGGGAATCAGTCCTGTGGATTTTATCGGGTCGGGCAAAAGCTGGCGGACGTATCCGGCTAGCTCATCGGGCAGGTGGGAGATGGCCATATCTATCACCGTCTGCCCCGGTGCGAAATGTACGCGCTGAAGTATCGTCAGAAACAGCGCCAAAAACGGGATAAGCGAGATTATGAAAAAGAATGCGGCATGCGCCGCGCCGGCGCCTATCCTGTCAGAGAGAATGCGGTTCCACAGCCATTTAATATGTTTTTTTACCTTTGCCAAACGCCTGCCCCCTCTCTCATTCCGGCACATTCTAGCATATTTCCCAAAAGTTGAAAAGCCCCAAAATCATCGCGATAGCATTTCTCGCAGATTTTTGTAGGCGGCGGGTTTCAGG
>CAZRQD010000019.1:0-29070 GCA_964602365.1 uncultured Acutalibacter sp. | reverse complement strand
AATGGACACGTTTTGGAAAATTTGAATTATTCTAAATTTTAATTTGTACCCTATAATTTTGTTATAATTCAGGCATAATGCGCCTTTGAGGGGTGCTAAGATAGAGTAGAGCGTGTCCTGTGGAAATTTTGGAAAACTAAAAATCGAGACATTAAAAAAAGAAAATTGAGGGAGTAATTAGGCAAAAAAATCAGAGATAAGATTAAAAAAATCAGAACAAATGAGATGAGAGAAATCAAAAATAAAAGGCTGTTTGGGAGAGCGTGATCCAAACTTGGTGGGGTAACGGGGCTGAGATTTAACCCCCTGGCGCTAAAATTTCTTTACAAGAGGGCAGGTTTTGGGTATAATAGGCCTAGGAAGGGTGATTTAATTGCAGCAGTATGATGAACTGAAACGCTCTTTAGCGGAGGAGAGAAAGATTTTAGAGGCCCTAAAGGACTCTCTGGGGTTAGAGAGGCTGAGGGAGGAGGTCGAGATGCTGGAGCATAAGACCGCCGAGCCCGGCTTTTGGGATAATATGGAGGAGGCGCAGCGCGTCACAAAGAAGATGGCCGCACTAAAGGACAGGGACGAAAATTTCGGGAAGCTTGCGCGGAGGGTTGAGGACCTCGCCGCGCTGATAGAGATGGGAGACGAGGAGGAGGACGCATCCCTCATCGGGGAGATAGAGGAGGAACTTGCGGCTGTCTCTAAAGAGATAGACTCTCTGCGGCTTTCCACCCTGCTTACGGGGGAATATGACGGCAAAAACGCCATATTGACCTTCCACGCAGGCTCTGGCGGGACAGAGGCGCAGGACTGGGCCGACATGCTCTTTAGAATGTATAACCGCTGGGGAGAGCGCCACGGCTATAAGGTCACAACGCTGGACTACCTTGACGGGGACGAGGCGGGACTGAAGAGCGCCTCCATCCTGGTGGAGGGGGAAAACGCCTACGGCTATCTAAAGGGGGAGGCAGGTGTCCACAGGCTGGTGCGCATCTCCCCGTTTGACGCCGCGGGCAGGAGACATACCTCATTCTCCTCCCTGGAGGTCATGCCTGAGATAGACGAGGACCTAAGCGTGGAGATCAACCCGGAGGATATAAAGATGGAGGTCTTCCGCGCAAGCGGGGCCGGCGGGCAGAAGGTCAACAAGACCTCCTCTGCGGTGAGGCTTATCCATATCCCCACGGGGATAGTGGTCTCCTGCCAGGTGGAGCGCAGCCAGTACCAGAACAGGGACGTCGCCATGAAGATGCTGATCTCCAAACTGGTGGAGATAAAGGAGAGGGAGCATTTGGAGAAGATCTCTGACATAAAGGGCGTGCAGAAGGAGATAACCTGGGGCAGCCAGATACGCTCCTACGTGTTCATGCCCTATACGATGGTCAAGGACCACCGCACCGGCTACGAGACGGGAAATGTGAACGCCGTGATGGACGGGGACCTGGACGGCTTTATAAACGCCTATCTCACGGCGCTAAGCCAGAACGCCCTGGGGGAGAATATAGAATGATATTGGGCAGTCACCGCGAAATACGTTGATTTATTCAAAAACCGTGGTATAATGCCGTTTGGGGGAGATAAGCTCCCGGCTGCCCTTTTGGGCGGTCTATCGCTGAATTCCGCTAGCTGCGGGGTAGAAAGGATGACTTAATATGGACGAAAACACAGAGATCTTTGAGAGCTATGAGTCTGAGGTGAGGAGCTACTGCAGGAATTTCCCGGCAGTCTTCACGCGGGCCAAGGGGCCGTTCCTCTATGACGAGCAGGGGAGGGAGTATATAGACTTCTTCTGCGGCGCGGGGGCCCTAAACTACGGGCATAACCCCGACTATATCAAGGGGAAGATTATCGAGTATCTGCAAAACGACGGCGTAATGCATTCCCTCGACATGTACACGAAGCCCAAGAGGGATTTCATAGAGTTCTACGAGGAGAGGATTCTAAAGCCGAGGGGTTTGGACTATAAGATTCAGTTTACAGGCCCCACGGGGACAAACGCCGTGGAGGCGGCGCTGAAGCTTGCCAGAAAGATCAAGAAGAGACAGAATATCTTTGCCATGATGGGGGCATTCCACGGCATGACGCTGGGGTCCCTTGCGCTTACCACGGACGCGGACTCTCGCAAGGGGGCCGGCGTGCCGCTCTATAACGTCACGCATATCCCGGCGCCGTACATGTTCCCGGGGTTCGATACAATTAAATATATGGAGACCCTCATAACCGACGACCACTCTGGCGTGGAGAAGCCTGCGGCAATAATTCTAGAGACCACCCAGGCTGACGGCGGCATCTACCCCTTCGATTCAGCATGGCTTAAGGGTGTGAGGGACCTCTGCGACCGGTATGACATACTCATGATAGTGGACGATATCCAGGTGGGCTGCGGGAGAACAGGCTGGTTCTTCTCCTTCGAGCGCGCGGGGATCGTCCCGGACATCGTCACGCAGTCGAAATCCATAGGCGGGTACGGCTCTCCGCTGGGGATAGTCCTCATAAGGCCCCAGCTTGACATCTGGGAGCCGGGAGAGCATAACGGGACCTTCAGAGGTTTCCAGCTCTCCATAGTCGCGGCTAAGGCGGGCCTAGAGATGATGCTCTCTGAACATATCGAGGAGAAGGTGCGGGGGCAGTCCGGGATAATCGCCGAGTATATGGACAAGATCGCATCTCTTGACCCCGGGAAGGTCGAGACCAGGGGGATAGGCTTCATCTGGGGCGTGGACCTCTCTAAAATCGACGGCGAGGGGAAGGCCTCTAAACGCCTGCTTGACAAGTGCTTTGAGCGCGGGCTGATAGTGGAGCGCGTCGGCAGGGGCAATTCCGTCATAAAGGTTATGCCGGAACTCCTGATAGACGAGGGGACCTTAAGGCGCGGTTTGGACATTTTGACGGAAAGCACGGCCGAGGTTTTGGCGGAAAATGGCGGTTTTTGACCCCGTTTTTGGCAAATCTCACAGCGTTTTATAAGATTTTGGGGTATTTTATGTAAATTACTTGAGAGTCGGCAACGCCGGAAAATCCAGTAAAAATGCGCCTTGCAGGATTTATTAAAAGAAAGTAACAAAAATGTAAACAATTTTTTTGATATTTTTCTGGACTTTCCGAAAAACATGCTATATAATACGTGAAAAGAGCGGAGGTTCTTTGTGCAAAGTGCTGTCGGGTTCTGCGGGTACGGTAGCTGGTACTTAAGGGGTCGGGCGGCGGTTGCGCCGGGTTTGTATAATTCGACGAAACTTCTGGCATGGGGGCTTCACCGCAAGGTTTGAGGGGTTTTTCCCTCGTTTCAAAAATCTCCGTGCAGCGCGCACGGCATTGGGAGTGATGAGATTGAAGAATTCGAGTGCGGAAGCCGCCATTCAGCCGACTGTCAAAAAACCGAATGCGTTCGTACGGTTTATCCAGCAATGGGATCTGCAGCTCTTGGTGCTTCCGGGAATCATCCTGCTGTTCATCTTCAGTTATGTGCCGATCTACGGCATCATAATGGCGTTCCAGGACTTCAAGTTGGGCGATACACTCGGAATGAGCGAGTGGGTCGGTCTCAAATGGTTTAAGCAGCTGTTCACGTCCCCTGACCTCTTCGGTATCGTCAGGAATACACTGGTAATAAGCCTTTTGAAGCTGACTATCGGATTTATCTGCCCTATCATTTTCGCGGTGTTCCTAAACGAACTGCGCGTGGCTCCTGTCAAGAAGACGGTGCAGACCCTCAGCTACCTGCCCCACTTCATTTCCTGGACAGTTACCGCCACACTGCTGTTCGACCTGCTTGGCTCTGAGGGCGCACTCACACAGCTTTTGGTGAATCTGCACATCCTCAAACAGCCCGTGAACTTCTTCCAGAAGGGCGAATGGTTCTGGGGTCTTGCTACGATCTCGAACATTTGGAAAGAGCTGGGCTGGGACGCCATCATCTATGTCTCCGCCATCGCGGGAATAGACGTTGAGATGTACGAGGCGGCGGATATCGACGGCGCTACAAGGCTGCAGAAGATGTGGCATATCACCGTCAAGTCCATTAAGCCCACCATCATCCTGCTGCTCATCATGAACGTCGGCGGCGTGCTGAACGCGAACTTCGACCAGATCATGATGCTTACCCGCCAGATGACTAACGCGGCACTTACCCCCTATGCGCAGGTTATCGACACCTACTCCTATAGAATGGGAATTGCGCTGATGCGTTTCTCCTACGGTACCGCTGTTGGTCTGATCAAGTCTATCATCAACTTCTTCCTGCTCTTGACGGCCAATAAGATTGCCGACAAGGCCGGAGAGACCGCCCTACTGTAAGAAAGGAGGATTATTCATGGCAGCAGCTGCTTCTACAAAGCCCCATAAGATGAAGTCTAAGAAGGTTTTCAGTGACTATGTCATAAGCGTCCTGATCTTCGTGATCATGCTTGTGGTCTCTGTCACCACCCTCTATCCTTTCTTAAACGCTCTTGCCCTCTCATTAAACGAGGCGCAGGATACGACCAGGGGCGGAATTACCATTTATCCCCGTGTTTTCACTCTCGAGAGCTATAAGGGCATTTTCACGAACCCCGACATCTGGCACGCGTATCTCATCACGATCCTTCGTACCGTGATCGGTACCGTGGGCGGCCTTCTGGTAACGGGCTCCATGGCATTCGCCCTCTCCCGTAAGTCACTGGTGGGCAGGCGTTTCTACTCCATCTTCTGCCTGATCCCGATGTACTTCGGCGGCGGCCTTATCCCGACCTATATCGTCACCCGCAGCCTTGGGCTTGTGAATAACTTCTGGGTATACATCATCCCAAGCCTGGTAAATATCTGGAACATGATCCTCATGCGCAGCTATTTCAGCGGCGTTCCGGACGCTCTTGAGGAGTCCGCGAGGATCGACGGCGCCAACTACTTCACCGTATTCTTCAAGATCTTCTGGCCCGTCTCCACGCCCATCATTGCGACCATCGCCCTCTACTTCGGCGTGCAGCACTGGAACGACTGGTATGTCCCGACGATCTATATGACCTCTAGGGAAGACTTAAAGCCCATGACCTGCGTCCTGCTGCGTATTATAAACGAGGCGGCTTATGCAGAGCGCATGGCGGCGCAAGGTATGTCTGCGGCAGCGATAGGCCAGGCAGGAATGGGCAGGAAGATGGTCTCGGCGCGTTCCATCACCATGGCGACGCTGATAGTGTCCATCATTCCCATCATCGTGATCTATCCCTTCCTGCAGCGCTACTTCATCAAGGGCATTATGATCGGCTCTATCAAGGGCTAGCGTTCTGTTCTTTCTAAAATTCTTCAGGGTTTTGCGCGCGGGGGCTTTCCCCGCACGCGGGCCCGTTTAGGTTCTTCTATCTATAAGGTAGTTAGGGGTTTCTTCATCCCCTTCTATAAATTTCATCCTAGGAGGATAAAAATCATGAAGAAAAGAGTTCTGGCGCTGCTAGTGGCAGTAGTCATGCTCGTTGGTGTTTTCGCGGCCTGCGGCGGCGGCGGAAATGACAGCAGCACCCCTACGTCTAGCAGCGGCAACAGCGAGACTGCCTCCAGCGAGACTGGTTCTACCGGCGGCGAGGAATCTACCCCCGAGACCAGCAACACCGGAACGGCCGGACCCGCAGATACCTCCGAGCATATCGAGGTTCAGAGGTACAGTCAGTACGACTGGGTTCAGATAAAGCCCTGGGGCGGAGATATGACCTCCCGCGCCCTGGAGAAGAAGTTCAACATCACCCTGAACGACTATAAGCCTGATGCTGACTCTGATTCCCGTTTCGCCCTTATGCTGAACGACAAGTCCTGGCCCGAGGCCGTGTGCCTTACGAGAACTAACTATCTGCCCCGTCTTATCGAAGTTGGCGGCGCGGTAGAGATCTCCCAGTTCTATTATGATGGAAGCTACTTCACCGATAGCATCGGCGAGCTTACCCGTGAGATCGAATCCGTTGACGGCAAGAACTACTGCTTCGGCGTGTGGAGCCGTTCCGGCCTGCAGGGCAAAGGCTGCACCGGCGGCAACTACTACTGGCAGATCAACCCCAAGTACTATGAGGCGGTAGGTTCTCCTCCGCTGAACACCCTTGACGACTACGAGCAGTTCGCTCTCAAGGTCAAGGAGGCCAACCTGACCAGCTATGACGGACTTTCCGTACAGCCGATCTTCCTGTTCCACTACGGCAACGGCAAGAACCTCTACTGGCCGATCTCCCGTTCTCTTGGTCTTGAGAACATTGTTGACGACCGCTGGGCTGCCACCTGGAAGGACGGCAAGTCCACTGTAGAGTTCCTCTCCAAGAACGAGAAGTTCGTAGAGGCCATCAAGATCGCCAACCGCTGGTACAATGAGGGCCTGTTCTCTGCCGATACGTTCTCTAACGACGACAACCTGGACTACAGCTTCCTCGCCACCGGACGTGCGGCGCTTGCGTGGGTTGACTTCTCCCAGGATAACACCTGGAACTACCGCAGGCTGCTGACCGAGGCCTCCGGCGACCCCAAGGATACCTACGAGGTTATCGGCGCCGAAGGACCTTCCGGCTATGACCTTACCGAATATCCCTTCTTCCCCCATGAGGACGGCGTGGTTGTTTACGGCGACATCAACGGTGTCGGCGCAAGCTCTGTAAACGTCATCACCCCCTTGGCTGTTGAGGAGGGCGTTGCGAACCGTCTGTATGACCTCTTCGGCTTCATGCTCAGCAAAGAGTTCTCCGCTTGGGCCCAGTGGGGTCCGCCCAGTGTGGACGCTGCCGAGGGCGACGCTGAGAACTGCATCTATGACGAGTACGATGCCGACGGCATTCCGCAGATCAACATGAATCTTGATGAACTGACCTCCACCAAGTCCGACCAGCTTGGCGCTTGGTTCTGGACCGGTATGGGCCCGATCAATGCCGACTATGTTGACGCTCTTAAGTTCGGTGTTGACGCGCAGCAGCCCGAGGGACATCACGACTTCACCGCCTATATTCAGACGCAGGTCTCCTCCACCAAGGAGTCCGCTACTGAGGGCCAGAAGCTGGTGTCTATCGAGTGGGAGAACATGAGTGACTCTGTCGAGACCTCCTCTGACCTTGGTGCCCAGAGACAGGCTCTCTACGACAAGTTTGACCAGCTTGTCCCGCAGATGATCCAGGCCTCCGATGAGGCTACCATCGATTCTCTCCTGCAGGAGCTTAACGACTACTACGATACCCAGGGCGGACCTGAGATTCAGGAAGCCTATCAGGCTGTCGTTGACAAGAACGTTGAGACCCAGGGCTATTCCGTCCTCGATCCTGCGTTCGGCGCCTACGACGTCAAGAAGTAAGCTCTGGCACAATTTAGCATTAACTAGCATTAACGAGGGCCGCCCTTTTGGGCGGCTCTCTTCTATTATAGTTTTGATGAAAAATTTTTGCAAAGGCCTTGACATCTATGCGCATAGTGCGTATAGTTACTTGCGGTAAAGATATAATAAAATTCTCCTCCGAGGAGGTAATTATGAGACTTGTTTATCCTGCCTGCTTTTATCCCTGCAAAGATAACCCCGGCTATACGGTGGAGGTGCCGGACCTGCCCGGCTGTGTCACAGAGGGCGCTACCCTTGCCGAAGCCATCCATATGGCTGAGGATGCCGCCTCCGGCTGGGTTCTGGATGAATTGGAGGACGGCAGGCCCGCGCCGGAGAGTAGCTCTCTTAAGGACATCCGCCCGGACGCGCCGGACGGCTTTGTCAGTCTCATCGTGCTGGATATGGACGCATATGCCGAAAAGTACGGGAAAAAGGCTGTTCGCAAAAACCTTACCATTCCCGCCTGGCTTAACACCTTTGCCGAGAAATCCGGGGTGAACTTTTCCCAGGTCCTCACAGACGCTCTGGAAAGTCTTTACCAGGGTAAATAACCTGCGGGAGGGGTCTGCCTTTCCAATCTCTTTCAGCAAGCAATAAAAACCCTGAATCCCAGAAAAAACTGAGCTTCAGGGTTTTGTTTTGGTGGAGATGGCGGGAATCGAACCCGCGTCCGAAAGAGGATTGCCGGGGCTTTCTACGAGTGTAGCTTCTGTTTTAAAATTCCCTCCCCCCGGCGTCCAAAAGCATACTCCGGAAATCGGTAGCCCTTAGGTCATGGAGGGGTTAAGGGCGTCGCCCCCGCCACGTTCACCGCTAATCCACGCTTCGTCCCCGGCCGCGGTACTCCGGGGCGAAACGGCCGCCTAACTAGGCAGCGACAGCAACTGAATCGTTGTCGTTTAATTTTAGGTTTGCGGCTTTTAAAGCGGTTCCGCGCCGCTACTCGCTTACCAGGGTTTTCCTCCCCCGTCGAAACCTTTACATCCCCTTGTATTAAAATTTTTCCCAAACTTTTTGTCCGGAGAACGGGTGGGCGCTAAGTATCAGCTCTCGCGCGCACGCTCTTTCATTGCGCGCTGTATATCTCTCTGCGCACTGCGCCGGGCCATGTCCTCGCGCTTGTCATAGAGTTTTTTGCCCTTGCAAAGGCCAACCTGCACCTTCACCCTGGACCCTTTAAAGTATAGCGACAGCGGAATCAGGGAATATCCCTGCTGCCTGACTATCCCATAAAGTCTCAGGATCTCCCTCTTATGCATCAAGAGCCTGCGCACCCGCATGGGGTCGCGGTTGAAGATATTTCCAAAATCATAAGGACTTATGTGGCAGCCGTTTAAAAGCATCTCCCCGTTCACAACCGAACACCAGGCATCTTTTAAGTTGGCCCTCCCCTGCCTCAGCGCCTTGACCTCTGTCCCAACAAGCTCTATGCCGGCCTCAAAGGTCTCCTCTACAAAATAGTCGTGGAAAGCCTTGCGGTTCTGTGCTATGGTTTTTATGTTCGCCTTTTTCTCCACGACCTCATTCCTCCTAGCTAAGATCCTGCCTGCCCTCCATCGCGCGCCTCAAGGTGACGTCGTCGGCGTATTCCAGATTTCCCCCCACGGGGATTCCGTATGCTAGCCGCGTCACCCTAAGCCCAAGCGGCTTTAGCAGCCTAGAGATATAGATAGCCGTCGTATCCCCCTCCACGGTGGGATTTGTGGCCATAATCACTTCTTTTACATCTTCGTTTAAGCGGTTAAGCAGCTCTTTTATGTGCAGCTGCTCGGGTCCGACACCGCTAAGCGGAGAGATCGCGCCGTGAAGCACATGATAAAGTCCGTTATATTCTCCGGCACGCTCTAACGCAAAGACGTCCTTTGGGTCCTCCACCACGCAGATTATGGACCTGTCCCTACTGTCGCTTTTACAGACGGGACAGAGCTCGCCGTCCGTAAGATTGCAGCAAACGGGACATAGATGCACTTTTTCATGCGCGCTGATTATGGCAGAGGCAAAACTTTCCGCCTCCTCTTTGGAGAGGTTCAAGATGTGATAGGCCAGACGCTGCGCGTTTTTGTGGCCGATTCCCGGCAGGCTTTCAAATTTCTCCACTAGCTCCTCAAGCGGGGGTACATTATATAAGGCCATCAGACAACTCCCGGGATTCCCATGCCGCCTGAGATTGCCGCCATCCTCTCATCCTTTTCGGTCATCGCCGCACGCAGCGCAGAGTTGACGGCCGCCGTCACCAGATCTCCCAGCATCTCAGCGTCGTCCGGGTCGATAACATCCGGCTCTATCTCCACCGACTTCACTTCCATCTTTCCCGTGACAGTCGCTTTTACGGCGTCCCCGCCCGCAGTAGCCGTATATTCCTTCTCTTCCAGCTCGGCGGTTAAGGCTGCCATCTGCTCCTGCATCTTTTGCGCCTGCTTTGCCAACTGCTGAAGATTTCCTGCTCCGCCTCCGTATCCCTGAGGTAACCTGGCCTTCATATGATAAAACCTCCTGCTTCAAAAACTTTCAATTTTTGTCCTCTCCGTCTTCAATGTTCAGGTCTATCCCCGCGTCCTTTGCCCTCTTGGCAATATCCTCCAGAGGGTCCTCCTCATCCTCAGAATCGCTGGGCTTGCTGTACGGTCCCAGTTTATAGACCCTGCCCGTCACTTGCCTGACAGCTTCCCTCATCTTTTCCCTCTGTTCCGGTCTCTTTAGGAGTTCAAAGGCAAGCTGCGGAGCATCTATAAGCATATAATCCCCGTTCACATAGGCGCTGGAACCTGAGAACGCCATAGCGACGCTCTTTGTATTTTCGCCAATTATCCGCAAAATCTCGGGCCAGTCTTTAAATAACTTTGCCCCGCGTGAAAGCTCCCCAACGTCCACAGGCTGCGGTCTCTGCTGTCTTCTTTTTGTCTCGGGAGAACCTTCGGCACTCTCCTCAAGAGAGATCGTCTCACGCAAGGACGAGTTCTCTTTCCCAACTGTATTTTTTTCTTTTGGGACAGTATCTTCCCCGTCCACCGCGGGGAGAGAATTTTTACTTTCTATATCCGCCGTTCTATCTCTCTGCAAGCCCCTCTCCAGAACCTCAACCCGCCTTAAAATCGCCGAGGTAGAGCTGTCAAGCTCGGGGTTACAGAGCCTCACCATCGCCATCTCAAGCTGAGTTCTGGGATCGGAATATCTCATCTTGTCAAGGGTCTCCTCAAAACTGTCAAGCGCATGCAATACCTCGCTTAAGCTGGCAGCTTTGGCCCTTAAGCTCATCTCATCTCTTTCCGCTTGGGAGACATTCAGCATATTTCCGGGGTCCTTCATGACCTTTATAAGCATGAGACCCCTAAAATATTCGGCAAGCTCCTCGCAGAGACGGCTCATATCCTTCGACTGTCTGTGCAGCAGGTCAAGCGTTCTAAGCGCCTTAGATGTATCTTTTGATGCGATCGCATCGGAAAGCTCCCCTAGATATTCCCTTCCTGCAAGTCCGGCAGCCTCGTTTACCACGTCCAAAGTCACATGGAGATTTCTTCCCAGACACTGGTCCAGCAGGGAGAGCGCATCTCTAAGTGCCCCGTCTGCAAGCCTCGCGATGAGAAGGGCTGCGTCCTGTTCAAGGACCGCGCCTTCCTCCTCTGCGATCCGGGTCAGCCTCTCCGCTATGGCTTCTGGAGAGATCCTCTTAAAGCTGAAAAGCTGGCACCTGGATAGGATAGTGGGCAGCAGCTTATGTATCTCTGTGGTGGCCAAGATAAATATTACATGCTCCGGCGGCTCCTCCAATGTCTTTAGCAGCGCATTGAAGGCGGAAGTTGAGAGCATATGGACCTCATCAATAATATATACGCGGTACTTGGTAACAGAGGGGGTAAAATTTGCCTCTTCTATTATGGAGCGGATGCTGTCCACGCCATTATTGCTTGCGGCGTCTATCTCCACCACATCCATGATAGAGCCGTCCTCAATGCCCCTGCAGATCTCACATTCACCGCATGGGTCGCCGTCCTTTGGGTTTACACAGTTCACGGCTTTTGCCAAAATCTTGGCGCAGGTAGTCTTCCCGGTACCGCGGGACCCGGAGAAGAGGTACGCGTGGGCTATTCTGCCGCGCTTCAGCTCATTTTTCAGTGTGACCGTAACCTGCGGCTGATCTACCACCTCTGAAAAGAGCTTAGGACGATATTTGCGGTAAAGTACTTTATACAAAACCTCATCCCCTGCCCTTTAAGATGGAAGACGAAAGTCCGGTAAAATAAGAGAACGGACAGGCGCCCTGCATCGCCCGGAAACCTCCGCTTAATGCTGCTCGGTTCCCCGCCTGACATGGTTCACGGCGTTCCGCCGCGCAGACCTGTCCGCTCGCCTATTTCATCGTTCTTTCGTCATCGTCTATATTATAAACGACAGTGCTTGAAAAAACAAGAGAAATTTGCTATTATGCCGTAAACTTGAATTCACAGGAGAAAGAAGGTCGCAAAATGCCGATTGAGAAGGCGAAAATATTCGATACCCATGAGATCTCACGCCTCTACGATGACGCCAGGAGTTTCTTAAAATCTCAAGGGCTGGACCAGTGGCAGGACGGATATCCTAACGCTGAAAGTGCGAGAGAGGACATCCTAAGCGGGAACTGCTACATTTTTAGAGATAACGGGCTCATACTGGGCACAGCCTGCCTGTTTCTTGGAAGGGAACCGACTTACGAAAAAATCTATGACGGGAGATGGACAGAGGACCCCACGAGTTATGCCTATCTCCACCGCATCGCGGTATCCTCATCAGCCCGCGGGAAAGGGATAGCCGGGCTATTCTTTGAGAAGCTGGAAATTCTGGCCAGGGAAAACGGAATCTCAGACTTGCGCGCCGACACCCACAGAGGGAACCTGCCAATGCAGGGCGTCCTCAGAAAAAGCGGATTCTCCTACGCGGGCGTCATATACCTTGGCGACGGCGCTGAACGTCTCGCATATGAAAAAGTCTTGCCAAAAGCGTAAGCCTAAGTATTTTTTAGCCTTATATAGAACAGCGCAGCGTTATTGTCATCCCTTCGCTCGCTCTTCATCTCAAACATATCCAGAGAGTTCAAAAAAGTCGTCAGCTTGGAAAATCCGTAGTTTCTCACGTCAAAATCGGGGTATCTCTTTACAAGCAGAGCCCCAACCTTGCCCAAAAAAATCCAGTTATCCTCGTCAGAATTTTCCCTGACTATTGTGCGAAGAGCGCTCTTCAATGTATCTATACTTGTCTGCGGAGATGACGCCGCAGTCTCCGACACCTCGGGCGGACTCTCCTTTTTGCTCTTAACAGAGGTCTTCTCCGCACCCTGCTTTGACTTGGGGTTACCTCTTTTAAGTTCATCTTGAGAATCGTCCTCATCCGCGCGGGAAAGAATGTCCAGATATTTGAACTGGTTGCAAGCTGCGATAAAGGAGTTTGGGGTCTTGCTCTCCCCCATCCCTATCACCGTCATCCCCGACTCTCTAAGTCTTGCCGCCAGTCTTGTAAAATCGCTGTCAGAAGAGCAGAGACAAAACCCCTCCACCTGCCCTGAATAGAGAATATCCATCGCGTCGATGATCATGGCAGAGTCCGTAGAGTTTTTTCCTGAGGTATAGCTGTACTGCTGTATTGGCAGGACAGAATTGTCTAAAAGCACATTTTTCCAGTTTTTTAGGTCTGGATTGCTCCAGTCCCCGTATATTCGTTTGTATGTCGCAATGCCGTCCTTTGAGATCTCGTCCATTATCAGTTTGATGTATTTGACAGATATATTCTCTGCGTCTATAAGCACCGCAAAGCGGGAATCACTTGCCATAAAGTCTCCTTTCCATTGATTGACAATCTTCAGTCCTCATTTTCCTCCAGTATTTTTGGAAAAAGTCTGTAGAAACTCTCACGGTCAAAAAATGCGTTTATCGCGGCTAAAAACCCGTTTGAAGAGAGGTTTTGCGGAAAGCCAAGGGCCCGCTTCACCGTCTCTCGGTTTTTCATGCTGTTCACCCCGCCGCTAAGCCCCAGTTCATAGAGATCGGTTTTTGTGACCCTAGTAGCGCCGTTAGCTTTACTCTCATCACCCTCAATCGTCGCACCTGACCTTATAAGCACATCTCTTAGGGTATTTAGGTCCATGCCCTCCACGCCCAGTTTTCCCTCTTTAGAAGCTGCCGCCTTACGGCGCTCTTTGCCCAAGACGTCGGGAATATAGGCGTGCTTTAGCCCTTTAGGTCCAAGTATGGAGGAGAGCCTGCCTCTTATCAGGAAACCTGCGCCGTCACTGTCTAGGAGAAGAATAAGTCCCCTCTCCTCTTTTAGCCTGCGCAGATAAGAGATTTTCTCCTTATCATTAAAGACAGAGAAGCCGCCAGTTTCAACTATAACCCCATCAACTATACAAGAGAGCCTGCGCACATCGTACTTTCCCTCAACTACGATGGCTTCCCTTATGCGCATCACTTGATTTCCTCTCCCTGTAAAACCATAAGCAGTTTTGCTAAAAGCTCCTCCAAGATTATGCGCCCGTCAACGCGAGACCCCTTTAGCGCACTATCTGCCTGAAGGAGGAGTTCCACACTTCTAGCAGCTTTGCGTCCGCTAAATTTTCTGAGATTTCTCTCTGCATTTCTCAGCCGAAATTCCTTGCCCTTATAATCGCCGAAATTCGCGGCGTAAGATGCCGGATGCCCGCTCTCTAAGGCCACCGATACCCTGTACATGTCAATATACGCGGAGGATAGGGCTCCCAAAATCGCCACTGGCTCCTCATTCTGATAGAGAAGTGAATCTAACAGCTTGAAGGCCTCCTCATAATTTCCGCGAAGGAGAGCGTCACTCATAAGAAAAGCAGTGGTTTCCGTACTCTTATAGCAGATTTCCTCAATCAAGTCTGCAGTTATCTCATCTCTTCCAAGTCCCAGGGCATATGAACAGAGCTTTTCCATCTCGGAAAGAATTCTAGTTATATCCCTTCCGGTAAATTCCAAAATTCTCTGGCTGTCCCTGCGTGAAATGTCAAGACCGGATTTTTCAGCTTCCTTTGAAATCAGCCTTATAAGCTCTCCCTCTCCCCTTGCCCCAAACCTGAGGATACCAGCGCCTGCCTTTTCGGCCGCTTTGATAAAGTTCTTACCTTTAGCTGAGGCCGTTCCCGTAAAATCTACCGTGGGATACCAGAAAACGATTGTTGTAGTATCAGGCAGAATCCCCACAAGTTCTGTAATCTTCTTAACGCTGTCTGAATCTTTCGCCTCAAAGTCCCAGTCAGAGACACCCACGCATTTATGCGAAGAAAACAGGGGAAGTGCCAAAGCAGCGTCCGAAACAGTATCGGCAGAAACTGAAGAGGGGAACTCCTGACAATTGAACTCGCTGAACTCCTCTCCTCCCGCCTTCTTTATAATTCTCTTGGCGAAGCGCCTTACAAGATACTTTTCCTCCCCAAGCAAGATATAAATTTGCCTGAGCTTTCCGCTCCTAAGCTCATTATTGAGTTCGCTCTCACTCATTTCCCCCAACAGTCTCACCTCTAATACCATAGCTTCCGTCCCGGTAGATCTCTACCACGATTCCGCCCTCGCCGGGAAATATATAGTTTCCCGGATTAAGATTTTCCCTGTCCTCAGTATTGATGACCAGCTCTATACCGCTTCCTCCGCCGCCAAATGCGAGCGCAGTCTTCTCATCTCCGTCTCCCAGTCCTATTCTGACATTCTGTCCGCAGACCGAAAAATCAATTTCTGAGAGCCCATCACCGGCTTTTGCCCTGTAGTCTCCTAGAATATACAGAGTTTCTCCGTCCGCAAGTCCTATCACTTCGGTACTGACATCGGGATAACGGTCAAGTCTCGCCTCATCACTGAGAAAAACCTTGTCCACCCTGCGAGAGGCCAGGAGCTTCTGTGCGGTCTCCTTTGCGTCTCTGCCATTGCTCATGAGTATCAGGGAATCTATATGCCCAATATTCTCTCTGCGCAAAAGCTCGTTCGCGGCACCTGTGCGGTACCCGTCAAGAAGAAAAACCGCAGCCTCCTTATCTTTCACCGCCACCACGGCTGATGAATCCGCTGATACCGCAAACGTCACCCCTCGCTCCGCCGTATCCATGAACAAAGCCGCGCCAAAGAGGGCTGCTATTCCGGTCAAGACCACAGCGACTCCCTCTCTGTCCTTGAAAACCAGAATAAAGAAGATCAAGAGCAGGAAACTTCCACCCAGGGCAAAAAGCCAGATTGGTTTTGAGAGGTCCAAAAACCCCATAGGAAGTTTTGCCAAAAGTTCGGCAATTTTTATGAGGAGCCTGGCAAGCCACCCCGCGCAAAAGGCAAAGAGAGCGGCGACCGGCTTCATCACCGGGATAATCCCAAAAATACTTGTAAGAAGAGAAGTGTAGAGCAATATCTCGGCAAGCGGGATGAGGAGTATTCCCGAAAGCGGAGCCCAGACCGGCAGGCCGCGGAACACAAGCATGAGTACAGGCAATGACATAAGCTGCGCACTTACCGTCAAAGAGATAGAAACACAGGCGGGCTTAAGTATTCTCGATATTGCGCCGTTTGGAATGTGTTTCGTGAGAAATGCGGAAATATCCCCTGAGAATAGCAAAATGCCCAGCGTCGTCATGACTGAAAGAGCCAGACCAAGATCTCCGCCCGAATACGGGTTTAGAAGACAGATGAGAAAGACGGCAAATCCCAGGGAATTTACACTGTCCGGTTCCCTGCCGATGGAATCCCCAAGGAGAAAAACTAAAAACATCACTCCGCTTCTAACGGCCGAGGGAGGAAAGCCGATTATCGCGAGAAATCCCAAAAGCGCAAGGGCATTGAGGGCATTCCTAAACGCCTTGGGGATCGGAATACGGGAAAAAGCCAGTCTCAATACCGCCATAAGCGCCGAAATATGCAGTCCCGACACCACAAGGAGGTGAGACGCTCCTATCGACTGAAAGTCCTGATATATCTCATCAGAGAGGGTTGTTCTGTCCCCAAGAAGCACAGCCCGGATAAGCCCAGCCTCTCTACGGGGAAGGAATTTGTCAAATACCCTCCCAAGGGCAGTCCTTGCCGCAACAAAAAATTTGCCGGGGGAAGCGGCGCTGTTTGGGATGATTTTTATATCTTCCCCGCTGAGATAAGCGCCAAGAACCATACCGTCGGCAAGCCGGGAGTTGGCAGTTGAGTAGAGACCTCCCGTATCGTCAAAGGCATAGAACTTCACTTCTGCCTCGAACCCGTCATACGGCTCGGCCTCTATCGGCTGCCAGCTCATCAGTCTCAGCCTGAAATCATCCAAATTAGCGGTGCCCTCGCTGATTTTCACGCTCTCCACCCTCACGGTGTAATAGTAGCGTCCGTAGGAATTTTCAGGTACATCAAGGAAAGTTCCCTCTATCAACGCCTCTTCCCCGGAAAGCGACCTTACGGGGACGGTCTCCCGTGAAAACCTCATATAGAAAAGGTTGCAGAACACCGCGGCGGACAAAAGAGCCATCCCAAACGTCAAAAGGGCCCGCCCGCCGTTCTCTCTTTTCCTCACCCTTTTAGGCTGTCTCCCTAAGATCAATGAGACGCCGAGGCACACCAAACCGCAGACGAGAGCCACAAGGCCCAACGTCCTGCTGTATCTCCAGGAAATTGAAGAGCATAATATGAGGGCCGCAAAAGCGGAAAACCCAAAAACCGCGAAGGGCCTTCTCACAGCTTATTTGAAAAAGAGAGGTAAGGGCTCAAGATATATGATATCCTTCCTGTCCTTGGCATCACCCTCAGCCAGCACACAGGCCTTGCCCACGACATTGCCATCGATTCCCTTCAGAAGCTCCTCTATAGCGGCCAGAGACTCGCCGGTTGAAATCACATCGTCCACTATTAGAATACGCTTGCCGGAGAGCATTTCCCTGTCTGCCTTTGACAGATATAGCTTTTGAACATGGTCTGTGGTAATGGACTTAACCTCCACATGGATGGGGTCCTCCATATAGGCCTTTACTCCCTTTCTTGCCACGACGTAGCTCCTGCATCCTATCCTTGCCATCTCATACGCAAGTGGTATTCCCTTTGTCTCAGCAGTCAATATCACGTCGTGTTCGGGACATTTTTCCAGAAGCGCTTTGGCGGCACATTCTGTAACCTCGATATCTCCGAACATTACAAAACCCGCGATATCCATATGCTCGTCTATTGGGCAGATCGGAAGTTCCCTCTCGCACCCCGCGATGTTCATTTTGTAGACCTCTGCCATAATGATCCTCCTTACCTTTCTATTTGATAATAATTCTCAGCCTTTGGGAAAGGGCGGCCAACCCATTTTTCTCTTTCCCAGCAGATGGAAATGGAGATGTTTGACGCTCTGCATTCCGTCTTCCCCGCAGTTGCAGACAATCCTAAAGCCGTTCTCCAGTCCCAGCTCACCGGATAGTTTTGCAGCGACCTCAAAGATATGCCCAACCACTGCGCTGTTTGCGGAAGTTACCTCCATCGCAGATGAGATATGCTCTTTTGGGATAAGCAGGACATGCACAGGTGCCTGGGGGTCCAGGTCGTAGAATCCCAGCACTGTCTCATCTTCATAGACTTTATTGGACGGGATTTCACCCGCGGCGATTTTACAGAAAATACAGTCCGACATACTAAAGCTCCTTTACCCTTTTAGATATCTCCTTACGAGGCCTGGCACTGATTCCAATGCCTCGTCCAGCTTTGTGAGGTCCTTAGCCCCGGCCATTGCGAAGTCAGGTCTGCCTCCCCCGTTTCCGCCAGTGAGCATCGCGGTCTCTTTGACGAGCTGCCCAGCCTTTAGCCCTCGCTCCTGCGCTGCCTTACTGCACCCCGCGGCCAAAGTGCCCTTGCCCTCGCTTACACCGGCGAAGACGCCTATCACAGCCTCGGGAAAATCCTTAACCCTGTCGCAAATGGCTTTAAGGGCATCTGTTCCCGTGGAGGAGAGCAGGGCATACACCACCTTGACACCGTCCACCTCCTGTGCATTTCTGAACACATCCTCTACGGACGCGGCGGCAAGCCTAGAATTCAATGTCTCTATCTGCCTCTCCTTTTCCTTCAGCTCTGCCATGACCTGCCTAGCCCTTAGGGGAAGCTCTGCTGGGTTGGGTACCTTCATCGCGGCAGCAGCCTCGCCTACCGTAATGGTCTGCATCTCCATCAGTTTAAGAACCCCGGCACCGGTCACGCCCTCTATTCTGCGCACACCAGAGGCCACAGAACTCTCAGAGACAATCTTAAAGAGCCCAAGCCTGGCCGTGTTATCCATATGGGTACCGCCGCAGAACTCCATGGAAAATCCGTCTTCAGTTGACACAACCCTGACTATATCCCCGTACTTTTCCCCAAAGAGCGCCATGGCGCCAAGCTTTCTGCCCTCCTCTATGGGCATCTCCCTTACCGATACAGGGACAGCTTTGAGTATCTCATCATTGACAAGGACCTCCACTGCCGCCAGCTCATCAGGGGTCATCGCCGAAAAATGGGTAAAATCAAAGCGGACATGCTCGTCATTTACCAACTGACCCGCCTGTTCAACATGCTCTCCCAAAACCTTTCTAAGCGAGGCCTGAAGCAGATGGGCGGCGGTGTGGTTTCGCATAATGGACTCTCTCCTGAGGACGTCCACAGCGGCGACCACTTCATCTCCCACGTTTAGAGTTCCTTCCCTAACCGCAGCGCGGTGCAGAAAGACCCCCTCAACACGGGTGGTGTCAATCACATCCAAAGAGACGCCCTCGGCATAGATTGACCCGCTGTCACCCACCTGTCCTCCGCTTTCCCCGTAAAATGGCGTATTGTCCAAAACGACGCTAACCTCATCGTCCTTCTCCGCAAAATCCACTCTCTTCCCATTTTTTATGATTGCGAGGACTCTGGCATCAGTCTTGTATTCGGTATATCCCTTGAAAATCGTCTCCGGCAAGCCGGTCACAGCGCCGCCCTCGCCCTTCCACGCGTCTGTCCCCGCATTTTTACGCGCATTTCTCGCGCGCTCGCGCTGTTGTAGCATCAGCTGGTTAAAGCGCTCCTCGTCCACCTTCATTCCGCGTTCTGCAAGAATCTCTCTTGTGAGGTCCAGCGGGAAGCCATAGGTATCGTTCAGCGTAAAGGCGTGGTCGCCGGAAAAGACCTTGGAATCGGCGCGGTCGATGAAGCTGGTAAGCATCGCCAGCCCCTGGTCTATCGTGCGACCAAAATTCTCCTCTTCAAATGAGATTATCTTTCTTATGGTCTCTCTCTTTTCCCTTAGCTCCGGATATGCCTTTTCGTTTTCTGCAATAACCGTATCGGAAAGCTCCGCGAGAAAAGCGCCGTCTATACCGAGAAGTTTTCCGTGGCGGGCGGCCCTCCTCAGCAGTCTGCGGAGAACGTACCCCCTGCCCTCGTTTGAGGGCATGACACCGTCTCCAAGCATAAACACAATACTTCTGATATGGTCGGTGATAACCCTGAGGGATACATCGGTCCTCTCGCCGGCGCCATACGGTATGCCGGAGATCTCAGAGATCTTTTTCATTATATTCTGAACAGTATCCACCAAAAATAGATTATCAACCCCCTGAACCACGCAGGCAAGCCTTTCCAGTCCCATGCCGGTATCTATATTGGGATGCTCCATCTTTGGGTAGTTCCCCTTCCCGTCAGAGTTGAACTCTGAAAAGACGAGGTTCCAGATCTCCACATAGCGGTCGCAGTCACACCCCACGCCGCACGTCGGCTTCCCGCAGCCGTACTTCTCCCCCCTGTCGAAATATATCTCAGAGCAGGGACCGCATGGTCCGGGACCGTGTTCCCAGAAATTATCCTCCCTGCCCATGCGCTTCATATGGTCAGGGTCTATGCCGATCTCCTCGGTCCAGATGTTCCACGCCTCGTCGTCCTCTTCATACACCGTCACATAGAGAAGCTCGCGGGGCATCTCCAAAACTTTGGTGAAAAACTCCCACGCCCACGCAATAGCGTCATGCTTAAAATAATCCCCAAAGGAAAAATTCCCCAGCATCTCGAAAAAAGTTCCATGTCTGGCGGTGTATCCAACATTTTCTATGTCAGGCGTGCGAATGCATTTCTGGCAGGTAGTAACCCTCTTTCTCGGAGGTGTAGCTTCACCAGTAAAATATTTCTTCATCGGAGCCATGCCGGAGTTTATTAACAGAAGGCTGTTGTCGCCTTTTGGGATCAGAGAAAAGCTTGGCAGCCGCAAATGCCCTTTCTCCTCAAAAAATTCCAAAAACTTTTCCCTCAGCTCATTCAGTCCTGTCCATTGCATATTTTAAAATCCCTTCCTTATTCAGATCGGCCTTTCTCACAGGACCGATTATAATCCAATTTGTGCGGGGTTGTCAATTCTTTTTGACTTATTTCGGGCTTATGCTTGACTTTTCCTAAAGCTAAAACTATAATGCAAACGGTCCGATTTTGATTTTGGGAGGCCCATCTTCTATGGGAGAGCTAAAGAAAACTGGCGACGGGTTCTATAAGCAGATGACAAAGCTGGTAGTTCCCATAGTCCTGCAGAATCTCCTAAGCGCGCTTGTGAATTCCGCTGATGTTGTGATGCTCAGGTTCGTCGGGCAGTCCGCGGTCTCGGCGGTCTCTCTCGCCGCACAGTTCGCGAGTATACTGTTCATGGTCTTTTACGGGCTGGGAACGGGGGCCACGATGCTCTGCGCGCAGTATTACGGAAAGGGCGAAATGAGGCCCATAGACGTGGTGGAGGGAATTGCCCTTCGCTTCTCTATGAGTATTTCGGTCATCTTCGCCTTCTTCGCGGTTTTCTTTCCTAGGGGTATGATGCATATCTTCACCCATGACCAGGAGCTTGTCGAACTTGGAGCCCAATATTTGAGGATTCTCAGCGTCGCGTATCTCTGCTGGGGCCTTACAGAGGTCTACCTCTCCGTTTTGAGAAGTGTCGGACGTGTGGCCATCTGCACGGCTCTGAATACCGTGGCGTTCAGTCTCAATATCGTCCTCAACGCAGTTTTCATTTTCGGATGGTTCGGGCTGCCCAAAATGGGAATTCAGGGCGTGGCAATAGCCACTTCGCTTTCCCGCCTAGTAGAGCTTGTCCTGGTTCTGATCGTCTCTATGAGGAGTCCAAACGTAAAGCTTAAGCCTTCCTATATGTTCCTGAGAAATAAGGCCCTCTTCGGGGACTTTATGAGGATGTCCGTACCTGCCCTCGCCAATGACGTGGTTTGGGGGCTGGGATATTCCATGTATTCCGTGATAATCGGCCATTTTCTCGGTAGCGATGTCGTTGCTGCTAACGCCATCGTCTCGGTAGTGCACAACTACGGCACTGTCCTATGCTTTGGGGTTGGCAGTGCGGGGGGAATCCTGCTTGGCCAGCTGATAGGGGATAACAAGCTTGAAGAGGCTGATATGGCCGCCAAAAAGCTCATGAGGCTCACAGTCATTACCGGTGCCATTGGGGGGCTGCTGATACTTATAGCGACGCCGTTTGTCATTCACTTCGCTGATTTTAACGAGACCGCCACCGGATATCTTAGAACCATGCTCCTCATCAATACCTATTACGTCATGGGGGCCGCCGTGAACACAACCCTGATAGCCGGTGTTTTCCGTGCGGGAGGAGACAGCAGGTTCGGCTTCTGGTGCGACCTGATAGACATGTGGGGCTATGCGGTACCTCTCGGCTTTCTTGCCGCAGCTGTCTTTAAACTCCCTCCAATGTGGGTCTATTTCCTGCTCTGCACAGATGAGTTTGTGAAGTGGCCTTGGGTCATTAGGCATTATAAAAGCCGCAAGTGGCTAAAAAATATCACCCGTGACAACCTCTTTGAGGAGAAGAATGATTCTGGTAAAGACGCGGAAACTTCCCCCTTGGATTCAGGGGAACAGTGAGATATGCTAAAAGACAAAACTTATGCTTGCAAACAGCGGGAAAAGATGTATAATTTTCGTGAGGGTTCCGTCTTCCCTCTAACCCATAAGATAAAAGGAAGGTTAGCTGATGCTTGATACTCTGCGCAATGTCTTGGAAACTATTACCGATTTTGGAATTTTATTTTTTGAATATATTGGCGTCGCGGTTATCCTCATAACCTGCGTGATAGCTCTCTTCAAATATGTGACGCGAAAGCCTGACACGCGCATCTACCTTGCCAAAGGCCTTGCCATGGGACTTGAATTCAAACTTGGCAGCGAGATTCTTCGCACCGTCGTCGTCCACCAGTGGAGCGAGATAGGCATTGTCGCGGGCGTAATAGCTTTGAGGGCGGCCCTGACTTTGCTGATACACTGGGAGATAAAGCAGGAGGAAAAGGAGAGCGAGAAGTAGTTTTCCCCTAAATCCGTTATGCTATTCTGTTTGCTCTGTGTTTTTATCTCATAACCGTTTTTGGAAATTTTCGTTTGATTGTCCGGAGCTGCTGACAAATCTCAAAAAAAGTCTTGACAACTTTTTCCCCATGATGTAAAATACTACTGTTTTCTGATGGGGACGCTTTATGGGGGGGCATAGCTCAGCTGGTTAGAGCACCTGCCTTACAAGCAGGGGGTCATAGGTTCGAGTCCTATTGTCCCCACCAGTCTGGTAGCTGGCCCGGTAGTTCAGCTGGTTAGAACGCTAGCCTGTCACGCTAGAGGTCGACGGTTCGAGCCCGTTCCGGGTCGCCATATTTGCCTCTGTAGCTCAGTCGGTAGAGCAGGGGACTGAAAATCCCTGTGTCATTGGTTCAATTCCGATCGGAGGCACCACGGCGCCGCAGTTTTTTGCGGCGCCGTTTTGTTGTTGACAAACCGGGCAACACGACAAGAAACGGAGAACAGACTTTGATGATCTGTTCCCCATTTTCTTCGGACCTACTTACAATGAATCTCTGGCGTCCGCGAGGTGACTCGAACACCCGGCCTACCGCTTAGGAGGCGGTCGCTCTATCCAACTGAGCTACGCAGACATGTAAGATCGACCACAGTCTTATTTTAGCGCAAGGAAAGCCTTTTGTCAATGCAAAAATGCCGGCATTTTTGCGGCAGGCGTCATCGCCCTTATGATATCCCAAAAAGAGAGAGAAACCTGCCTGACCATACACAGGCAGGTCAATCCGCTATCCCCTGACTATCTCGCGCCAATCGAGATCTCCTCTCTCTAGGGAGTGGATGAGGGCTTCAGCCGTCGCGATATTCGTCGCAACCGGTATGTTGTGCATATCGCAAAGTCTTAATAGATTCATCTCATTGGGCTCTGTGGGCTTTGGATGCAGCGGGTCCCGGAAGAAAAGGAGCAGATCAATCTCATTTAAAGAGATACGCGCGGCAATCTGCTGACCTCCCCCCTGCGATCCGCTCAAAAACCGCTGGATCTCCAGACCTGTCGCGTCAGAAACGAGTTTTCCAGTGGTACCCGTCGCACACAGCGTGTGCTGACTGAGGATCCCGTAATACGCGATACAAAACTGAACCATCAGCTCTTTTTTCGCATCATGGGCGCTCAGTGCAATATTCATTCTCTGCTTCTCTTCCTTTCATTCCAAGCCAAACTTTTTATCCGCTACAAGATTTTATATACTAGCTGAAATACATCGGTACCCTCTCCCCCTCCAGTCTGAGGGCGATACGCTTAAAAGCCAGCATTCCCGGTCCCTCACTCTTAGGAGCACAGCCTCCAAGCATCGCCACAGACATCGGCAGGTCCTCCGGTACCACGCCTATCAGGCGGATTCCCGCGCTGTCAATGACAGCGTCGAGATCTTCATATGTTCCCATCTCTCTAAAAAATTCTATACTCAAACGGTTTATGATAAGCCGTGTCTGTTCTATCTTCATCTCCTTAAGCAGCGCATTTGCTGATTGGGCGGCTCTGATACTCATCGGGTCGGCACTTGCCACAACCAGAGCCCTTGTCGCCGAACATGCCGCGGCCGCGAAACCCACGCCTAAACCCGCGGGGGAATCAAAAAGCACATGATCAAAGTACTTCTTGAGCATCCTGCCCAAATTCCTCATCACTGCGGGCGTCACCAGGTCACTGGGCGAAGCAGGCAAGACAAACAGACCATCGCACCAGGGACAGGGATATATGGCCTCTTTGGGCGCACACCTGCCGTGTACGACATCCGAGATATCGAAAACCACCTCTTTGTCGGCTCCGGTTAAGCGGTCAAGACATCTCAGCCCCGCATCACAGTCAACCATCAAGACCCGGCGGCCCATAGAACCCAAAGCCAAACCAAGCCCTGCGCAGACTGTCGACTTGCCAACGCCGCCCTTTCCCGATGTTATGACAGTGGAAACGCCCATTCGCCTCTACCTCATGATGATATTCTAGCACAATCTACGAGATTTGTCAAAAAAGAAATTGAAATACTTAAAGATCCACAGAAAACAAACCTGAATTTTCTAAGACTCGTTGGGTTTTATGAAAAACCAGTGGGTTTATAAATAACCCATGGGTTTTTTAAGCCCCGCACTCTCACCGTATATTGGGGCTGTTTTTGACAGCCCCTTACGAGATTCAACTTCTGTTAATGCTTCCGCCCCTGAACTCCCTCAACTCTTCCCGGGTTAGCTCCCTGTATTCCCCGGGATGAAGCATCCCAAGCCTCACCGGACCTATGGCCACGCGCTTAAGGCGTGCGACTTCAAGTCCCAGCGCCTCGCAGATCTTGCGGATCTCCCGGTTCCTGCCCTCTGTCAGGACCATTTCTATCACCGCGCGACCATGCTCTTCCTTCAGCACAGTGACCTTAATAGGGGAAGTCTTCACCCCGTCTATAAGAATACCTGACTCTATCCTCGCCAGTTCTTCATCCGTGATATTGGGCCTAACAGTTACCCTGTAAGTTTTTTTCACGCGGCCGGAAGGGTGGCCGGCAAGCTGGGCGAAGTCACCGTCATTCGTCATAAGCAGCAGGCCCTCAGAATCCTTGTCAAGTCTCCCTACGGGGTAGACCCGCGCATTCAGATCCGAGACAAGCTCTGAGACGCACCGCCTGCCCCTCTCGTCCGACATGGCGGTGAGATAGCCGCGCGGCTTATAGAGGGCAAGATAGATATTTCCGCCTTTGGATGGAAAAATCCTTTTCCCATCCACGGCAATGGCGTCCCTCTCCGGGTCAGCGCTGTCGCCTATTTTAGCTACCTTCCCGTTTACGCTGACCCTGCCTTCTATGATTAAGTTCTCTGCCTTTCTGCGGGCGGCTATTCCCCACAAGGAGAGGATTTTCTGTATCCTCTCCCGTTTTACTCCATCTGCTCTGTCCAAATCAAACTTAAACCCTACTCGGCTTGCTGCTCGCTTGGCGTTTTGGGCGGCTCTTCCTTGGTTGTTTCTTCGCATGAAGCTTTCGGCGGTTCCTCTGCGGATTTGGGAGTTTCTATTGAGTCTTCGGCTTCAGGATGCTTTTTGTCCTTCTTGAGGAGCATGGATACCTTATCCACCAGCTCTGGAATCTTCTCAAGCGCGCGGTCTATCGGGCCGGTGAAGGGCTCGATCTGAAGCAGCCGGACATTTCCGTGGGAGATGGCCAAAAACGCGATGGGAATAAGCGTTATGCCGGCGCCGCTGCCCCCGGCGAAAAGCCCTTCCGCCGGCTGGGATTTTGAGGGCAGGTCAGACCCTCCTGAGGCAAAACCGTAGCTGACCCTGGTTACGGGAATGACAGTGGTACCGTCCGGGGTTGTCACAGGATCGCCTAAGACGGTGTTCACGTCCACCATCTGCCTGATCTTTTCCATGGAGGAATCCAGAAGATTGCCTACTTGGTTAGTACTCATTTAATTTCACCCGTTCTCGCTTGCGCGAGTTCCTTTCTTTATACTTTCTTTGCGGGAATTGCTCCGCAAAAATTTGCAAATTACATGCGCTCCTCTGAAGGAGACAGAGAAAACTTCCCTGAGAACATAGATTGGCCTGAGAGAAAATTCCCCGGAAAAGCTGACCTTATTATCCATCGCCTTATAATCCAGGCAGACGGACACAGCTTTTTTCTCACAGGGGAGGAGATCAAAGAGAACCCCGCAGGCGCCGTACACTATAGAGCAGAATTTTCCGTAATTGACGGCTCCCTGTGCGGCGTCAGCCCCGCCTGCGGTGATGAGGCAGAGATCGAAATACCCAAGCCTTATTTTGGAAATCAGCCGTTTAGATGTGGTTTTCAAAATCCCGACAGCGTCTACCAGTGCGTCTAAAAAACCGTATGTCCCCTCTTTTTTTAAAAGCCCGCGAAGATCGAAAGAACTCTCCTTCTTCTCCTTTGGTTTCTTTTCCTTCTTTTTGGATTTGGTCTCAGGTTTTTCTTCCGACTTAGATGGCAGGATGGAAACGGTAAAAAAGAGATACCTGACCTTTAAGGTAAACTTATCCTCAAAGCCTACCTCTGCCGTAGCGGGGGCGAAAAGCAAGAATAGCAAGAAAAGCAAAATCCCAAGAATGATAATGAGAGCGACCACAATGACTCCCCCTTAAAACTTTCGCTGAGTACCGGTCCCTTCGGAATCCTCAGGGCTGGCGGGCGGAGGCGGCAGCTCGTCCAGGGAGGAGAGGCCGAAATCTCTCAAAAACGTCTCAGTGGTGCCGTAGAGGAGAGGCCTTCCCGGCAGTTCCAGCCTTCCGCACTCCTTGAGGAGATCCTTCTGTACCAAACTCGATATCACTCCGGAACAGTCCACACCCCTGACCTGCTCTACAAACGCCTTTGTCACCGGCTGGTTATAAGCGACCAGTGCCAAGACCTCCATGGCAGCCTGGGACAGAGGGACATTCCTCTTGATATCCATAACCGCCCTGACGCTGTCAATATAGGCGGGATTCGTCACGAACTGGGCAGAATTTTCAAGCCTCAAGATATGGATACCGCTTTCGGGGGTATTATACCTTGCCATAAGTTCTTCCAACAGCTCCTCCACCGCATAGGTCCTAATCCCCAAAACCTGCGCTATTCTGTTTAGCGCCACGGGCTCGCCGCTGGCAAACAAAACCGCCTCTAGGTTCCCCTTCAGGCCCTCTCTATCCAACGCTCCCCCGCCTCCCCGGTAAGGGTCACCTCGGCGCTCTCTCCCTCGCCGTCAACCCTTATCCTTCTGTTCTTCATCAGCTCTAACACGGCCAAAAACGCCGCAACTTTTGTGGAACGGTCCTTTTTCTGAGAGAAGATGGAGCGCAGGGAAAGTCTCCTATTTCTCCTCAGCAGCAGTAGGACTGAGATAACCTGGGACGTGACAGATACTATCTTCTTCTCCACCAGGTCCTTAAAGCTCTCCCTCTTCGGCGGTGCAAGGCTCCTCCCCCTCCCGTCCGCTGAGAGCAGCGCGCTTAAAAGCTCTTTGGGGTCATGGCGCCTGTTATATGTCATATCAGCGGGGAGGGCCAAAGGCTCGCGGGTCACGGTATCAAAGCGGGCAATATCCCTAAGCGCGGCCGCGGCCTGCTTGCACTGTTCATATTCTATAAGCTCGCCGGCAAGTTCCAGCCTTGGGTCCTCTTCCTCCTCATCCCGCGGCAGAAGGGAGGCGGTCTTGATGCGCACAAGCCTGGCCGCCATGGTCAAAAACTCGCTGCTAAGGTCCATATTGGCCTCCCGCATCAGACGTATCTGCTCTAGATACTGTTCCACAAGCTCGGCTATTGGGATATCGAGAATATCCAGTTTGTTCTTGGTGATTAAAGCCAGCAGCAGATCTAACGGTCCCTCAAAGACCTCAACTTTGTACCTAAGCTCTTCCATCCGTCAGATCTTCCCGAAAATTCTGAAGGGCAGCTCGGCGATCCGGAAGAGAAGGTTCGCAAAAAAGTTCTGTACTGTATAGAGAGGTCCTGAGAGAGCCCCCGTGATCATCAAAAGGAAAAGAATCATCACAAAAATCTGCTGATACCTGTAATAGAACGACAGCGCCTTTTGCGGAAGAAACGCCGAGACTATGCGGGAACCGTCCAGCGGGGGAACAGGCAGAAGGTTAAAAACCGCAAGAGATATATTTACCACCACATAGTAGTATACCGCATTGAAGATAAAATTGGTAAACCCGTTATACGGCGCGTAAAGCCTCATCGCGACGACCACGAAAGAACCCAGAAGTGCTGCCAGAAGGTTTGCCGCAGGCCCCGCCAATGCCGTGAGAGCAACGTCCCTGCGCGGGTTTTTAAAATTTCTGGAATCGACCGGCACGGGCTTTGCCCAGCCAAAACCAAAGAGCAACAGCGCCAGTGCCCCCATATAGTCGATATGTGCGAGAGGATTTAAGGTAATCCTCCCCTCATACTTCGCCGTGGGGTCCCCCAGCTTCCCCGCGACCCAGCCATGCGCCAGCTCGTGCAGAGGAAGAATAAAGATGATTATAAAGACTATGGAAAGCGCCTGGGCCGCGACGGACGCAATGTCCACACGCTGTCCCGACAGCAGACTTCTGATAACATTGAATATCATAAAAGCTCTCCTCCCGCCTAGAGGAATTATAATCTAAATTCGCGAAAAACTCAATTCTTTTGAAAAATAAATTATAGATCAGCTCATAACCTCATATAACTCGATAAACGCCAGATTTTATGCGGTTTCCAGGGTCCGGAAAAAGGCGTTTCGTCTCATAACTTTGATATAACTTTTCAAAAATTGGTGTAAAATTGGTGTACACCTCATTTTGAATTTCCTTTATGCAGGGACGATTTCATACCTGAGATTGCGTTATGTACATTCTGCCCAAAGGCAATCGCTTGATCCTGTTGAAACTATTTCGTCGCGGCGGCGTAAACATCCATCGTCATGATAGAAATATAACCGGAGCTCATTCCCTCCTTTCCCTTCAGCATATTTAAAA
>CAZRQD010000018.1:18604-29746 GCA_964602365.1 uncultured Acutalibacter sp. | reverse complement strand
CGGGATACTGTATAATGGCGGAAAGGAAAATTAAGGAGAACCTGCGAGATGGACAGAGGGAAGATCCGCAACTTCAGCATAATAGCGCATATAGACCACGGAAAAAGCACCCTGGCCGACAGAATCCTAGAGCTGACCGACGCCGTCCCCCTAAGGGAGATGGAGGACCAGCTTTTGGACAATATGGATTTGGAGCGCGAGAGGGGGATAACCATCAAGGCCCACGCCGTGACGCTTAGATATCAAGCCAAAGACGGGGAGGAATATACCTTCAACCTGATAGATACCCCGGGCCATGTGGACTTCAACTACGAGGTATCGCGCTCTCTTGCGGCGTGCGAGGGGGCCGTGCTTGTGGTGGACGCCACCCAGGGGATAGAGGCGCAGACGCTTGCAAACACCTATCTTGCGGCGGACGCGGGACTGGAGATCCTGCCGGTGATAAACAAGATAGACCTGCCCTCAGCCGACCCTGAGAGGGTCTGCCGGGAGATTGAGAACGTCATAGGCATCCCGGCGATGGATGCGCCAAGGGTCTCTGCCAAGACGGGGGAGAACGTGGGCGAGGTGCTGGAGAGGATCATCACGGATATTCCGGCACCGGGAGGAAATGAGAACGCCCCGCTTAAGGCGCTTATATTCGACTCCTACTACGACCCGTACAGGGGGGTAATAGTCTATGTCAGGCTGATGGACGGGAGCCTACGCCCCGGGGACAGCATACGCATGATGGCGACCGGAGGGGAGTTTCAGGTGGTGGAGTGCGGGTACCTAAGGGCGACGTCCTTAGAGCCCGCAGAGGGCCTCTCTGCCGGGGAGGTGGGGTATATCGCCGCGTCCATCAAGGATATAGGGGAGGCAAAGGTCGGGGACACCGTCACGCTTGTGAGGGACCCGGCCGCTACTGCCCTTCCCGGATACAGGGCTGCACAGCCCATGGTCTTCTGCGGAATCTACCCCGCGGACGGCGCACAGTATACGGACCTTAGGGAATCCCTTGAAAAGCTGAGGCTAAACGACGCCTCCCTCTCCTTCGAGCCGGAGACCTCTGCCGCGCTGGGCTTCGGGTTCCGCTGCGGCTTTTTGGGGCTTTTGCATATGGAGGTCATAGAGGAGAGGCTTGAGAGGGAGTATGACCTAGACCTCATCACCACGGCCCCAAGCGTGGTCTACAGGCTAAAGCTGAGTACGGGAGAGGAGATAAGCATAGACAACCCCACAAACTACCCGGACCCCTCGCTGATTTTGAGCGCGGAGGAGCCGGTAACGGACGCGCATATCTACTCCCCGGCGGAGTATGTGGGGAATATCATGGAGCTTTGCCAGGACCGGCGCGGGGTCTTTAAGAACATGGACTATATAGACCAGGATCGCGTGGACATCCACTACGAGCTGCCGCTAAACGAGATAATCTACGACTTCTTTGACGCGCTGAAATCCCGCACGAGGGGATATGCCAGCTTTGACTATGAGCTGAAGGGATATGTCCAAAGCAAGCTTGTAAAACTGGATATCATGATAAACGGGGAGGTTGTGGACGCGCTAAGCTTCATCATCCACGCGGACAAGGCCTATCCCAGGGCCAGGAAGATGGCGGAGAAGCTAAAGGAGACCATACCCCGCCAGCTCTTCGAGATACCCATCCAGGCCTGCGTCGGCGGGAAGATAATAGCCAGGGAGACGGTGAAGGCGCTGAGGAAGGACGTGCTTGCCAAGTGCTACGGCGGGGACATCACCCGCAAGAAGAAGCTGCTTGAAAAGCAGAAGGAGGGCAAGAAGCGCATGCGGAGGTTCGGCACCGTGGAGATACCCCAGGAGGCCTTTATGGCCGTGCTTAAACTGGACGAATGAGCGGGCGGGGGTTATATATCCACGTCCCGTTCTGCGCGGGAAAATGCCCCTATTGCGATTTTTACTCTATCAAACCCAAGGATGACCTGGTAGAGGGGTATATGAAAGCTCTCCCCCTAGCCTATGAGGGCTTTAGGGGGGAGAGGATAGGTTCGGTGTATTTTGGCGGGGGAACCCCAAGCCTGCTGGGCGGGGAGAGGCTTTGCAGGATACTTGACGGGATCTCCAGGGTATTTGACCTTGGTAAGGACGCGGAGATCAGCCTTGAGGCAAACCCCGGGGAGATAGAGGAAGATTTCTTTTGGGAGATTAGAAGGGCAGGCTTTAACCGGCTCTCCATGGGTATGCAGTCGGCGGACGCGGGGGAGCTTTCTTTTCTCGGCAGGCGCCACAGCGCAGAGGACGTGGAGAGGGCGGTGAATGCGGCGCAGAGGGCGGGGCTCTCAAACATCTCCCTAGACCTTATGCTGGCGCTGCCCGGGCAAAATTGGGAGACGCTTAGGGCCTCTGCCGATTTTGCGATATCCCTAGGGGTACGGCATATCTCGGCCTATATGCTAAAAATCGAGGAGGGGACGGCCTTTTATAGGACGGGGGTTAAGCCCTTACCTGATGACGATGCCGCGGGGCTCTACCTCTCCCTGGTCAGATATCTTGAGAAGTGCGGCTTTGGGCAGTACGAGATAAGCAATTTTTCAGTTCCCGGCTTTGAGAGCAGGCATAATTTAACCTACTGGCGCGGGGAGGAATACCTGGGCTTTGGCCCCGCCGCGCACAGCTTCTTTAACGGGAAGAGGTTTTACTACCACGCGGACATAAGCGCCTTCATAGAGGGAAAACCGCCAATCCCGGACGGGGACGGCGGAGATTTCGAGGAGTTCGCGATGCTGAACTTAAGGCTTGCAAGGGGTTTAGTCCTCTCTGACTGCGTGGAGCGCTTCGGAGAGGAGGGAGAGGAAAACTTCGGGAGAATCCTAAAAAACTGCGAAAACTGCCCGCAAGACCTGCTTGGTGTCGAGAGCGGGAGGATATATTTTAAGCCGGAGGGTTTTTTGGTCTCTAACGCCCTTTTGGCAGAGCTTCTCAGCTAGGTAAAGAGCCCGGGATGGTTCCTGGCATACTCATACAGGTACTGCTGCGCTAGGCCCGCGTTTTCCCCGAAATCCTCAGGAGTGATGCCGGGCAGGAGGGTCTTCATCACCCTCTTCATCCAGACGTCCATGGGAAAACATTCCGTCTTGTGAAAGCCGAAGAGGAGGGTACATTCCGCGACCTTCGGCCCCACGCCCAGGATTTTTCTGAGCTCGCCCCTGCCAAAGTCCGCACCCGCCAGATCTATGTCCTTAAAAGAAACCTCACCGCCCGCGACCTTCTCCGCCGCGTCTAAGAGGTATTTTGCCCTAAACCCCGCCCTCAGCGGGGCGAGGTCCTCCAGGCTTTGGGACTTAAGCTTTTGCGGGGAGGGAAAGGCGTAACCTTCGCATACAGGCTCCCCAAAGATTTGGCAGAGCCTCGATACCAGGCCCGTAATCCTCGCGATATTGTTATTCTGCGAGAGGATGAAGGCGCAGAGCGCCTCCCAGGGCTCCTGCCGCAAAAGCCTTATCCCGGGGGAATAGGCTATCGCCTCTTTTAGTACCGGGCTTATTTTGGAGAGCTCCGCCTTTTTTGCCCCGTAGTCCTCTTTTAGGTCAAAATAGTTTTCCCAGTAGGGAAAATCCCCCTCCCCGCAGATGAGCTCCAGCTCCTCCCCGCGGTCATAAAGCCGCAGGAACCTCCCCCCGCTCACGCCCTCGTATACGCCGGGAGAGGTCTCTTTAAAGCTGAAGGTCTGCCCGCAGAAGAGGGTCTGCCCAGGGGAGAATACCGCCTTGATCCTCACGCTATCTGTTCTTCTCATCAGCGCGGTCCAGGACTTCGGGCTTGCGGGAGGTCAGCCACTCTATGGCCCTCTCGCTCGCGTCGCGGGAATTCCCCCAGTCCCCGCCGGCGTTTCGGTAGTCAAACATCCTGCAGAAATGCGTCACGTCCGCCTTAAGCTCTGTAAGATAGTTCTTTGCCAGCGCCGTGGTGACCTCCTCAAACTCTGCAAGCTCCTTTTTTGGCAGGGAGGAGGACGCCTCCATCACCTCGCCGTAATGCTTTAGACAGATAAACGGCTGCTCTGCATAGAGCTTTTTGAAATCCGGGTCGGTCCTCCAGAGGTTTAGGAAACTCTTCATCAGGTGCTCTCTGTTCTTCTCTATGTTCTCGCAGATAAAACAGCTCTCCTCCCTGCGCTTTACGGCCTGCACGGTCTTTTTGGGGTTTATCTTTCCCTCGGGGAAGACGTCACCCCTCACCTCGTCTAATAGGCTCTCAAGAATCAGCGCCACGGGGAGCTTCTGCCCGCGCGAGAGAATCTGCGAAAAATGTTCGCTGCAAAAGCCCAGGCGGTTCGTCTCGACCCGCACGTCAGGCTCCATCATCGCCGCGCCGGTGATGTATGTCGCCATCCTGTCCTCCAGCATATCCCTCATCCGGCAGAACGGACAGCCGTCCTTTGGCAAAAAAACGTCGTTGATCGGAATGGAGCAGATATCTTCGCGCATAAAATTACCTCCCAAAATTTTAGGATAAAAATACATGGATATAAGACGCCGAAATATCCCAAAACAGGCCGATTTACCGAAAAAAACTGGTATTTGGCCCTGCTTTTAGGAGTATACCACAGAACCCCCGCGGAATAAAGCCCAAACCGCATAAAAAAGCGAAAAACCCCGTAAAACTTTATACAAACCCCAAAATTGGTATAAAATGGAATATACGCAAATTCATGAACGCACAAAATAGTGTGGGGATTAAGGCCCTCCCGCAAGATCTTGGGTATTTTCCAAAAGCGAATTATTGCGGCGACGGCGGGAAAATCTTCCGGCAGAAAAGTCTCAAATTTACATAATTTTTTGCCCAAAACGGTTTCTAACAGCCCAAAAACGGCAAAAGACGCGAGTTTCTAACATTTTCCACAGGATTTTCAACATACTTGGCTAGAAATAAAATTTCAGTTATGTAAACCGCTTGGATTTTTACGGTGCGAATCGGCACCAAAAGTATGATATACAAACTCTGCAAGAAAATACAGGTTTAACGCATAAACAGCCAATGATACAAAAAACGGCGAGAAAACTGAGATTTTATTTGAGATTTTGAGAGAAATGTGTTAAAATAGGGGCAGATACAGTTTAGAGCCGAGGAGCCGATATGACAGAGAGAAAAGAGCCCGGCGCGGGGATCATTGTCGGCAGGCAGGCGGTCAGCGAGGCGCTGAGGGCAGGCAGGCCCATAGAGGCCCTGTACGTCGCTAAGGGTGAGAGGGCCGGCAGCCTCCCCGGGATAATCGCGAAGGCGAGGGAGCTGGGCGTCCCGGTAAAGGAGACAGACCCCAGAAAGCTAGCGCAACTGAGCCTAGGGGAGTATAATCAGGGCGTCGTGGCCGTGGCCGCGGTGAGAGAATACGCAGCCGTCCCGGATATCCTAAAGCTTGCCGAGGTGAGGGGGGAGCCGCCGTTTATCCTGGTCTGCGACGGGATAGAGGACCCGCAGAACCTGGGCGCCATAATCCGCACGGCGGAATGTGCCGGGGCCCACGGCGTGGTTATCCCGAAGCGCAGGAGCGCGGGGCTAAGTCCCGCCACAGAGAGGGCCTCCGCCGGGGCGGTGGAACATCTCCCCGTGGCCCGGGTGAACAGCATAGCCTCCTTTCTGGATTACCTAAAGGAGCGCGGCGTCTGGGTCTACTGTGCGGACATGGACGGCAGGCCCTATTACGAGACGGATTTCTCAGGTCCCGCCGCGCTGGTCATCGGGGCGGAGGGAAGCGGACTTGGAAGGCTTGTAAGGGAAAAGGCGGATTTTACGGTATCCATACCCGTTAGGGGAAAGATAGATTCTTTAAACGCCTCCGTGGCTGCGGGGGTAATATGCTGTGAGATCTCAAGGCAGAGAGCGGAAAATCCCGCAAGGAGGGACTCCTGATGAACGAGAACAGAGAATTTTCCCTAGAGGAAATACTTGACGAGGAGAGAAAGAGAAGGGACGGGGGTGAACCTCCGGCAGAGGAGGAGGCCCCAGAGGAGGCTCCCCCCAAAGAAGAGCCTGCGGCTCCCAGACCCCGGCCCGCCCCCAAAAGGGAAGAGGTTTACGAGAGAACACCTGACCGCGAGGAGGATGAGGACATCGCCGACCTGAACGCCTACGCGACGGGAAACAATCCTCCCCCCCGGGACGAGTACTACGAGGAGGAAGAGGAGCCGCGCGAAAAGAAGAAGAAAAAGCGCCGCGGCTTCTTCGGCCGCAGGAAGAAGGTGCCGGAGTTTGACGAGAGCGACGACGTCTATTACGGCCTGCAGCTAAAGCCGATAGACGAGTACCGCAAGGGTTTTGACCCCGTGACCGGGGAGTTCACCCTGGACGATGCCGAGTACCAGTCGCTGTTTGACGACTCCAAGAAGGCCGTGGACGACGAGGTGGAGCTAAATTTCAAGCGCCTCCAGCAGGAGCGCCGCCGCCGTGTGGCAGAGGCGGTCAAGAACGCCGGTGTTGACGCCGAGGAGATAGCCAGCGAGTTTGGCGTGGTCGCCCCGATGCCGGTAAGCTCTTTTGCGGCAGACCCATATGTGAAGGAGCACGGCCTTGGGACAGAGCGCTCATCCTCAGGCGGCGGCAGCATAGAGGATTACGAGCAGGCGATGGCAGAGAGCTCTCAGTCCCAGGACGTGGAGATAAGGCTGAATACGCAGAGCGATACCATGGAGATCCACAGGATAAACGAGGAGGAGCCGTCCCCGCCCCGCCGCGCCGTCTCAGATGACAGGGGGAGCGCACCGCCGCAGGAGTTTGAGGACATCTCCTCAAGCGGGGGTCCCGGAGAGTTTGAGGACATCTCCTCAAGCGATACTACAGGTCCCGGGGAGGAGCCTGCCGCAAATGATATGGATGACGAGGTCCCGCCCGAGGTCATAGAGGGGAGAGAGAGCGAGGAGGTCCCGCACATCTCCTACGTCTACGAGTACAGGTCGCGCGATATACCCACGCATATCATAAACGTTGACACCGTCCAAAGCGCCCTCCTCTCAGAGAGCGAGGACCTGATGAGGGAGGGCGGCGACGAGCGCCCAAGACGCCGCAGGACAAGGGAGAGGGACGAGACCCCCGAGAGGTCCGAGCCCGCCGAGGACATAGACGACTACACCGGCAGGGAGGACGCGCGCTCCATCTCAGAGGAGCTGAGGGGGGATATGCACGCCCTGACGCTGAGGCTGGGCATTACCGCGGTATGCTTCGTCTTAGGCGCGATATTCAACATCGTCTTCTCCTCGCGGATGAAGGGGACAGAGGACGGCGGCACCGCCGGGATAGTCTATGTAATACTCTCAGCGGTCCTGCTTTTTGTCCCCTTGGGGGTTTGCTACAGGACCGTCGCCGGGGGGCTTAAGGCGCTGTTTAACCTCACGCCAAACGCTGACAGCGGACTTGCGGTGGCGGCTGTCGCTGTCGCTGCGGAGACGCTGGTATCCGTCTTCTTCCGCACTGACCTGGCCGGCGGAAACTTCTACCTCTACGGGGTCATCCTAAACGCCATGCTGTTTTTGAACTGTGCGGGGAAGCTCACCATGCTGAGGAGAATCCACAGCAATTTCAGGTTCGTCACCTCTAAAGAGCAGAAGTATGCCGCAAGCATCTACGGGGACTATAATAACGCCGTAAAACTCACCAAGGATTGCGTCGAGGGCAGCCCCGCGCTTGCCTATCAGTCCAAGGCGGGGTTCCTGCGCAGGTTCCTGGAACTCTCCTATTCCCCCGATGTCTCCGAGACCGTGTCCCAGTCGCTTGCTCCGGTAGGGCTTCTGGCCTCGCTTATAGTCTGCGCCGTGTCGCTCTTCATCACAAACAGCATACCCATGGCGATGGCGGCTTTAGCTGCCTCCAGCCTGGCCTTTGTGGCCGCGGGGAATCTGCTGGTCCTAAACCTGCCCGTAAGCCGCCTTTGCAAGACTGCCAGGCGCGCCGGCGGCATGGCCGTGGGATACAAGGCAGTAGAGGAGTTCGGCGGTACCAACGCCGTACTGGTGGACGCCGGGGAGATCTTCCCGCGCGGGACGGTGGTCTTAAACGGCATAAAGACCCAGGGGGGCAAGACCGCGGCAGAGCAGGCCATCCTCCTAGCCTCTGCCCTGATGCAGAGGGCAGGTGGCCCGCTTTTGGGCGTATTTGACCAGGTCATCAGCGAGAACGAGGGAGAACTGCCAGAGGTTGAGAGCGTCTCCTACGATACGGGCGCCGGCATAAGGGGAAAGGTGGACGGCAAGGACGTCTACATAGGGACCAGGAACCTCATGCTCAACCACAGCATAGACGTACCCGACAGGGAGCTTGAAAACCAGATGGCAAGCGGGAATCAGATGATTATCTATATAGCGGTTGATACCTCGGTCTGCGCCATGCTCTCCCTTACCTATACCGCCGACCGCAGAAAGCGCAACGAGCTTACCAGGCTGGAGCAGAACGGCGTAAGCGTGGTCATCCGCACAAACGATCCCAACGTGACGCCGGCGTTTATCTCAAGGCTCTTCGGAATCGACGCCGCCTCTGTCGGCGTGGTGGACGCCGCGCTGGGAGATTCCGCCAAGGAGATCTTAGAGGCTGAGACCCCGCGCGCGGACGCAGTCGTCGCGACAAAGGGCAGGGCAGAGTCGCTTATGAGGATAGTCTCCGCCTGCGTAGAGCTAAAGCGCTCCGCCGGGCTCACCGCGGGAGTACAGGTCGCCGGCATGATTCTCGGGTTCCTCCTAGTGGCATTCCTCGCCTGCTTCGGCGCAATAGGGAGGCTGCCCTCCTGGATACTCTTCCTCTTTGAGGGATTGTTCCTCGCGCTGGAGCTGCTGATCCCCAAGGTCAGAAGATAAAGTATACAAAAAACTTGCCAAAAGACTGGAATTTCTGATAATTTAGGGATTTTGCCGAGATTTGGCATTGTATTTCGGGAGATTATACTGTATAATATGAACTTGTGCGAATAATCGGTCTTTGGACTTTTGAAAGGAGAAAATTATGAACCAGTACGCGGCGAAGGACATCATCAACTTGGCGCTTGCGGGACACAGCGGCGCGGGAAAGACCACCCTGGCAGAGGCGATGCTCTATCTTGCGGGGGTCACCGACAGGAGGGGGAAGGTTCTGGACGGCAATACCGTCTGCGACTATGACCCTGAGGAGATCCGCAGGAAGGCGTCTATTGCCACGGCCGTTGCGCCGTTAGAGTGGAAGGGAAAGAAGATCAACCTTATAGACGCTCCCGGCCTCTTTGATTTTGAGGGGGGAGTATGCGAGGCAATGCGCGCGGCGGACACCGCCCTAATAGTCCTCTCCGGCAAGGACGGCATAGCCGTCGGCACAGAGAAGGCCTTTGCCGCTGCGGAGAAGCGTGGGCTTTCCAAGATCTTCTTTGTAAACGGCCTGTCAGATTCCGGGGCTAACTTCTTTAATATATTCGAGGAGCTGAAGTCTGCGTTCGGTTCCACCGTATGCCCCGTGGTTGTGCCGTATATAGAGGGCGACCATGCGAACGTATACATAAATCTGCTTGAAAACCGCGCCTACGACTACTCCGCAGGGAAGCCCAAAGAGGTCCCCATGCCCGATCTGGGAGATCATCTGGAGGAGCTTCGCACGGCAATATACGAGGCCGTCGCAGAGACCGACGACGAGCTCTTCGAGAAGTATTTCGCCGGGGAGGAGTTCACCCCGGAGGAGACCTTTACCGGGGTCAGCAAGGGGGTCAAGGCCGGGACCATAACCCCCGTCTTCTGCGGGGACGCCCTGCTCATGCACGGGATGGAGCAGTTCATGGACGGCGTCTCGCGTCTGGCGCCGTCAGCGGAGGAGAAGGCCGGGGAGACGGCGGAGGACGCCGACGGGAACCCCGTAGAGCTCAAGGTCAGCGAGGAGGAGCCCGCCGCCGCGATAGTCTTTAAGACCGTGGCAGACCCCTTCATCGGGAAGCTCTCCTATCTCAAGGTGATTTCCGGAAAGATCTCCACAGAGACCCAGCTTGTTGACATGCGCACCGGAAACTCTGAGAGGGTCGGGAAAACCGTCATGGTGACCGGCAAAAAGCAGGAGGACGTAAAATGCATTCCCGCGGGGGATATTGGCGCGGTGCCGAAGTTCTCTGCGGTGAATACCGGGGATACCCTCTGCTCTCCCGGAAGAAAAGTGGTCCTTGAAAGCGTGGAGTATCCGCTCCCGACGCTCTCCATGGCGATAGTAGCCGGGAAGAAGGGGGAGGAGGACAAGATAACCCAGGGCATGCAGAGGCTCTCAGAGGAGGACCCCACCCTCTCAACAGAGAACAATGCCGAGACCCATGAGATGATAGTCAACGGTCTTGGAGAGCAGCATCTGGACGTCGCGATGAGCAAGCTGAAGAGCAAGTTTGGCGTCTCAGCTACTTTAAAGGAGCCCAAGGTTCCTTACCGCGAGACGATCCGCAAGAAGGTGCAGGTTCAGGGCAGGCATAAGAAGCAGACGGGCGGCCACGGGCAGTTTGGCGACGTCTGGATAGAGTTCTCCCCCTGCGACAGCGAGGGGCTGGAATTCAGCGAGCGCGTGGTGGGCGGCTCTGTCCCGAAGGGCTTCTTCCCCGCCGTGGAGAAGGGCCTGAGGGAGTGCGTGCAGAAGGGCCCGCTTGCAGGGTACCCCGTGGTGGGACTCTCAGCCGTGCTGTACGACGGCTCCTATCACCCCGTGGATTCCTCTGAAATGGCGTTTAAGACGGCCGCGTCCTTGGCCTACAAGGCGGGAATGCCCCAGGCTAACCCCGTCCTGCTAGAGCCCATCGGCCACCTGAAATGCACCGTTCCCGACGCCAACATGGGCGACGTCATGGGAGAGGTGAACAAGCGCCGCGGCAGGGTTCTGGGTATGCAGTCGGCAGGAAACGGCAGGCAGGTTGTAGAGGCCGAGGTTCCCATGGCCGAAATGCACGACTACTCCACCTTCTTAAGGCAGTGCACCCAGGGCAGGGGGAACTTCACCTTCTCCTTCGAGAGGTACGAGGAGGCCCCCGCCAATGTCGCACAGAAGGTCATAGAGGAGTCCAAGGCTGAAAACAGCGAGGGCTAAGCCTAAAAGAGAATAAGACGCACCCCGGACAGGATGTCATCGTCCCGCCGGGGTGCTTTTTATCTTGCTTTTTCTGAGAACTTACCTGACGCTATCGCTCTGACCCGCGGGGTATGTTATAACCTGCGA
>CAZRQD010000018.1:0-18504 GCA_964602365.1 uncultured Acutalibacter sp. | reverse complement strand
TAACAGTTTTGCCAAGGCAGAGCCTTTTTTTCTCTGAATCCGTATACGCGGGGAAGGCGGGCAGACCTTCGCCGTTGGGGTCGCCGGTCCTCACAAAGTTCGCCCAGTAGCCGGAGATCTTCGCACTCAGCTCATAGTCGCACTCCTCAAACGGCCGCCAGCAGCGGGGAAGGGTCTCAAACTCGTACCAAAGCTCGCTGGAGTGGAACGCCCCCGCGTCGTCGCCGGGCAGGTTCCTGTCAAAATAGTAGAGATATGCGGGTCTTCTTCCAAGCTTTAGCTGGTTTTCGCAGAAGCGTTTTCCCGCGCCCTGCAAAAGCTCGCTTCCCCCGATGTCCCCGGAGGTCGAGCCTATCATATAGTTCACGTCGCAGATATCGCCGTCAAGCGCCGCGTCGTCCGTGGTCTTTTTCAGGAACCACCCGTCGAGATGCGGGGTAAAGCCGAGACCTCCGCTCGTTGGGACCGCGAACGCGGCGTCGCGGAGTTTTTCGGCAGGAACCTCTCTCAGCTCCTCAAGCGTGCTGACGTTCAGGATTTCCAAGAGCTTTTTGGAAACCTCCCAAATAGCGGACTTATCCGGGGTCCCCGCGAAGGATCGGATTCCGCCGCCGCTTTGCAGGATGGCTCCCCTGAAAAGCCCCTTAGCCAGTGGGGAGGAGATCAGCCCCTGTACGCTCATGCAGCCGGCGGACTGTCCCGCTATGGTAATCTTGTCCCCGTCGCCGCCAAATGCCTCTATATTTTCCTTTACCCATTTCAGCGCGCAGATCTGGTCCAAGCACCCGTAATTTCCGGAGACGCCCTCGGGATTTTCCCTTTCAAGATCTGGGTGGGCAAAGAAGCCAAAGGCGTTTAGACGGTAGTTTATGGTGACGAGGATAACTCCCTTTTTGGCAAAGCCCTCGCCGTCAAATTCCTTCTCGCTGCCAAAGCCGTTCATGAAAGCCCCGCCGTGTATCCAGAAGAGTACCGGCAGCCCGCCCTCGTTTTTTTCAGGCGTCCAGATATTCAGGTAGAGACAGTCCTCGCTCTCTTTGGGCAGTTTAACATCATAAAATTCCTTCCCGTAAAGGGGCATTCCCGCCATGTCCGCCTGCGGGCAGCGCGCGCCGAACTCTGTCGCGTCAAGCTTTCCGGACCAAGGGGATACCGGCTCGGGTCTTTTAAAGCGCAGCTCTCCCACGGGCGGCTTCGCGTAGGGGATTCCCTTAAAGATTGCGGTCTTCCCGTCCTCGCTTAAAACGCCCTCTATCTCTCCCAATTTCGTCTTAACTGTCGTGGTCAATTAACATTCCTCCCTTATTTTTATTTTCTAAATCCTATCATATCACATAAAACTTGTAAAGCAGAAATTCCTTGCAAAAGCCCGATTTATATGGTAAAATCTATGGGAAGCCCGGGATAACGGGCGGGAAATCTCTTACTGGGGGAGAAGGATCATGCTAAAGAACTGGAACCGGCCTGAAAAGCCAGAGAAAGAGGAACTGAAAGCCCGCATACGCGCGGCGAGAGAGCGGTTGGAAAGCCAGCAGATGCTCTTGAAAGAGAAGAAACTGCCCGTCCTTGTCCTTGTGGAGGGCTGGGGTGCCGCAGGAAAAGGCGGGGCAATAGCCCAGATGATAAAGAATATCGACCCAAGGTTTTTCAAGGTATATACCATGGCCGCTCCCACGGATGAGGAGCGCAGGAAGCCCTTCCTCTGCAGATATTTCGAGAAGATCCCGGAGGCGGGAAAGTTCACGTTTTTGGATTCCGGCTGGATGGACGAGATAGTCCGCGACGTCCTCACAGGGGAGATAGACGAGAACAAATATCTGGAGCGCGTGGAGAGCGTTCGCCGCTTCGAGCGCGGGCTTACGGATAACGGGTATCTGCTGGTGAAGTTCTTCTTTGAGATCAGCAAGAAAGTTCAAAAGGAGAGGATAGAGAATCTCCTCTCTAATAAGGATACCGCCTGGAGGGTAAGTCAGGGCGACGTGCAGCAGAACAAGCATTATGGGGAGACCGAAGAGGTCTTCGACAGGTATCTGGACGATACCAACACCCCCAGCGCGCCTTGGTATCTTGTGGATTCTGAAAACCGCAAATACGCCGAGCTGCAGGTTCTGGAGGTCTTAAGCACTGCCATAGATACCGCCCTCAAAAACGGGAGTCTCGCCGTGCCGCTTCTGCCCAACAATTTCCCGCTAAAACAGATGCCGAAGCTAAAGGATGTGGATCTAAGCAAGACCATCAGCGAGGAGGACTACAGGGAACAGCTTGGGAAACTTCAGAAAAAGCTGAGCGCTCTGCATAACAGGCTCTACCGCAAGCGCGTCCCCGTGATAATCGTATATGAAGGGCAGGACGCTGCCGGCAAGGGTGGAAATATCAAGCGCCTCACCGCCGCATTAGATCCCAGAGGATACGAGGTCATGCCGATAGCCAGCCCCGAGCCGCACGAGAAGGCCAGGCATTATCTCTGGCGCTTCTGGACAAGGTTGCCGAAGACGGGGCATATCACCATCTTTGACCGCAGCTGGTACGGCAGGGTCATGGTGGAGAGGCTGGAGGGCTTCTGCACGGAAAACGAGTGGCAGCGGGCCTATTATGAGATGAACGAGTTCGAGCAGGAGCTGCATAACTGGGGCGCCGTGATAATCAAGTTCTGGGTGCAGATAGACAAGGATACCCAGCTAGAGCGCTTCACCGACCGCCAAAACACCCCCTCCAAGCAGTGGAAGATCACCGACGAGGACTGGAGGAACCGCGAGAAGTGGGACCAGTACGAGATGGCCGTGGACGAGATGCTGGAGAAGACCAGCACCACCTACGCCCCGTGGCATATTCTGGAATCCGTTGACAAGAAATACGCCCGCATAAAGGCGCTGAAGATAGTCGTAGAGGCCCTGGAAAACGCGCTTAAATAGGGCGGGATATTCATTAAAATATAGAGAGGACAGGTAGCTGTTCTATGAGAGCTTTAAGAAAGCCAAAGGTTGGCGTTTTGCTGATCTCCCCGCAGCGGTTTCACGACCTTGGCGGAGGGACCGAGCATGGGATGTACTGGGAGCGCAAGGAGCGGGAGGCTGAGGGCCTCCTAGGGCGGTTTGATTTTGCGGATACCGTCTTCCCCGGGATAGTATACACCCGCGAGGATGTGCAAAAGGCCCTGCGCATGTTTAGGACAGAGGAGCCGGACATGATCTTTGCGCATTTTCTGTCCTGGTCAGACGACTTTGCCTTCATTCGTTTTCTGCGCGACGCGGGGGATATACCCATCCTCTTCGCCTCCATCACGAGAGAGGAGCCAGGCTTTGAGGATTCGCTCACCGAGGACCGTTTCATAGAGTTTCTCAGCGCCGGCGGGCTTGTCGGCGCACTGGAGGCCTCCGGCTCTCTGTCCCGCTTTGACCGCCCGCATTTGACCCGTGTGCTTGGCGGTATCGACGAGGTCATGGAGCAGGCCAGGGTGATGGCGCGCTGCGCATGTCTGCGGTCCGAGCTAAGGCAGACTTCCTTTGGGCTTCTGCCCTCCTATAACGAGGTCATGTGGGCTACCTATGTCGATCCATATGATCTCTTCATGAAGGCCGGGCCGGAACTGCGCTTTCTCTCCGTAAGCGAGCTGGAGGAGGAGATAGCAAGGACCCCCAGGGAGAGGACAGAGGCAGCGATGGAGACCATCCTCTCCACCTATGAGACGCAGGGCGAGATACAAAAGGATAAGATGTTCGCCTCTGTGGAGGCCTCCATAGCCATGGAGGAGGTTGGGCGGCGTGCCGGCGTGGAGATGCTAGTCCTAAACGACGTTGACCCGGTACTGATGCGGAGAATAGGGCTTCGTCCCGGTTTTGCGCCGCTGCCCGGCACAGACGACCTGATGGTCGTCCCGGAGGGAGATCTTGGGGGAGGGCTTGCCTGCTATATCCTGCGTAAGCTCTCCGGGAATCATGTAAATTTTATAGAGCCCTTCCATATTGACCGCACTGACGGGACCTTTGCCGCGGGTCATGCCGGTCCGCAGGATTACACCACCCCCGGCGGGCATACAATAATCTCCACGGATACCCGCTTTGCGAAATCTTCCTACAAGTACGCCGGCGCTCCGTTTGCCTGGCATCTGATAGGTCCCGGGGAAAAGACCATGGTGCATGTCTCCCAGTGCGGCGGCCGTTTTAGGCTTGTCGCCGGCGTCGTGGATGCACTTCCCGCGCAGCACTTCCTCGCAGGTTACTCTCACGGTCTCTTCCGTCCCAGAATCCCTGCAGAGAGTTTCTTCGAACAGCTTATAAAGATAGGCGTCACGCAGCACTATGCGCTTTGCGACGGGGACTGGCGCGCCTATCTGAAAACAGCCGCGGCCCTGCTCGATTTTGAGTATTATGAGATTGGATAGCCGTACATGAATTTCTTATCAGTTAGCAAGGTAAGCTTTCTTAATTTTTGGGAAAGGAATGAGAGGGCATGACTGAGAGAATCAGAAAACTGAAGGATTACCAGTGGGAGCACCTGCACCACGCGGCGCGTATAAAGCTGGATGAAGATCTCCCCCTGCAATACCGCGACCGCTCTCTTACCGACACGATGCGGACGGCTTTGCGGCTTAAACAGGCGCTCGCGATGGAGAAACCATTTCTCTTCGCAGATGAGCTGATCGCCTTTACCAGGACTGTGCCGAATTTGCCGCGCATTTTCGATGACGAGGAGTGGGAGGAGATCACCAAAAGCCACTGTATCCACGAGCATGGAAATGTCAGCAACCTCTCTCCGGATTACGGCAGTGTGATTTCCCAGGGTCTGCTTGCGCTGCGCGCGCGTCTAGGTGACGGCGAGCTGCACAGGGCAATGCGCATATCAATCGACGCGGTGCTAAAGCTCACGGGGCGCTATGCCAAGTTTGCGCGGGAGGCCGGCAATATACCCCTGGCCGATACGCTGGAGCGTGTTCCCGCCTATCCGCCCAGGAGTTTCCGCGAGGCGCTGCAGTCGCTGCGGATTCTCCACTTCGCCATGTGGTGCGAGGGGGATTACCACAACACCCTTGGACGTTTCGACCAGCTTATGTATCCTTATCTCCGCGCAGATCTGGATTCCGGCAGGGAGACGGAGGAGAGTGCCTTTGAACTGCTGGAGGCTTTTTTCCTCTCCTGCAACCGGGACAGCGATCTCTACCCCGGGATGCAGCAGGGGGATAACGGGCAGAGCATTGTGCTTGGCGGCATGCTGCCCGACGGAAGCGACGGCTTCAATTTGCTTTCCCGCTGGTGTCTTAGGGCCGCGACAGAGCTTAGGCTTATCGACCCGAAGATCAATCTTCGCGTCAATAAGAATACCCCTCTTGAGGTATTTGAGATGGGGACCCAGCTGACGAAGCTCGGCCTCGGTTTCCCGCAGTATGAAAATGACGACGTGGCAATACCCGGGCTTATCTCTCTGGGTTATGACGAGGAGGACGCCCGCAATTACGCCATGGCCGCCTGCTGGGAGTTCATCATTCCCGGCAAGGCGATGGACATTGTAAATATCGGCGCTCTTCCGTTTGCCAACCTTGTCGATCGGATGATCCGCGAACATCTGGCCGAATGTGATAATCTCGAGCAGCTTAAGGCTTTGATCCGAGAGGAGATCTTCAGCGAGGTCAGGGCTCTCGTCGCCGAGCGCAAGAACCTCTACGTCATCCCGTCCCCATTCCTCTCACTCTTTTTTGACGGCTGCTTAGAGCGGGAAAGGGATATCTCCTTAGGGTGCAAGTACAATAACTGGGGCTTCCACGGGACCGGACTTGCCCCCGCCGCTGATATGCTTGCAGCCGTTGAGCAGGTGGTATTTAAAGGCGGTACCCCGGCAGAAGAGCTGCTTTCCGCTCTTTCCTGCAATTTTGAGGGGTATGAGGAATTGCATGACCAGCTTAAATACCACTGTCCCAAAATGGGTAACGACGACGACCGCGTGGATTCACTGGGCTCTTGGCTTCTCAGCTGCTTCTCAGATGCGACAAAGGGTCTGCATAACGAGCGCGGAGGGATAATCCGCGCCGGAACCGGCTCTGCGATGTATTATATCTTCCATGCGAACGAGCTTGGCGCCACCGCGGACGGCAGGGAGGCGGGGGTTCCTCTTCCGGCAAACTTCTCCCCGTCCCTGAATATCCGGCTAAACGGTCCGGTTTCGCTTATAAAATCCTTTACCAAGCCGGATCTCAGCCGCGTCATAAACGGCGGTCCGCTTACCCTGGAGTTTTCTGACAGCGTATTTACCCAGGATGAATCCATCACCAAGGTCGCCCAGCTTATACGGCTTTTCGTCATGCGGGGAGGGCATCAGCTCCAGCTAAACACCGTCAACCGCGACCGCCTGCTGGATGCGCAGAAACATCCTGAAAACTACCGCAACCTGATCGTGCGCGTCTGGGGATGGAGCGGGTATTTTGTGGAACTGGACAAGTGCTATCAGGACCATATCATCCGCCGCGCCGAGCTGACCCTATGAGTGTACTTACCGGGACCGTATTCGATATCAAAGAGTTTGCCGTTTTTGACGGGCCGGGAATTCGCACAACCGTTTTCTTAAAGGGATGTCCCCTGCGCTGCCAGTGGTGCCATAACCCTGAGGGGCTTTCCCCCGCGCCCCAGCTTATGGTGAGTACGGCGATGTGCGTCCACTGCGGAGCCTGTAAGAGGGTCTGTCGCCATCCCGAGGGCTGTATATCCTGCGGGGAATGCGTCCCAGTCTGCAGGGCCGGCCTGCGCAGAATTGTCGGGGAGAGATGGACGGCTGAGGACTTAGCCAAGCGCATCTCACGTGACAGCGACGTATATAGAGAGTCCGGGGGCGGCGTGACCTTTTCAGGCGGAGAGCCGCTAATGCAGTGGGATTTTGTATCTGACGTCATCTCCCGCCTTGATGGAATACACACGGCGGTGGAGACAAGCGGCTTTGCCTCTGATGAGGTCTTCTCCCAGGTCATGGAGCGCTGCGACCTGATCATGATGGACTGGAAGGTTTCAGATCCCGCGCGCCACAGGCATTATACCGGCGTGGACCCCTCACCGATCCGAAGGCATTTGGAGATGCTGGTCCGCGGCGATACGCCTTTTATCCTCAGGATGCCGATGATCCCCGGCGTCAACGACGATGAGTCCCACTTTTCCACGGTGGCGGAACTGCTTTCAGGCGCAAAAAAACTTGTCCGGGTTGAGATCTTGCCGTACCAGCGCGCCGCGGGGGCCAAGTATGCGATGGTGGGTATGAAGTATTCTCCGGAAATTGAGGAGGAACGGCCTCCGAAGTACTACCTGCAATATTTTGAGGAGAGCGGCATTCCATACAAAATTTTTGTCTGAGAGGAGTTTAAAATGCAGAATAGAGAGCAGTACTGGAAATACAATGAGAGGATGGCGAAGAAGGATCAGGTCTTCACTCCGCTTCACGGGGTGGAGCTACGGGACGGACTCTTCAAGCGGGTATTCGACCAGAACCGCGGCTTTTTAAAGCAGTTTCGGATGGAGGACCTGCTGTATTGGTTTGATGAAAAACTGGGAAATCAAACTGAGGGGAAGCCCTACCGCGGTTGGTTTGAGGACGGGCTAAAGGGGCAGACGGCGTCACTCTTTCTTATGGGCGCCGGGAATGCCCTGCGCTGGGTCGATGACCCCGAGCTTCGGCAGGGTGTGGAGACAATACTCGATAAAATAGAGGCCTGCGAGGAAGAGGACCATTTCATGATGCCGATCTCCCAGGACGAGTTTACGGATAACGAATACCCGCACTACACCCGCATATGGCTGAATTACGGCCTGATAGCGGCTGCCCTGGGCGGCAGTCCGCGCGCGTGGGATATGCTTAGGCGTTGGCAGGACTGGTTCAACCGCTGCAAGGATCTGCCCGTTATCCGTTACACCAGCCTCGCATATCAGGGAATTGTCGGCTCTACCTATGTCTACCAGACTCCGGTTGGCAGCTCTGAGGATATTGAGGTTGCGCGGAAGTATTATGAGGAGGACTGGCGGCTCGCGCAGTTCATGCGCAAAGAGCGGGACGCGGTCTATAAGCGCTTCCAGCCCGGCAAGGAACCGCATCCCCACGGTACCGAGATCGAGGCCTTCGAGGGCTATCTGGACCTTTACCGCGCTACCGGAGCGTCATATTATCTGAAGGCCGTGCTTGGCGCGCGCGACCTCTACAAGGAGGATTGGCAGCATCCGGGCGGGGGAATTGTCATGTGCGAGTTTTTGCAGGCAGAACCCGGCTGCGGGTGGATAGCGAAGAAATATCCCTATAACGAGCTCTGCTGTTCTGCCTTCTGGATAAATCTGAACCACCGCCTGCACCGCCTGTTCCCGGACGTAGAGGATTATGTCAATGAGATCGAGCGCTCCATCTACAATATCGGGATAGCTAATCAGAACAGTGACCGCTCCATCCGCTATTTCGCGCATCTTGAGGGGGAGAAGGACCCCGGAGGTCTGGTGACCTGCTGCTGCGGCGTTGGGACCCGCCTCTTTGGAAAACTTCCGGAATATCTCTACTCCATCTCAGAGGACAGTCTTTATGTGGATATTTACGCCGCATCCTCCATTACTTGGGAGCGCACAGAGGGGGATATTGTCCTGGAGACTGAGACGGATATGCCCCAAAGCGGCGGCGTTTTAATTAGGTTGAATATGCAAATGGGGGCAAAATTTCTCCTTGCCCTGCGCATGCCCGGCTGGATGTCCGCGCCCTGCGGCGTCTTCCTAAACGGGGAGAAGATCGCTCTTGGGCAGCCCGGCACCTACCTGAAACTTGAAAGGGAGTGGCAGCCGGGGGATACCCTGCGGTTTAACCTGCCCTTCGCCTTCCGCACAAAAAAATATACCGGCAAGGACCAGATAGTCCAGATGGACCGCTACAGCTATGAATACGGCCCGCTGCTCTATGCGGTGACGGGACCGGCGACAAACAATGATTCCGTATGGATCAGGCATGACCCAGAGAGGTTTGAGGACTGGATTCTTCCCACGGAAGAGCCCCTCACCTTTAGAATTAAGGGGGACGATGCCCATCTTTTAGAGCCCTATTACCGCCTGGGCGACGGGACCAGGATGACCTGCTTCCCGGTATTTACCCAGCCGGACGGGGGATACCGTTAAGCGAAAGCTTCTCTCAGAAAATTTTATTCAGAAAGAAAAACACCAGGGACAAACCGCTCTCCCTGGTGCTTTTTAATTCCTACTCTCTACTCTACCCTGTCAAAGACGCGGACAAAGTCGGCTATAAATGCGTCGTCCGTAAATCCGTTTTCAATGATATACGGCATCTTCTTCCCCTCCCAGGCCTTTCCTCCGCGGTAGCCCTGGACCTCCGTCGTAAGCAGGATGAACTGCGGAACCTGAGAGATATTTTCGGTGCAGCGGGAAACCTCCCGCCCGTTATAGTAGAAGACGTATTTGTCCGGCTGCCAGTGCATGCCGAAATAATGCCACTCGCAGTCGTCGATCGGGTAGACTACCCTGCCCTCTTTGCTGTACTGTATGCCGTATCCGCCGAAGATATTGCCTGTCGTCGCCTCTTCGGGGACAAAATGTTCCATAATATCCGATTCCACGCCGCACCACTGGGGCTCAAACCGTGCGCCGATAGTCGGGGACTGCGTCCAGAACGCACTCCACATCGTCGCGGGATCTTTTTGGAATTTACATCTGCACTCGTAATACCCGAAGCGGTGGACAAATTTCGGCGGCTCCAGCACGCCCAGCGGCCAGATCTCATCCTGCTGCCACGGGTTGTCCGAGCCGGATTTCGGAATGTCGAAGGAGTTGGAGCCGGTTTGCAGCTGGGGAGAGACGTACTTGCCGTCACGCTCTGTCCTGTGAAGCTCCACATGGCTCTGTCCGTCAAGCACCACGCCCTGGTCGGTATAGGCGTCAAACGGCTTTCCCCAGAAGTTCAGCCGGAACCCCCACTTGCTGCGGTCCAGTTCAGTGCCGTCAAACTCATCATGCCAGACGAGCTTCCATTTACCCTGGGGGAGATAGGACGGCTCGTGGCCTTCAACCTCAAAACTGTTCAAGAGAATTCCTTCTTTCTAAATAGATGATTTATCAGTAGCTTGCCTGGACGTGCTTTTTAGAGGCAAGCATTCTGGACCAGTCAAGGGATTTTTTTACGTCCTGATAGTTCTCGCTTGCGACGCAGGTGTAGAGGACGTCTACAATGGCCAGCAAAGAGATACGCGAGCTCATCACTCCGCTTCGGAACATCGTCTCGGATGAGGCGGTATACAGCTGGTAGTCAGACTTCTGCGCCAGAGGGTTCTTGCTGAAGTGTGTGATGGAGATCAGCGTCGCCCCTGTCTGCCGGATGACGTCGGCTATCTCCAGCAGGTCCTTGGTATCCCCTGAATTTGATATGGCGACGGCCACGTCCTCCGGCTGCAGGGTGGCAGCGCAGAGGAGCTGGTCATGCGGGTCCACGGACGGGAGAGAGATCTTGTTTATGCGCAAAAACTTGTTCCTCGCGTCCTGCGCGACCAGGCTTGAGGAGCCCATCCCGTAAAAATCCACTCTTCTTGCCGCGGAGAGAATCTCCACGATTTTCCCCACGTTATCCACGTCTTGCAGCGCCATTGTGCTCTCTATGGCGTAGATATTGGACTGGCAGACGCTCTGCATAATTGTCTCTATAGAGTCTCCCGGCCGGATATCCGAATAAGTGACGTCCGAGTTCTCGCTCTGCTGGCGGTTCGCCGTCAGGTTCCGGCAAAGCTCTTTATAACCCGAATAACCTATGGATTTACACAGCCGTGTGACGGAGGAAACGCTGACGCCGCAAAACTCGGCGAGGTTACCGATAGAGAGATCTATGACGTTATCCGGAAAGTTGAGAATGAAGTCGGCGACTTTCTGTTCTTTTTGGGAGAGAGAGCCGTAAATTTCCTTGACCCTAAGGCAGCAGTTATCCATAAAAACCTCATTTCCCCGCCGTCTAACAGGCGGAAGCAATAAAAATTTGCATTCGGTCCAAATCTCAAAACAGTTCACGCGATGCTTGCCGCACCGTAAAGCGGGGCCTCGTCTATATTGGCGGCCTCTCGTATCTCTATCCCCGGCAGGGAGGACCTAAGCTGCGGGAGGAACAGCCCTGCGGATTTCGAGATGGCGCCGCCCAAAAGCAGCAGCGTAAAATTATGTTCCCGAACCACGGGGAGGAGAATCTCCCCCAAACTCTTTCCAAGCGTCTGAAAACACCTCTCCGCCATGACGTCGCCCCGGCGCGCACGCTCCGCTATGTCCTTTACAGAAAGCGCCTCTCCGCTCCCCGAAAGCCTCTTATAGAGATTTTCCACCGCCCTGCGGCTTGCATAGTCCTCCGCAATTCCGTCGCGGTACGGCATGCGGAAGATGCTGATCGCCGGTCCGCCCTCCGGGTTTAAGAGCAGCTTCCCGTCCTCCATTGCAGCAAAGCCCAGCCCTGTGCCAAGTATCACTCCGCAGATCCGGCGGTGCAGGAGGCGGTCCTCGCCAGACAGTGCTCCGAGGAGGAAGGCGGAGCTGTCGTGCGTGAACCGCACAGAAACCTCTCCCAAAAATTCAGTGAACCACGGACGGACGGGTATCCCGTATACCGACTGATATTTGTGGGTCATATGGCTGACACCCTCCTCATAGAGAAAGGGTCCGGGAATACATACGCCCACCTTCTTGATCTCCAAACCCTCAGCCTGCGCGCACGCCCGCATTGTCCCGCAGAGGGTCCTAAAGGAGGAGGAAATTTCCTCCTCATCCCCCTGGGAATTCACCGGAAAACTTTGAAAAGATAAAAGTCTTCCGCCACAAGCGAGTGCGGCCTTGAGAGAGGTTCCCCCCGCATCCACCGCCAAAATGCAGCTTTTATTCATCCTCAAACCCCGGCTTTAGGAGGGTCTTATGCATTGTCAGCACCCCGACCCCCTCGTTGATGACCTCATAAGGACCGAAATGCGCCGGGATAATCACCATGTCCAGATAGTTCTGGTGGAACAGCTTGTCAGGATCTGTCAGAGAGCGGATCAGCGCCTTTTCCCCCTCCACCAGCACCAGTACGTGGAAGCGGTCATCCGCCTCATCGGTATAGCGCTCTGGAAAGCGGACGTTGTGCAGGGAGAAATACAGCAGCTCATGCTCGCCCACTATGGTTTCCTCAAAGCCCTCTCCCTTTCGGACAGTCCGCGGCTGCTGGATCAAATTCTCCTTTACCCAGCTCTCCCTGAAATCCCTGCGCAGGACCTTGTCCCCGTGGTAGGTGTGGATAGGTCTGAGGTTCCCGTCAAGGTCCTTGCGCATATAGTCATACATTTTATATGTATAGGAGCCTATCGTCAGGCTGCCGATTTCTAGGATGAGCTGGTTTCTTCCGGACGCGTGTATCGTCCCCGCAGGAATCAAAAACTGCATTCCCGGCCGGCTTGGCTCGGAATAGACGTATTTGTCGTGGTCAAAGCCCTCGCCGTATTTTTCAGCCCTCTTAGCCTTCTCTATAAACTCCTCCACATCGGCTCCATCCCTGAAACCGCAGTAGGTCTTCGCCTCCTGCCCGGCTACCACCATATAGTAGCTCTCATCCTGCCTGCCCAGCTCGTCGTTGTTTTTTCGGACATATTCAGCGTCGGGGTGGCATTGAATGGACATATTCCCGCTGGAGTGGAAGGTATCGTCATAGTTAAAGCGGATGGGGAAGTACCCCCCGAATTTCTTATAGGCCTTCTCTCCCATCAACTCCTCCCCGGCAAGCTGTACGAAGAAGTAGAAGGGGAATTCAAGTTTCGCATCCCCTATGTCCGCCACAATAGAGACTTCCATCGGGATCAGGTCAAAGACCCACGCGCAATTCTTCATCTCAGGCGGGAGGTCTCTCAGCCTCTTCATGTAGAAGCCGCCCCACACACCCTCTATGTATACCGGCTTGCAGCGCAGCGGCTGCTTCACCATCTCACCGAAAAGCTCCTTTACGGCGAAGACGGGTAGGGACTGGATATTTTCCGGGTCGTCGCTCATCAGGTAGTACTCAACCAGATCCTGCCTTAAAAGCCTCCCGCGCAAGGCCATCATGGCCTCAAAATCGACATAATATGCGTGGCGGATCATCTCGTTTGGCGAGCGCCGCTCCTTAAACCCCAGGTTTCCGGCGGAGCCGTTTCTGATATTCAGGATAGTCCTCTTCTGCGTCATGTCCATAAAGATCTTCAGGTCGCAGTGCTGCCGCAGCGCATCGATCAGGGCCCCGTTCCCGTAGAGAATCAAAAGCCCGTCCCCGCACTCTCTAAACTCCTCAAGCCGCTTTACGGCGTTCTGGATTTTTTCGGGCTCCATTAGGCCCTCCATGCCCTCTTTGTAAAGCCGCCCGTAGAGCAGCGGCGGGTCAACCTCCCTGTCCTCAGGCAGATATTTCAGAAGTTTGCCGTGCAGCTTCTCCGGTTCCATATAAAGGGTATCCGTGCAAACGCATTCAACCTTCAGCCCCTCCTGCACGGCCAGCAGCTCTACAAGTCCCCGGAACCTGTCCATAGGCGCGCTTATATAGCCGTCTATCCCGAGGACGCAGCGGCCGCGCCCATCTATTATTTTCCTCACGTCCCCCAAAATCTTCCGCGCCGTGGATGTAGAGTCAAGGGTCAGGTTCTCCCTCACATCTTCCGGGCAGCTCACGAAGTTCAACGCGTTTGGGTCGTCATAGGGATAGGGATTAAACATAAAACTCATAGTTTCAGGGCCTCCGTTTCCGGCTTGCCGTTTTTGCGGCAAACCACGTCCATCTATATATCTTTGGTATCATGAAAGACTATAACCGATTTCCGTATAAATGTCAATAATTTTCAAAAAATTTTTCCGAAAAAAATATTTAAACTCCCCCAGTTTCGAGCTACCGTCCTCTAGCTCTGTCAGATATTCATAAAAGATATGCCGAATATCGTCTTTTTTTAGGCAAAAACCGGCAGATTCCGCCGGCCAAGAAAAATTTTCAAAAATAGAATTTAAAAAATAGAAATTTTTTTGAAAAAAATTCTTGACAAACCCCGGCGGGAGGAATATAATAAGCGCTAGGTGAAAAAAGAATTCTTTGCGAAAGTGGGGGATGAAGGGAAAATGAGCAAATCATCGTCACAGTCCGGCAGCGTTATTGTGGAGAAGGCTCCTCTTAAAGAGCGGTTCATGCGTGTGGTTCGCATGGACTGGATGCTTTATCTGATGTTCCTGCCTGGGCTGGTGTATATTCTGGTATTCAAGTACGCCCCTCTCTACGGTGTGACCCTCGCTTTCAAGGATTACAAACTCGGCATGAGCATCGCCGAGGCGCCTTGGGTGGGGCTCAAGCACTTTGCGGATCTTTTCCAGCGCACGGCCTTTATAAGGGCCCTGAAGAACAACATCATCATCAGTGTTGAAAAACTTCTTTTCGGCTTTCCGGTCCCCATAATTCTCTCCCTGATGATCAACGAGATCCGGGGAAGTTATACGAAAAAATTTGTGCAGACCTCGGTGATTCTTCCGAACTTCGTCTCCTGGGTGGTCGTTTACGGCCTGTTCTACGCCGTCCTCTCTCCCAATACCGGCGCCATTAAGGATATTGCGACCGCGTTTGGCTATACCGGCAAACTCCCGAATCTTCTTGCCAGCCAGTCCGCGGCAAGGCCGATGATTCTCATATCGCATATCTGGAAGAGCGCGGGCATGGGGACTATAGCCTATTTGGCGGCAATCACCGGCATAGACCAGGAGCTCTACGAGGCTGCCGCCATGGACGGCGCGGGCCGCTGGAAGCAGATGTGGCATATCACCCTGCCATGCATCCGCTCCACGATTATCGTCCTCTTCATCTTCCGTGTAGGGGAGATGATGTATGCCGGCTTTGACCAGGTATTCGTCTTCTCCAACGACGCGATAATCAGCCAGATCGACATCATCGACACCTACGTCTATCGTCTTGGACTTCAAGAGCGCAAATTCGGGCTCTCAACTGCGGCGGGGCTTTTCCAGTCCTTCACCGGGCTCATTCTGGTGCTTATAACCAACGCCATCGCCAGGAAAGTTGATCCCGACAGCGCGATCATGTAAGGGAGGGGAGAGTATGGCGAAATCTGCGAGAGCTCAAAAAAAGCTAAGCCGCACCACTAGGGGGGAGCGCGTGGGCCGGGTTATCAACGGCTTCTTCCTTGTCCTTATAGTCATCGTCACCATCTACCCCTTCTGGCATGTCATAATGTATTCTCTGTCCGATTCCAAGGCGGCGATGAGCGGCGGGCTCTTCCTCTATCCCCGCAAGTTCACCCTCTTAGCGTATCAGCAGCTGCTCTCCACAAGGCAGCTCTTCATCTGCTACAGAAACTCCATTCTGAAGACGGTTGTCGGGACCGTGCTTGCCCTGATACTCACCTCGCTCACCGCGTATCCGCTCTCGCTAAAGCGCTTTAGGGGCAGGAGGTTCTTCTCGATGCTTATCTTCTTCACCATGCTCTTTAACGGCGGCATTATCCCCACCTACCTTCTCATCAAGAACCTTCACCTTCTGGATACCTTCTGGGTCTACGTCATTCCCGGCGCGATGAGCGCATATAATATGTTCATCCTCCGCAACTTCTTCCAAAGCATTCCCGATTCCCTAGAGGAGTCCGCGCTGCTGGACGGCGCCAATCCCTTCAGGGTCCTTGTCAGCATTGTAATTCCACTTTCCGGTCCGGCGCTCGCCGCCCTTGCCATGTTCTACGGCGTGGGTCTCTGGAACAGCTATATGGACAACGTCCTCTACGTCAACCGGCAGGATCTCCAGCTATTGCAGAACTATCTGCGCCAGCTTATAGCCGCCGCCGGCGCGAAGAGCGGCACCGTCAGCCAGATGTCCGACATCGGCGCGGCCGCCAATCTCACAGAGGAGACAGTCAAGATGACTGCGATAGCGGTCAGTTTCATTCCCGTTTTGATCGTTTACCCGTTCCTGCAGAAGTATTACACCAAGGGTGTGATGGTGGGATCGGTTAAAGGATAAATTTGCCGAAAAATTAAGGAGGCTAAAAAAATGAACGCAAAGAAGTTAGTCGCTCTCGTTCTGGCGCTTGCGATGATGCTGGCTGTGCTCGCCGCCTGCGGCGGAGGAGATTCCTCAAGTGAGGCCCAAAGCTCCAGCCAAAGCTCCAGTCAAGCTGCGGCTTCAAGTGAAACCACGCAGAGCTCTGCTGTGGAGAGCGAGCCCGAGACCGCCAGCTCAGAGGCTTCAACCGGGGAGGCTGCCGAGGTCAGCATCCTGATGAGCCAGGACAACACCCCCGACGCCGACAACATCGTCCTGCAGGCACTGGGCGAGAGGACAAACACCAAGATTGAGTGGACCGTCGTCCCGACAAGCGACGAGCTCAAGCAAAAGGTCAGCGTCTTGGCTGCCAGCGACACCCTGCCCGACCTATTCAAGATCGGCGACATCGGCGAGGGCGTGGACCTTGTAGAAGGCGGCCTGCTGTATGATCTCACCGGCATGGAGGACAAGGCCCCGAATTTCTTCGGAAATTCAGAGGATATCTTGGACCGGGTCCCGATGAACGAGACGGGTCTCTACGTGGTCCCCAGCGGAGAGCTGGGCTACGCCCACAACATCAACCTGCGCAAGGACTGGCTGGATAACCTCAATTTAGAGGTTCCCACCAACTTAGACGAGCTCTACGAGGTCTATCACGCCTTTACCTATGACGATCCCGACGGGGACGGCGTGGACGATACCTTCGCCCTCTGCGCCAATTCGAAGATGACGTCCTTTGACAATATCTTCGGCGCCTACGGCATCCCGTGTGGCGGCAATATTCGTCTGGATGACGGGACCGTGACCACCTACGCCAAGCATCCCCATTATCTGGAGGCCATCCGCTATATCCGCAAGCTCATAAGCGAGGGGCTTGTAGAGCCCGACTGGCTCACCATCCCCAATATGGATATGTTCGGCAAGCTCTGGAACGGTACTGCCGGCGCCATAGAGTGGGAGTGCGTCGGCCCCACCAATAACTGGATGCCCAGCCGCTATACCGAGGACCCCCTGCCCGAGTTCTGCTTCCCCACCATTGAGGGACCCTACGGGGACAAGGGCTGCACCCGCCAGTTCCCTGTCGTGTCCGGCGGCATAGCCGTTGGGGCCAACACGAAGGACGTTGACGCCGACCTCCGCGTTATGGACTATATCTCCACAGAAGAGGGCAAAGAGCTTCTCTATCTCGGCGTTGAGGGCGAGACATTCAACTGGACGGATAAGGATAACTTCCAGTACGAGTTCATCGGCGATTATCAGGATACCACCTTCCAGCGTGCGAACGGGGTTTACGTCTATATGTGGTTCTTCAAGACAAAGGACCCCTTCGAGCTCCACACCTTAAACGAGCAGACCCAGGAGGGCGTGCAGCAGGCTTGGGACAATATGCTCCCCGAGGAGGACTCTATAGACTGCCAGGTCAGCCTGCAGAGCCGTGTGGATTACGGCACCGACATGGATGATCTCCTTCAGGAGATGTATGCCGCCCTGCTCACCGCAGAGAGCGACGACGAGCTTGAGGGCATCTACGAGGATTTCATCTCCCGTTGGGAGACCGAGGCCCACGGGTCAGATTGGGAGCAGGAGATCACCGCCTGGTATAACGAGAACAACGCCTAATCCCCCCGCGGTTTTCAGATCTTAGTTCTCATCTCAAACCAAAAATAGATAAAAACTCAAAGAAAATACGGGCCAGCACCCTCCGCTTCGGCCCGTATTTTTCAATTTTATCCAGATTGGTATTGACATATTGCGTATTAGTGTGTATAATTTAACTGTCAAGGAGGGAAAGCCCATGACGACCAGCGAACTGAAAAAAATTCTGCTCGATGGCGGATGCCGGATAGTTAGGGAAGGGGACCGCCACGAGGTCTGGTATTCCCCAATCACCGGAAAGAAATTCACTGTTGGCCGTCACAAGAAGGAAATTCCAACCGGAACTAAAGAAAATATTCTGAAACAGGCGGGACTGAAATAGACCCGCTGCGGAAGGAGGCATGTTCATGAAGTATGTATTTACCGCGGTTCTCTCTCCGGAGGAGGGAAGGTATAACGTCTCTTTTCCGGACCTCCCCGGCTGCCTCACGTCCGGGGACGACCTGCCTGATGCGATCGAGATGGCGGAGGATGCCTTGAATCTCTGGCTCACCGAGGCGGAGGAGAGCGGCGATCCCATCCCCGAACCCTCCGTCCAGGTCGCAGTTCCCCCCGGCGCGCGCACCACTCTAATCCGCGCGGATACGGATGAGTACAGAAAACTTATGTCCAATCTCTCCGTGCGGAAAAACGTATCCATCCCGGCCTGGCTCGCAACCATCGCCGAAAAAAAGAACATCAACTTTTCCCAAACTCTCCAGGAAGCGTTAAAACGCGAACTCCACCTCGTCTAGAAAATTTAAAGGCGTTGGCACTTTGCCTGCGCCTTTATTTTGCAATATAAATAGGCAGTATTCAATGCACAAAATTACAAGTTTTTTATTATTTTAAACTCCTAAT
>CAZRQD010000017.1:13594-29974 GCA_964602365.1 uncultured Acutalibacter sp. | reverse complement strand
AGGCTAAAACGGGGGTTTTCGTGTCCTGAAATAGGCACGTTTTGGAAAATTTGAATTATTCTAAATTTTAATTTGTACTCTTTTATTTTTTTATAATTCAGATATTATGCGGCTTTGAGGGGTGTTGAGATAGAGTAGAGCGTGTCCTGGGGAAATTTTTGAAAAACTAAAAATCGAGACAGTAAAAATAAAAAATCAAGCTCTTAATTGCTGAGAAATTAAGAACTTGAGAGTGCAAAAAGCTATTTATTAGAGACAGAAAATTGGAAAACCGAAAAGCTTTTGGATGCCATCGCATACCATGGTATCCAAACTGCCGTGGACGGCAGGGATGATACCAAAGATAGAAAAGGAGAGGACAAAGCGGCTAGAGCTTGCCGTCCTCTATCTGGGAGATTTGCTCTACCCGCCTCAAATGCCTGCCGCCCTCAAACGGAGTATTCAGGAATATCTCCAGGAGCTTGAAGGCCGTTTCCCTATCCACTATCCTAGCACCCATGCAGAGGACATTCGCGTTATTGTGCCGGCGGCAAAATTCCGCCGTGATCTCTTCAGAACAGGCGGCCGCCCTGATTCCCCTGACCTTGTTGGCAGCGATGGAAATCCCTATCCCGGTGGAGCAGACCAAGACCCCAAAGTCCGCACCACGGGATGCCACATACCTGGCGACTTTCGCGGCGACTATAGGGTAGTCGTCAGGCTCTGCGTTATAGGTCCCAAAATCCTCAAAATCAATTCCGCGGCCTTCAAGCCAAGCCTTCAGCTCCTCTTTCAAGGAGAATCCGCCGTGGTCTGCCCCTAAAGCAATTTTCATATACTATCGCCATCCTTTGATTTTTCTCCTCTTTCTCTCAGTTCCCTCTCGGCTTGGGGAGGTCTGAGATAGACGGGCTCTAGTCTCTCAGCGGGGACAGTCTCCCCCCTGCTTGCCGCCATCTGCGCTATGACTGCCACGGAAGACGCCCTTGGCAGGCGGAGTTCTGCAGGCGCAAGTCTCGCATGGGTATCCGTGAGCAGACCGGCCCCGTCGCCAAAGAGCAGAACATCTCTGCCTGGGTATCTCTCAGCCAGCTCATCCTTAAGATCGGTCACGGAGACGACCCTGTCCTCTGTCAGCCGGTGTAGCTCTCCCCTTTTTGCCGAAAACAGAGCGCTATACACCTGCCCGCGCCTTGCGTCCATTGCCGCGCAGATCAGGCTCCCCTCTGCTAGGCGTCCCGGGACGGCGCATGCCTCAAGTGTGGAGACCCCGCAGCACGGAATGTCATGCGGCATCGCCAGCCCCTTGGCACAGGCTATGCCAATCCTCACCCCCGTAAAAGAGCCGGGACCGGCAGCCGCCGCGATAAGCTCCAGCTCGCTTACGGAAATACCCAGGTCGTCAAGCAGCCCCTCTGCCATCACAAGCAGGGTCTGGCTGTGCTTAAGCCCGGTATCAAGATATCTCTCCCCCAAAACTTTCCCGTCCCCTAAGACCGCCACGGACGCGGATTTCGCAGAGGATTCCAGCGCGAAGATCAGCAAGGGCAACCACCGCCTATTCTCTTAACCTCTATGATTCTCTCGTTCTCCCCGTTCCCGCGCCTTATATCCACCAGGGTATAGTCCTCCGGCAGGGCGTTCTCAATATTTTCGCTCCACTCCACTGCCAGAATGCAGCCAGAGTTGAGAAAGTCAAAGAAGCCTGTGCTCTCCAGATCCTCCCAGGAATTCACCCTGTACATGTCAAAATGTGCGAGAGGCGGGGAGCCGGGGTATTCGTTGAGGATGGTAAACGTCGGGCTGGTGACATTGGCTTTGATATTTAACCCCCTTGCCATCCCCCGGATAAACGCGGTCTTTCCGGCGCCAAGCTCCCCCTTAAACGCGAGAAAATCTCCAGGGCTTAGGCTTTTTGCTATATTTTCACCGACGGCCTCAGTTTCCTCCTGCGAGCGGCTTAAATATTCCATCTCTCAGAACAGCCCGTGGATAACCGCGTTTTCGTCCACGCCGATATTCTCTGCCGCAGGTACCTTGGGAAGTCCCGGCATGGTCATTATGTCCCCGGCGTATGCCACGACAAACCCTGCCCCGCTGCTCATCTTTAAGTCTCTTATGGTGATGTTAAAGCCTTTTGGGCGGCCGAGCAGCGCCGGGTCGTCGGAGAGGGAATACTGCGTCTTGGCAATGCAGACCGGCATCCCGTCCCCGCCAAGCGCCTTCACCTCCTTGAGGGATTTGAGGGCCTGGCTGGAGTAGGATACGCCATCCGCGCCGTAGATCTCCCTGGCAATTCTCTCTATCTTGTCCTCCACAGGCAGGTCAAGCGGATAGATTGGCCGGTAGCGGGATTCCTGCTCTTCAATAACTGCGCAGACGGTTTTGGCAAGCTCCTCTCCCCCTTCCCCTCCTTTGGAGAAGACCTCTGAGAGGGCGTAGGGGACCATTAGCTTCTGACATTCCTCGTCTATGACGCCGAGTTCGGCGGCGGTGTCGCTTCCAAACCTGTTGATCGCCACAACGACCGGAACCCCGTATTTTCTCATATTCTCCACATGGGCTATGAGGTTTGCGGAGCCCTGTCTTAGCGCCTCCACGTTTTCTTCGCCTAGGCGGTCCCTCGGCACGCCGCCGTTATATTTTAATGCGCGGGCAGTCGCCACGACCACCGTACAGGCAGGCTTAAGCCCCGCCGCGCGGCATTTTATGTCCATAAATTTTTCAGCCCCCAGGTCAGAGCCGAACCCTGCCTCGGTAATGCAGTAGTCGGCAAGCTTTAAGGCAAGCTTCGTGGCCCTTACCGAATTGCAGCCGTGGGCTATATTCGCGAACGGACCGCCGTGCATTATGGCCGGAGTCCCCTCTATGGTCTGCACAAGATTCGGGTTTACCGCGTCCTTGAGGAGGGCCGCCATAGCGCCCTCAGCCTTTATATCTCTGGCATAGACCGGTGCGTTAGAGTAGGTATACGCTATTAGGATATTGCCCAGCCTGCGCTTTAAATCCTCCATATTGTCAGCAAGGCAGAGAATAGCCATCACCTCTGAGGCGACGGTTATGATGAAGCCGTCCTCTCTCGGTACGCCGTTTATCTTCCCGCCAAGGCCCACTATTATATTTCTCAGCGCCCTGTCGTTCATGTCCATGCAGCGCCTTATCAGCACCCGCCTGGGGTCTATGCCAAGGGCGTTTCCCTGGTGGATATGGTTATCCAGCATCGCGCAGCAGAGGTTATTTGCCGATGTTATGGCATGCATATCACCGGTGAAATGCAGGTTTATGTCCTCCATGGGAAGAACCTGCGCATAGCCGCCCCCCGCGGCCCCGCCCTTGATTCCGAATACCGGACCAAGGGACGGCTCTCTTAGGGCAATGATGGCGTTCTTTCCTATCCTCGCCATGGCCTCCCCCAGACCGATGGTGGTCGTCGTCTTGCCCTCCCCGGCGGGTGTGGGGTTTATGGCTGTGACCAGGATCAGCTTGCCGTCTTTCCCGTCACGCAGCCTCGCGAAAGCGCTTTCGTTTATCTTCGCCTTAAAGCGCCCGTAAAATTCCAGTTCGTCCTCCTTTATTCCAAGATCTTCCGCAACATCAGAGATCGGCCTCAGTTTTGTCTCCTGCGCTATCTCAATGTCAGTTCGCAAAGTCATTCTCACCTTTCAAAAAAATTTAACGGTCACGTCTCGCATTATAATGGATTTTCACGGAATAGTAAAGTGAAACATCTAAAAAACTTGCCGAAGCTAAACGCTTATGGTATAATCATCAGCGGAAAATAATTGCCCGTATTTCGGGAGGAAGAATATGATCAAGAAAGCTTTCAAGGGTTTTGTGGATTATATGCGGCGCACGGACATCATTCTCTGGTTCCTGCTGATGTCCATAGCCGTCTACAGTCTTGTGCTGCTCAAAAGCGTATCCCGCGCGACTTCAGAGAACTATTTCAGAACTCAGCTTCTGGCAATCGCGCTAGGACTTTTGGGCGCAGTCGTACTCTCTCTTATAGACTATTCTGACATAGCGGGCTTCTGGTACCTTATAGCGGGTTTCTCCATCTTCCTAATGCTATACACCGCGGCTTTCGGGGAAGAGGTATCAGGCAGCGGAGGCGTCTCGGCAAGGGCGTGGATCAGGATAGCGGGGAGAACTTTCCAGCCCTCTGAACTCGTGAAGATCACCTTTATCATAACCTTTGCCAAGCATCTGGACGTGATACAGAAGAAAGGAATTTTAAACGAACCGGCGCAGGTCATTCTCCTGGGCTGCCATGCCCTGGTCCCCGTCGTCCTCTGCGAGCTGCAGGGGGATACCGGCGCAGCAGTCGTTTTCTTCTTCATATTCGCCGTGATGAGTTTTTCAGCCGGGGTGAAACTGAGATATTTCGCCGTTCTCGGCGTGTTGCTGATAGCGGCCGTTCCGCTGCTTTGGAGGTTTGTCATGAAGCCGTACCAGAAGCGGCGCTTCATCGCCGTCTTTAACCTCGATGACGAATCCATCCGCATGGACGACGGCTTTCAGCAGTATGAGGGAAGAATATCCATAGGCAGCGGGAGACTTAAGGGCCGCGGACTCTTTGAGGGCAGCCGTGTCGCGAATAACAGCGTCCCGTTTCAGCACAGCGACTATATCTTCTCCGTCGCCGGGGAGGAGCTTGGACTTATAGGCTGCTCCCTTGTGATTATTCTGCTGCTGCTCTTCATGCTCAGAATTCTAGGCGTCGCGCGCTCCTCCAGGGACGAGCTTGGAAAATATATCTGCTTCGGTTATTTCGGGATGATAGCTCTGCAGACCATCTCAAACATAGGAATGTGCCTGGCGCTTCTCCCCGCCATGGGCGTGACCCTGCCGTTCTTCAGCGCGGGCGGCTCCTCCACGGCCTGCCTCTACTGGGGCTTTGGGATAATCCAGAGCGTATATATGCACAGAGGAGAGATAGACGGCATCCGCCTTAGGCGAAGCCGGCCCCTGCGCTTTACCTACAGCCAGATGAAAAAGCTGTAAAAAGCCGCGCCAGTTTAAGGCGCGGCAACTGGAGGTGACACCCGGATTTGAACCGGGGAATGAGGGTTTTGCAGACCCTTGCCTTACCACTTGGCTATGTCACCGGACACCAAACGGAAGCTCTGCAAAACCAGAATGATAAAACCAGTGTCGCATAGGCCTCGCAAGAGCGGAAAAACATCCCCATAAATTGGAGCGGACGACGAGTCTCGAACTCGCTACCTCCACCTTGGCAAGGTGGCGCTCTACCAAATGAGCTACGCCCGCATAATCTCAACGAAAGAAGCCAAAAGCTGAAACCTCGTCCCCTATCCCAACCTGATAACCGACGGGTACCCTAGGCTCCCCTCCGCCGACAAGGCTATTATAATAGAGGATAAGGCGTTTGTCAAGGAAAAAATTAAAATTTTCTATTTTAAAACGGCAAACCCCGAAAGCCAAAGACCTCCGGGGTAAATGGAGCTGGTGAGCGGACTTGAACCGCTGACCTGCTGATTACGAATCAGCTGCTCTACCGACTGAGCCACACCAGCACCTTTGGCGTCATTATACTAAAGTTTTTCGCCCGCGTCAAGAGCAGCAGATATTATTTTGATGAATTCTTTTATATATTTTATTAATATGACGGATTCGCAACCGCCGATCAGTCGGAGGTAAACATCCTGTACATCGCCTCTAGGCAGATCTTGGCATGGAGCTTTAGACTCTCAAGATTCAAGACCTCGTTTTTGTCGTGGGCATGGGTGGGCTCGCCGAAACCCGGTCCAAATGCGACCCCTCTGCCGTGCATCTGCCTGGCGTAGGTTCCCCCGCCCATGGAGAAGATATTGCAGTCCTCCCCCATCACATCCCTGTACGCGCCAGAGAGTATGGTGATGAGCTTGCTCTCTTTCGGCAGGTACAGCGGAACAAGGTCCGAGAGAAGGGTATATTCAAGCCCACGGCTCTCTGCCTCACTTCGGATCTTCCCGCTTATGGGCCCTCCGCTAAGCGTCGCGGGGTAGCGAATATCCACAGTGAGTTGACAGCTTTCGCTGTCTGCGGACATTAGACCAAGATTAAAGGTGAGGGCGCCGCTCTCCTCGTCCTCGCAGTCTATCCCTAGGCCAGAGCCGTCTGTTGAAAGCCCTATCTTCTCTGCCGTGAAAGAGAAAAATTTCCCCAGACGCTCTGCGCCAAACACATCATATAGTAGTTTTACAAGGTGAGAGATGGCATTTTTCCCGCCCTGCGGGAACGCCGCGTGCCCGGCCTTGCCCTCTGCGGTGAGCCTGGCGCCGCTTTCCGTTCTCTCTATTTGTAAAGTAAGGGACCGCTTCTCCGCCTCTTCCCTCAGATTTTCCAGCTCTTCAGGTTTGCACACTATCTCGCAGCTTGCCTTGGCCGGTACGGCATTGGAGACCGTCCCGGCAGAAAAACCCCGGATGACCTCAGAGTCGTTTTTGCCGCTAACAGTGAAGTTGATCACTCCCTTTTCACAGTGGCAGATCCCGTACCCGGAGTCGGGAGTAAAGCCCATGTCGGGCAGCTGTTCCTCCTCAAAATAGTGGGGAATGTCCTGCATGCCGATCTCTTCCCCGCAGCCAAAAACCACGCGAAGCTTTCTCTTTCCCTCGATTCCCGCATCCTTGATGGCCCTTAGACAGTGCAGGGCGACAACCGCGGCGCCCTTATCGTCGTCCACTCCCCTGCCGTATGCCTTGCCGTCCTTAATTACCATCTTGAACGGGTCTGTGTCCCAGCCCTCTCCTGCGGGAACCACATCCAGATGGGCCATGACCACTGCGTTCCCCTCTCCCTCGCCGTATTCGGCGTGGCCGGCATAGTAGCCCACATTTTTCGTTTTTAGTCCGTAGCCCTCGGCAAGCGACAGCGCGGTATCAAGAGCCCTGGCGCACTCCTCCCCGTAGGGGTGAATTCCCTCTGTCGGTTTGGCCACAGACGGAATGGCCACAAGTCTCTCAAGGTCGGCAATGATATCGTCCCAGTAATCCAGTATTTTTTCTCCGAAAAGCATTCTGATTCTCCTCTCTTTCTCGTGAGTTTCCTCCTAAACGATAAACTCTTTTGGCACGGATGTCAAGTTTTTTAGTTTTAACCGGTCTAAATTTTTCTTTTAGTTAGTATATTCCTTCTGCTAAAATCTTCCAAAAAGGAACGGGTGGTTTGTTTGCGGATCATTCTCATACGCCACGGCGAGACAGACTGGAACAGGGAGGGCCGCTGGCAGGGCAGGGAGGACATACCCCTAAACGCTGAAGGAAAACGCCAGGCTGAGATTCTGGCTTATAGTCTTAAGGATTTGGATCTCACGGCCATCTACACAAGCCCTCTCATGAGGGCGAGAGAGACAGCCGAGACAGTGGGACGCTTTCATTCCTGCCCAGTCATTCCTATGGAAGGTCTCATAGAGCGCGACTTCGGCAAGCTCTCGGGTCTGCTCCCCAAAGAGAGGGAGGAGCTACAGAAATTGGGAGATACCGGCGGCATCGAACCCAAGGACGTTCTCACAAGGCGTGCGTTAGATACACTGAAATCCATCTCGCTTAAATACAGGGGAGAGGAACTTGTTGGGGTTGTCACCCACGGCGCCTGGATAAACGCCCTCCTAGCAGAACTCTCCGGCGGGAAAATCGGCAGCGGGAAAACCCTGCTTAAAAACGCTAGCGTATCAATTTTAGATGGTTCCGGTGAAAAAATCTCCATACTGAAATACAATCTCACCGGAGAGCAGGCCGCCCAAGCAGAAAGAGAGTTTGCACAGGGCCGCAAATAGTCCAAAAATTTCTCTATCCGTCTGAGATCCCCAGCTCGTCTATCTTCTCCCTTATCTTCAGGAAATCCTCCAGCGTGTCGGCCTTCTGTGCGGGATTTCTCAGGAGTGCCGCTGGATGCAGGGTCGCGGTCATCAGCAGGTCCCCCTTCTCATAAAATATCCCATGCTCCTTCGTGATTTTAAAATCCGGCTTTATCAGCTTCATCGCGGCGATTCTCCCAAGACAGACCAGGATTGTCGGCCTGATTATCGAAAACTGCTGTCTCAGCCAGCCTATGCAGGCGTCCTGCTCCTCGGGCAGCGGGTCACGATTCTTGGGCGGGCGGCATTTCACGATATTAGCTATATATATGTTTTTCCCCCTGTCAAGGTCTATTGCGGCAAGATATTTGTCTAGTAGCTGTCCTGCCCTCCCCACAAAGGGCTCGCCTGTGAGATCCTCGTTTTCCCCAGGACCTTCGCCCACAAACATGATCTTGGCGTCCTCAACCCCCACGCCGAAAACCACATTTTTCCTGCCCTCGCAAAGCCTGCATCTTTCGCAGTTTAAGCATTCCTCTCTTAGCGTCTGCAAAGTCATTTTATCTCTTCCCCCCTCTTCTTCTCCTATATTTTATCATGGCCGCGGCATAAAGGCAAACCGAAGTTTGGAATATGCCATAAAAAGATCGCCATCTCTGGCGACCTTCTGTGAATCCTAACACAGTCTTCCCTATTTTCCCGCTACCGTAAGTCCATCCACAAGGATGGATGGGGACGTAAAGGAAGTTACCCCGCTCCTTTTTGGGGGATTGAGATTATTCGCTATACCCGTGATATTGTTGAGGACGGTAAAGAAATTTCCGGAAACGGTAAAGGATTTTACCGGCGAGGTCTTGACCCCGTTCTCGATGAGAAAACCCGCGCTCTGCAGAGAGAAGTCGCCAGAGACGGCATTTGCCCCGGCGTGGGCTCCGCCCAGCATATTGATATAGACCCCGTTTCCCGCTTCTTTAATAAGTTCTTCCTCGCTGATCTTCCCCGGTGCAATATACATAACGAAGGGGCGAACCCGCACCTTTGCTGCATATCCGGCCTTAGAGGCATTCCCGGTGGTGCTCTTGCCGGCCTTTGCTGCTGTCTGAAGATTGTAGAGCAGGGTCTTGAGTATGCCGTTCTCTATAATATTTTTTCTGTGCGTGGGCGAACCCTCCGCGTCAAACGGCATATGAATAGGCGCGCCTTCAAAGAACGGGTCGTCCACAATGGTCACCGTCTCTGCGGCTATCCTCTCACCCTCCTTGTCCTTTAGAGGGGAGAGCCCGTCCTGAACGCTCTCCGATGAGAAGTCCGTGGCAAATGTCGAGAGCAGAGTCGCCACAGCCTCGGGAGAAAATACCACAGGCATTACTCCCGTGGATGGAACGGTGCCGCCAAGTTTGTCCTTAGCGTCCCGGACGGTTTTCGCCACCACCTCATCGCGGTCAATCTCTTTAAGATTTCCCGTTCTTATCTCTGTGCTGTTGCTCATCTCTCCGCCGTCTCCGACTATCGCAGAGACGGCAATGCTCGTCACTTCCGAGGAGGTTTCTACGTCAAGCCCATGAGAGTTGTATATCGCCAGGGAGGATCTTCTAAGCGAGGCATAACTCTGGGAATTGTTCAGAACCAAGGGGTCTGATGAAAGAAGCCTTTCCTGAAAATCCAGAACCGTTCCTCTCAGTTCCTGTGCATCGGGAAGCGGGTAGGTGGGAGCAGGATTATTTTCGTATGCCATTCCGCCCGAAACAAAGAGCGGCGGCTCCTCCGTCTCAAGTTGGGAAGCGTTCTCCGCAGCGCGCCGAAGAAGCGTCTCAGCCCCCTCATCGCTTAAACTTTGAGTGGATGCATATCCCATATGCCCGCCCAAAGCGCAGCGAACAGATATTCCACCGTCAACGGACGAGGTGAAGTCGCTGATTTCAGACCCGAAAGCCTCTATTTCTATGCTGTCCTCGCCGGTATAGTACAGTTCATAATCTGCGATGCCGAGTTTCTCAGCGGCCTTTATCACAGCTTTTTTGAATTCTTCAAATGTCATTTCAAACTCTCCTTATCTTCCGCCCACAGTGATGGATGAAACGCGGATAAGCGGCTGACCCACGTTTGTCGGGATGGAACCGCTGGAGGAACCGCACATCCCCTGTGCCATATCAAGGTCTGTTCCCACCATGTCTATCTTCTGGATTATGTCAGAGCCCTTGCCAACTAAACTCGCACCTCGCACCGGCTCGCAAATTTCTCCGTCCCTGATGATATATCCCTCTCTCACAGCGAAATTGAACTCTCCCGTCACGGGGTTCACGGACCCGCCGCCCATATACCGGGCGTAGAGTCCGTATTTTATGGAGGAGATGATATCCTCATTTCTGTCATTCCCCGCGGCGATATAGGTGTTGGTCATACGAGAGGTCGGCGTGAAGGAGTAGCTCTGACGTCGGGCGCTGCCCGTGGGGGCCATCCCCATACGCCTGCTGTTGAACTTGTCTATCATATAACTTTTGAGAACACCATTTTCTATGAGAATGCGCTTGCGGGAAGGGGTCCCCTCATCATCGAAATTGATGGAGCCCCACGCGCCGGGAATAGTTCCGTCATCAATGGCCGTGACCTTCTCATTGGCTATCTTTTCGCCAAGTTTCCCGGAGAACTGGCTAGCCCCTATTGCGACGGAGGTTGCCTCCAGAGAATGGCCGCACGCCTCGTGGAAGATCACCCCGCCAAAGCCGTTTTCGATTGCCACAGGCATTACGCCCGCAGGACAGTATCCGGCCTTTGCCATCACTACAGCCTGGCGCGCAGCCTCCTCTCCCACCTTTGCCGGGTCGATAAAATCAAACATCTCAAGGCCCATTCTCCGCCCCGGAGAACAGGAACCGGTCTGCGTCTCGCCGTTTACCTCGGCTACCGCGCTTACAGAGAGGCGGGTTCTTATCTGACGATCATTGGCATAGACCCCTTCCGTATTCGCTATCAGGATATTGTGGTCCACATCAAGGAAGGTTCCTGTCACCTGTCTTATGGCCTCATTATACGCAAGGGACGCTGCGCAGGCCTCTCTCAGAATACTGACCTTACTGGATGTAGAAACAGTAGATGGTACTAGCTTTACAGGGTGAATATCCCCGAAGAGCCGCTCTATCAGCGTAAAATCGAGATTTCCGCTCCCCGTTCCCAGCGCTGACGCAGCCCTCTCGGCGCAGCGGGTTAGGCCCGCCTCGCTTGTATCAACCGTCGTGGACATGGCGCTCTTCAGGCCACTATAGACCCTCACCGCAGCACCGGCTATCACCTCGTCATTGATTGCGTCGACTTTCTTACCAGTCATCTCGATGGAGTGGTTCAGAGAATTCTCGGCGAATATCTCGGCGTAGTCGGCGCCTGTAGAGACCGCCGCTCGGAGAACCCGTTCGCAAACATCTCTTGGTATCATGGGCAAAACTCCTTTTTCCAAAATCTAAGATGATTATACAGCCTAATTCTAATTTTCGCAACTTTATTTGAAAAAACTTTCTCCAGCTTTCCGGAAAATTTTTAGTTTTAACGGCTCCATTAAAGGGAGGCCGGAGCAAAAGCCCGGCCCCCTCAAGTTTCTATTCGCAGGTCAGGACCTTTTCCTCCTGCCCTTTCTAAGTTCGATGCCGCATGCCGCTGCCAGTGCAAGGGATATCCCGGAGGCTAGTGCCAGCCCAAATATGTTCCTTTCATCGCCCGTTTGTGGGGATTCCGGCTTAGCTGCTCCCCCGCCTGAGGGGTTAGCTACCCCGCCGCCTGTAGCTGGTGTAGATGAGGGCAGTGACTCTCCGCCTCCCTCTGGTGGCAAAGTTGGAGCTGGGGTGGGAGATGTCACGCTTGCAGGGCCATACGTGGGCGGCGGTACAAAGGTCGTGCCGGGTTTCCACCACTCGGATATAGAAGGACCTGAAGATATAACAGTAACCTTACACGTTCCGCTGAGGTTGTTCACAGTCCACGCGGTGACGGTGGCCTTCCCAACTCCTATAGCTGTGACGTTTCCGTCAGCATCGACTGTAGCGACCTCGTGATTATCGCTCTCCCAGGAAACAGTTACATCCGCCGCGGGCCGAATCTCTGCCGATAGCTTGTATCTGCCTCCAACTCTCAGTGTAATCTCTGAAGGTAAGACCGTGAAACTTTCTATCTGCGGGTGGCTGTTCCCTTTCACTGTCACAACGCAGGAAGCGCTCAGACCGTTTTTAGTTGTCGCCGTCACGGTAGCGGTTCCCTCGCTTACCCCGGTTATCCGGTTTGTAAGTCCGTTTTCATCAGAAACCGTCACAACAGATAGATCTGAGGAGGTCCATGTAAGGGCCCTGTTCTCTTCAGACACATCTTCGGGAGTGATCTTTGCCTCAAGTGTATAAAAATCTCCGACATTGAGTTCTACCTTTTCGGGGTTGAGAGTGATGCTCTCCACCAGTTTTTCCTTTATGGTGCTGGTTACCTCGCCGCCTTCGGTTGTGAGGTTTCCTTCCAGGACGCTGTCAGAATCAGTGGAAACGACTTCATCATCTAACGGTTTTACCCTTACCTGGAACCTGTTCCCGGTTGGTAACCCATGAATAGTTATGCTCTCGTTCGCCTTGCAAGTAAAGGTCGTGACGCCGTTTGTAAAGGTCAGGATAATCTCTTCCGTAATATCCTCGGATGGCTCCTGCGCGATTGGCATTATCCCTCCGCTTATCTCATTTGTCCTTGGGATAGTCTTAGTCGCGGTGAACGTCCCGTCTATTTTTGCGGGAATGGAAGTCCCGCCCTCAAAGAGCGTGAGGGTATACTGAATCTCGTGCGCTGCGGGGTCTGAAACAGTACTGTCCACTTTTCCTTTTATGGTGAGGTCGCAGCCCTCAAGCACTGTTATCACTATAGTCTTGCGCAGGACAATGGTCTCATCAGCGTGGCGAGTTTCATCGGGGTGCGGGAAGGTCATCTCCACTATCACGCTGGCTGCGCCGATCTGCTTGCCAGTAACATTAACTTTGAGAATATCAGCTGTTCTACTAGCCTCTTTCACACCTATGAGGTCACCGCTTTGGTCCCCCTCAATCTCAAATCCTGCGTCCGAGAAATCCTCTCCGATTGCTTTTGCTTCAAACTGTTTCGTTCCTCCCGTATAGACTGTCAGTGTTTCCGGAAGTTCCAGGTCTATCTCGTTGAGATAACTAATCGCCGTGGCGGTATGCTTTTTGCTGGAGGTTATCAAGGCGTAGACGCTGCCCTTGGTAATCTCAAGTGCGCCGGCGCTAAACTCCACCACAATTTCGGTATCTCCCTCAGAGACAACCGCCGGCTCTGCTATGGCCTCGGTACAGGCGGCGTCCTTAAAGAACGCAACCGTATCACCGGGGAGTAGCCCGCTGCCCTTTACATCTACTACCGCATAGTCGGTATAGCCGTGGGCGCTTGGGAGGTTATACACTTTTGCGGATATTTTGCGCTCGTCCGCAGCCAGGCTTACGGTGACAGTACCCGAGACGGAATTGTAGTTTTCGGTATCTTCCGGCGTAAACTGCCACTGGTAAACCTCCCCGTCATCGGAAACGGGTGTGTCGCCGTTCTGCCAGGCGAAACTGCCGGGAAGCTCTTTTCCCTCGACGCCTTTGGGCTGGTTCAGCTTCACATTGGCGTCGTGCAGGGTCTGACCCTCTTTTACCTTCAGTTCCTTCTGCACACCACTTACGTCCGGCGTGGCTTTCTCGATTGAGAAGGAGATGGTGTTTTCATTCTCCATGTAAAGGCCCTCGTTCGCGGGGGCGACGGTGATCTTCGCCTGATATTTTCCGGCGTTCGTGGGCATGTTCTCTGACCAGTCTGTGCCGGGCTCGGAAACGGCAGCAACTTTAGCAAGCTCCACATACTTGCGGTATTCTATCCTAATATTCACTTCATCTTTCTGAAGTTGCGAAGTCTCGTCGTCTACCTTATCAATACTGATGTCAGCATCCGTCGGTCCCTGCTGTTTACCGTTATAGATATACTCCTTCTCCGCTACGGTAAACGGCACCGGTATCGCATCTACAATCGTTATTTTAGCCTTCTCAAGGTTCGTGGGCTCTTTGTAGTTTTTGGTATCATATGGGGTAAAGGTCCAATCTGCTTCAAAAGTTCCTTCGACATCACCTTCTACAATTTTTCCTGGCTCTTTCCACGCCACCTTGCCGGCGACACTCATCGAGCTGTCGTTGGGGTTCACAAAGCTGGCGCTGATTGAAACTATCCTGAGAGGTTTATCTTTGACTCCCTTGCCCACGTACAAGGTATCTGTAAGAAGCCTTGGCGTGGCCTTCGTGACAGTCATCTTTCCGGCGTTGGTATTTTCCAGGACATAGTTCCCGCCGTGCAGGCTTACGGTGATGTCGTAATCCCCGGCATTCGCCCAGCGGTCCTGTCCTTGGCAGATAAAGTCTGCACTCAATACCGAAGGCTGCTCATCGTTTACAAGCCCGGTAAAATTAAAGTCATTAACACCGAGAATGCGGGATTCGCCATACTCCTTGGTAATATTCTCCTTTGGCACCACGCTTGTAATCGTCGCCGGAGTGATGTTAGCCACGGCATGGACCGTTTCTTCTACTTTATAGTTTTTCGCTGAAGCGCCGGAGAGAGTAATGCCCGTCACAAACAGTGTATGACTGCCAACTTTTGAATCGTTGAATTTAGCTTCGTATCCTTTCACCTCAACCGAATCCGAACCTACAAGGTTATGGTAGGAGAAACTCAGTTCACCAGTGACATCGGTAGTGCCGTCATAGACCTTGTCCCCGCCGGTGACAGCGATGGTCAGCTGGCGTTGCTCTATCGTCATCTCAAAAATCTCTTCTTTTTCGGCATAGGTGTCGCTCGCGGCGATAGAGGCCTTAACATCATACTTTCCAGCATCCTTGGGCTTTTCGTTACTGTAGCTGCCGCTGCCCTGAGGTTTATACTCCACTACAATATCACCGCGCTCGCTTGCCGGGCGGTTCGTGGTGAAGGTAAGACCGTGCTGCTGGCCATTGTAGGTGAAAGTTTTGCCGGAAGTCAGATTAATCTCAGTAGGTGTTTTTTCGGTGACATTTACATTCACACTGCCGGAAGCGTCTTCATAGTTCTTGCTGTCCTCCCCGCTTGGGGTAAACTTCCACTTAAACGAGTGAGAACCTGCCTTCAAATCTGTTGAATCTGCCTGACCGCCTTCCCAGGCCAGAGTACCTTTTACCTTCATAGAGCTATCATGCGGGTTCTCGAAAGTTCCGGAGAGTTTGGAATCGCTCAAGTCCTTCCCCTCAAGTACGCCAGTAGCGGTCACGTTAACGGGTTTCGGTTCCGCCTTATTAACTATTACCTGATGTGTTGTGCCAAGCACTACATCATAGTTTGCGGGCTTATAACTGGTGTCGAGGGTTATTGTATAATCGCCCACTGCCGCACCGGAGGCAAAGCCCTCACTGTTGAACGTCGGCTTCCAGCCGCCAAGCATTGCCTTGTCAACGGATGTGGTATAGTCTACGTCATCGGAAGTTTTGGTCTCCCCGTAAGTTTTAGTCAAATCTCCGGTGATATTTACCGTCACTGTTGGTTTGGTGACCTCAAAAGTTGCGGTAAGAGAGGCGGTATAACCGCTGGCTAGGAAAGCTATGGTCTCATTGTACTTTCCCACAGCAAGCCCCGCCTTGGGCTTTATCGAGATTGTCTTGGTGTCGCCGCCGTCTAATGATTCAAAAGAAGCAGGTGAAACAGTAAAGTATTGGGGCGTCTTTGTCAGTCTAAGTCCTTCCAGTTTTGTATTGCCGGTATTTTTGAGATTTACGGTTTTTTCTACGCCATAGTCTCCGGAAGTATAGTTTTTACTTCCAAAGTCCAAGTTTTCAACTTTGGCATCACCCTGTTGAAGTTCAATCCCATAGGTCTTTGCAACACCATAAACAGCATGGAGTTCTCCCCCTTCACCAACATCTTTGGCCAGGGCTTCATATCCTGTCTGACTAGGCTCAGTTGACCAACCTAAAAAGCTCTTGCCTTCAGGTGTTGTCTCTACCCCCGGAACATTAAAGTAATGGAGACCGGTATTCTTCATACCGTAGCCGACATAAGTCTTCCCACTGTCGCCGGCGAAAGTACCATCTCCGGCGTTGAAAGTCACTTCTATAATCTCGCAGTTAACTGATAAAGTACCACCAGAGGTATTTGTCATTGTCAGGGTATAGGTACCGGATTTACTAATCTTACTTTCTCCCAGCTCCCAGTAGAGTTTTGTCCCAGTAGGAGCTACACTATAAGAAGTTGGAAAATTTTCAACTTTGGAAGCGCCATCATTTAACTCAAAACTAAATGCGTTTGCATTGTTCGCATCCCCAAAGAACGTTTTGAAAGACGACTTATCAACAGTGCCAGTATCGTTGCCAAAACTATTAATAGTGAGCATCAAAACGTTGGTCTTGCCTGCCGGAACAAAAGGAACACTGCTCTCATAATATTCCAATTTCCCCGTCCAGTCAGAGATGTCGTCAATACTATCGGCAGTAGCTATTGTCATCGGGGAATCGGTGGAGGGTTCTTCCTCCTGCGGGACGGGGTCGTCCTCCGGTGCAGGCTCTGAAGAG
>CAZRQD010000017.1:0-13494 GCA_964602365.1 uncultured Acutalibacter sp. | reverse complement strand
GGTGTCGGTTCCGGCTGGGGTGTTTCCTCCGGCTGAGAAGTCTCCTCCGGCTGTATTGTCTCTTCTGGTTGGGGGGTCTCTTCAGGCTGAGCGGTTTCCTCCGCGGCCGGCTCTTCGGGCGACGGCTCCTCGGGCGACGACCCTTCGGGGGCCGGTGCCTCAGGGGACGGCTCCGCATCCTCCGGGGTTTCGCTGTCCTGAACCTCCTGCGGGTCCTCTGCGGACTGTTCCTCTGGGACCTCAGAGGGTTCCCCAACGCTTATCCCTTCCTGAGATTCAGACGGCCCCGCCGTCTCGGCTGGCGCAACCGCGCCAAGAGAACAGAATATCAGCGCCGCCGCAAGAAGTACGGCCCCAAGCCTGTATATCAAATTTTTCATACCTGTACTCTCCTTTATATTTGAGCGGAACAGGATACATTTCCACTGTCTGCTATTATACTCTCACCCCCCCCCGCGTCAAGAGGGAGTTTTAAAATTTTTTGTAAATTTTTCCCGTGATGGCGCATCAAATTTATTGACATCATACCCGTCTTAGTCTAGTATTTAGGTATCAAGATTATCCGGAGGAGGAGAGTGTGATGGAGGCTGCCCACAGCGTACAAGAACTTGCCTTCGCCATGGGAGAGATGCTTTTAAAGAACGGCGCGGAGATCTCCAGGGTGCAGGAGACAATGGAACGGGTCGCGAGAGCTTATAAGTTGGAAGATTTTAACGCCTATGTTTTGACAAACGCCATCTTTGTAAATGCGACCGGCAGCGATGGCAGGAGTGAAACCACCTTAAAACAGCTCTCTGAAAACGGCATACACCTTGGAAGGATCTGTGCGGTAAACCAGCTCTCAAGAGAGATCGCGCGGGGAAAATACAGCGTGGATGAGGCTTTTTCCAGGCTTGGGGAAATAGAGGCGATCCCGTACAGCTCCCTGCCTCTCAGAACATTGGCCTGCGGGGTGGGCAGCGCGGCTTACAGCTATCTTTTCGGCGGCAACGGCCGGGATGCCCTGGCGGCGTTTTTCTGCGGGCTTCTGCTGGAGCCGTTTCTGCATTTGCTTGAAAAGCGGGGGATATCCAGGTTTCTCGTGAATCTCCTAAGCAGCGCTTTCGTGGCTCTTCTGGGCTCCCTATTCGTAATGTTTGGGATCGGCAGCAGTCTTGACAAGGTAGTGATCGGCTCTATAATCCGCCTTGTCCCGGGGATCGCCCTCACCACATCTATACGGGACTTTTTCAACCGTGACTATTTAAGCGGTACGATTCGCATGATAGACGCCCTGCTTGTTGGCGGCTGCATAGCTGTCGGCGTGGGAGTGGTCCTCAAAATAATGTCGCTGCTCACGGGAGGTGCGCTTTTATGATCACACCGGCTCTTATCTTAAACTGGTTTTTCCAGACGCTTGTGGCATTCGTCTCCACGATAGCCTTCGCCATCATTTTCCACTCCCCCAAAAGGGAATATATTTGGGCGGGATTTTCCGGCGCGGCGGGGTGGCTTACATACATCCTCTGCACTCACTTTGGGCTTGGCATAGCCTCCTCCAGTTTTCTAGCCACTCTCGCCCTCACTTTCCTCTCAAGACTCTTTGCCATCCTCCGTAAAAATCCCGTAACTGTATATCTGATCTGCGGGATCTTCCCTCTCGTGCCCGGCACCCGCATCTATTACACCGGCTACTACTTTTTTATGGGGGATAATTCAAAAGCCCTCTCCATGGGACTTGAAAGCATAAAGGTTGCGATCGCCATAGCTCTTGGTATAGGCATTGTTTTCGCCTTGCCGTGGCAGCTCTTTGCTCCGCACAGGGCCAAAAACGGAAATTCCAAAGAGGGAGCGTAAAAATGCCGCAAAAGCAGCTTATAATAGAAAAGAATGACGCCGGGCAGCGCCTTGACAAGTTCCTCACAAAGGCATTTCCGAATCTGCCGCCCTCAGTCCTCTACAAATGCATCCGCACAAAGGACGTAAAATTAAACGGTAAGCGCACAGAGGCTTCAGCCCGCCTTGCGGAAGGTGACGAACTCTCTCTTTACTGGCAGGAGGAATTTTTCCAGAGAGATCCCGGGGAATATGATTTTCTTCACGCGCCCAAGGATATAAAAATCGTCTACGAGGATGAAAACCTCTTGCTTGTGGATAAAAAACCCGGTCTCATTGTCCACCCGGACGAGAACTATCATTTTGACTCCCTCATAGCTCGGATACAGCATCTGCTCTATGACAGGGGGGAGTTTGACCCCAAAGAGGAAAATTCTTTCGCTCCCGCGCTTGTGAACCGCATAGACAGAAATACCGGCGGAATAGTAATTGCGGCAAAAAATGCCGAGGCGCTGAGAATATTGAATCTAAAATTGAGGACGAGGGAGATAGAGAAGAAATACCTCTGTATAATTTCCGGCCACCTGCCAAAAAAAGTGGGTGAGCTTACCGGATATCTGGAAAAGAACGAGGCGCAGAACCGCGTATACATTAAAAACAGGCCGGTCCCTGGCGGTAAGACCGTCCGTACAAAATACAGGGTTTTAGATGAGCGCCGGGATTGTTCCCTGCTGGAGGTCGAGCTGCTGACAGGCAGGACCCACCAGATAAGGGCGCATTTTGCTCATATCGGTCATCCTCTCTTGGGAGACGGAAAATATGGAAATAATTCTCTAAACCGTGCGGTGAATTTTCCGTATCAGGCCCTCTATTCCTACAAACTCAAATTCGTCTTTTCCACTGACGCCGGTCTGCTGAATTACCTAAACGGGAAGGAATTTACAGTTAAAGAGGTATGGTTTCTCAAGGAGTTTGAAAAAATGTCCAGATAAGATTGCCTCCCCCGGATTTACAATGAAGGACCGGTTTGCTATAATTCGCTATTACAAACCAAGGGGATCGGTATTACTCTCACATGAAAACAGGGAAAATTGAAAGCATAAGTCTGAAAGGGCTTAGATTATTTGAAGAACGAAGGACGCGGAGGTTATATGAAAGTTATCCATCTTATCGGGGGCGGGGATACAGGCGGAGCAAAAACCCATGTTCTCAACCTCTTAAAGGGTCTAAACAGCCATATAGAGGCCAGACTGGTCTGTTTTAGAAAAGGGGAATTCTCTGACGACGCAAAGAAGATGGGCGTCCCTATAACCGTTATAGAATCCGGAAACCCGCTGGTTGGTTTGAGGGAACTGAAAAAAATAATGCGGGATTTTCCCGCAGATATTATCCACTGCCACGGAGCCCGCGGAAACCTGATGGGCAATATGCTGAGAAAATGGCTGAGGGTTCCCGTCGTGACTACGGTCCACAGCGACTATCGCCTGGATTATCTCGGCCGTCCCGTGGCAAGGCTCTCCTATGGCACTACAAATATACTGGCCCTAAGAAGGGTTAATTATTATATAGGCGTCTCCGACCCCATGGCTGAACTGTTGATAGAACGAAAATTCCCTGCCAACAGAATCTATACCCTGTATAACGGCATTGATTTTAACTCTCCTCTTCCGTTTAAACCACGCGAAGAATTCTTTAAAGAGATAGGATTTCCGTATGAACCTGGGGATATTGTCGCAGGAATTGCCGCTAGGCTCAATCCCGTAAAAGATCACCCAACGCTTATAAGGGCTATGAAACTTGCCTTAGAGGAGAACCCCAGAATTAAACTCTTAATTGCGGGTGATGGAGAGGACAATGTAAAGCTTCATAACCTGACAAAGGAACTGGGTATAGAGGAAAATGTCTTCTTTGCCGGGTGGGTGGAGGACATGAATTCCTTTTATGCGTCTATAGACATAAACCTGCTCACCTCTATCTCAGAGACCTTTCCCTACGTCCTCACGGAAGGAGCTAGAATGAGGCGGGCAACCATCGCCTCAAGAGTGGGCGGAGTGCCAATCTTAATTGACAGCGGGAAAAACGGTTTGATTTTCACCCCGGGGGATGAGAGGGAACTTGCCAAACATCTGGTGACTCTCGCCAATGATGAGAAGCTGAGAAAAAGCATGGGGGATAGCCTTTTTGAAAAGGCAAAGAGCGGGTTCTCCATCGACAAAATGGTGGAGGATCAACTCAAGATCTACGAAAACATCATTTTAAGGGAGGCAAGGGCAAAGGAAAATCCCCGTGACGGCGTGGTTGTCTGCGGTGCCTATGGCGCCGGAAACGCCGGTGATGAGGCCATTTTGAAATCAATAATTCAGTCAGTACGCGAGATGGACCCCCTGCTTCCCATAACTGTTCTTGCAAAAAATACTCTCGACATTAAAAAGCGCTTTAGGGTGAATTCCGTATATACTCTCAATATCTTAAAAGTCCTCCAGACTCTCAGGCGTTCTCTTCTGTATATAAACGGCGGCGGAACCCTCATACAGAACGCCACAAGCCACCGCAGTCTCTGGTATTATCTCTTCACACTTCAAGCGGCAAGAAAACTTGGATGCAAGGTTGATATGTACGGCTGCGGGATAGGTCCGGTAAAGGGAAAGTTGAATATTCGCCTCGCTTCCCGCGTCCTTGAGAATTCTGTGGACGCCGTGACCCTCAGGGAGGGTGACTCTGTAAGGGAGCTAAAAGGCTTTGGCGTTTCCCGTCCAAAGATAGAGCTCAGCGCAGATCCCGCCTTTGCCCTTACTATGGCGGGTGATGATGATATTGAATCTTTCCTCAATCTCCATGAGCTTTCAGGCAGATATATCTGTTTTATGCTTCGCACGTGGTACGGCTTTTCTGACAGAGCAGAGGACTTCGCAAAATTGGCGCAGTATGCCTACGTTAGCTATGGGCTCACCCCGGTATTTATCTCCCTTAATATTCTAAATGATACGAAGGCTGCCATGGAGGTTACGCCATATCTTAGCTGCCCTTGGAAAATCATAGACGACTTTGTGGAGCCAGAGCTTTTGATATCACTGCTCTCCCGCATGGATGCCGTCGTCTCCATGCGATTGCATGGGTTGATTCTCTCCTCATTCAGCGGTACGCCGATGGTAGGTGTTTCCTACGACCCTAAAATAGGATCTTTCCTGCGCTACCTCGGTCTGGGGGACGGTATTGAACTTCGGGACGCGACTGAGGACAACCTTCGCTCTGCCCTCGATGCGGCATTAAAAAACCCGAATATGCGAAGAAATATCTCTGCAAGGGCCAGGGAATTGAAAGAGTTGGAAAGAAAAAATATAGAAGCTGTAAGGGAGCTTCTTCACAGCTCTCGGAATGATTCCTAGTCTTTTCCGGTTGGAGTTAAGCCTGAAAAAACTTCAAAAATTTACACCCCCGCATTAATCGGGGGTGTATTTTGCGGAAACGGCCAGATTAAATAATAATACTCTCTCCTGTCATCTCCGGAGGTTTGGGAAGCCCCATTATCTTCAGCATTGTCGGTGCTATATCCGCCAACCTCCCGCCAGAGCGCAGACTGCAGGGATAGTTGATGACACAGAACGGGACCGGGTTTGTGGTGTGGGCAGTAAACGGTTCGCCGTCCTCGTCCACCATCTTGTCGGCATTGCCGTGGTCGGCTGTCAAAAGGATACAGCCGCCCATCTCCTTTACCGCCTGTTCCACCCTGCCGACACAGGTATCAACCGCCTCAACGGCCTTCACCGCGGCCTCAAATACCCCTGTATGCCCAACCATATCGCAGTTGGCGTAATTTAATATAAGCGCGTCATATTTGCCGGATTTAACTGCCTCCACCATCCTGTCGGTGACCTCATACGCGCTCATTTCGGGCTTCAAATCATACGTCGCGACACTTGGAGATTTCACAAGAATGCGGTCCTCAAGGGGATACTGCTTCTCCACACCCCCGTTAAAGAAGAATGTGACGTGGGCATATTTCTCAGTCTCCGCTATCCTCAGCTGGGTAAGCCCTTGGTTTGAAATATACTCTCCAAAGGTATTCTCAAGGCTTTCAGGCTTGTAGGCAATATCCACATTTGGCATGGTGGCATCATACTGGGTCATGCAGACGTAATTTAACGGGAAAAATCCGTTTCGACGCCCGAACCCCGTGAAATTCTCATCCACCAAGCTGCGGGTAATCTCCCTAGCCCTGTCAGGCCTGAAGTTATAGAAGATCACGGAGTCCCCTGATTTTACCGGCTCAGCGCCGTCAATGACGACTGGTACCACAAACTCGTCGGTAACTCCGTTATCATAGGAATCCTGCACGGCGCATACCGGACAGCCGGCATGTTCCCCTTCACCGTAAACCATGGCGGCATAGGCCTTTTCAACCCGCTCCCAGCGGTTATCTCTGTCCATGGCGTAATATCTTCCCATGACTGTGGCAATCTTTCCCACGCCAAGTTCTTCCAGCTTTTCCTTTAACTCCTCAACATATCCCTTCCCGCTCGTAGGCGGAACATCTCTGCCGTCTAAAAAACAGTGGACAAAGATCTTTGTGAGGCCCTGCCTCTTAGCCATCTCTAAAAGTGCATAGAGATGAGTATTGTGGCTATGCACTCCTCCGTCAGAGAGAAGTCCCATCAGATGCAGTGCTCCTCCGCTCTCCTTTGCGCTTTGCATAGCGTGAAGCAGCGCAGGGTTTTTGTCCATATCCCCGTCCTCTGCGGATTTTGTGATCCTCGTCAGCTCCTGATATACCACCCTGCCCGCGCCGATATTCGTGTGACCTACCTCAGAGTTTCCCATCTGTCCCGCCGGAAGACCGACATCCATACCTGAAGCGCCGATTTTGGTCACAGGGTTCTCTGCAAGAATTCTGTCCAAATTGGGTTTTTTAGCCGCGACTATGGCGTTTCCCTCCGGCGGTGCAATGCCAAAGCCATCGAGAATCATTAAAACTAAAGGTTTCTTCATTTTGATTTCCTTTCGTGAAAACTTACATACGGCCTAAATCTCAAAACGGATATAAAATCCATTTAGCCCTCTGTCGCGGCCTTTACTATTGCGGCAAAGTCGTTGGGCTTCAGAGAGGCCCCGCCGATCAGTCCTCCGTCCACGTCCGGCTGGGCAAGAAGTTCAGCTGCGTTCGCGGCGTTCATTGATCCCCCATACTGTATGGTAAACGCTTCGGCACAGTCCTCTCCGTACAATTCCGCTATCACCCCGCGGATGAGATGGCATACCTCGTTTGCCTGCTCTGCAGTTGCAGTCCTCCCGGTGCCAATCGCCCAGACAGGCTCGTACGCTATGATTATCCGCTTCAATTCCTCTCCGGAAACTCCTCCTAAGGCTATTTTGGTCTGCAGCGCCACCAGCTCTCCGGTAATGCCCTGCTCGCGCTGCTCCAGAGTTTCTCCAACGCAGAGTATGACGGTAAGTCCTGCGTCCAGTGCCGCGCGCACACGGTCATGGACGGTTTTGTCCGTCTCCCCGAAATACTGCCTGCGCTCGCTGTGGCCTATGATCACAATGTCCACCCCGACGCTCTTCAGCATCTCAGCTGAGACCTCTCCCGTAAAAGCCCCGCTCTTCGCCCAGTGGCAGTTTTCAGCGCCTATTTTAATGTTTGTCCCCTCAGCGGCCTCTTTAGCAGAGAAGAGATCGACATAGGGGGTGCAGGCTACCACTTCGCAAGAGGCATCTTTAACCAGCGGAGCTATAGCGTTTATCAGTTCCTTTGCCTCCTCAGGGGTCTTGTTCATCTTCCAGTTTCCGGCGATAACCGCCTTTCTTACTGCCTTGTTCATAAATAAAACACGTCCTTTCTAAAATCGTGGGTGAAGACCCGCTAGATAAAAGGGCGGGAAAACCCGCCCCCGTCTTCTATCATTATTCTTTTTCGTCGAGGCATGCAATGCCGGGAAGCTCCAGGCCCTCTAGGAACTCCAGAGAAGCCCCGCCGCCCGTGGAGATATGGGTCATCTTATCGGCAAATCCCAATTTCTCAACAGCAGCCGCAGAATCTCCGCCGCCAATAATGGAGATTGCCCCGCTCTCAGCGACAGCCTTAGCCACCCCTATCGTACCCTGTGCGAAGTTATCCCATTCTGAAACGCCCATCGGGCCGTTCCAAACTACAGTACCGGCTCCCTTAATCGCATCCGAGAAAATCTCGATGGTCTTTGGCCCAATGTCCAGACCCATCCATCCGTCCGGGATACCCTCTGAGGGAACGACCTGACTCTCGGTATCGGGAGAGTACTCCTTGCCGACCTTGTTATCCACAGGCAGGAGGAACTTGACACCGTTTTTCTTGGCATTTTCCATGGTCTCCTTGGCAAGGTCCAGTTTGTCCTCCTCGCAGATGGAGGTTCCCACATTATAACCCATGGACTTGAGGAAGGTATATGCCATACCTCCGCCGATTATCAGGGTATCCACCTTGGTGATGAGATTGTTGATGACGCCTATCTTGTCAGAAACTTTCGCGCCGCCCAAGATAGCGACAAACGGGCGCTTGGGGTCGGTCAGGGCTCCGCCCATAACAGAGATCTCTTTCTGGATGAGATATCCGCAAACGGAGGGGAGATAATGGGAAACGCCCTCCGTGGAGGCGTGCGCGCGATGGGCTGTGCCAAAGGCGTCGTTTACGTAGATCTCTGCCATGCTGGCAAGCTCTTTGGCAAACTCCGGATCATTCTTTGTCTCCTCATTGTGGAAACGCACATTCTCTAGCAGCTCCACGTCCCCATCTTCCAAAGAGGACGCAATGGACTTTGCGCTCTCGCCTATTACATCCTTTGCCATCTTTACCTCTTTGCCCAGGGCTTTGCTGAGGTATTCCGCTACGGGGGCAAGAGAATATTTGGGGTTGAACTCCCCCTTGGGTCTGCCAAGGTGAGAGCAGAGGATGACCTTCGCATTGTGAGAGACCAAATAGCTGATGGTTTTCAGTGCCTCGTCGATACGCTTGGGATCGGCTATGCTGCCGTCCTCGGCAAAGGGAACGTTAAAATCGCAGCGGACAAGAACGCGCTTTCCTGCCACATCCACATCTTCCACTGTTTTCTTGTTGAGATAGTTCATGTAAATTAGCTCCTTCTCTTTTCATATTTTCCCGTCTGATACTCTTGACGGAAATAACTCCTCTACTTTTATTTTATACCACGCAGAAGTTTTTTTCAAGTGTTTTTCTGCTTCTGAGAAAATCTTTAAAATGATTTTTTCAAGGTAGGGAATAAATGCAATCGCATAAACCGGTATGAGTTTGTAGAAAACCTACTCTGGCGCCTTTAAACTCTCCACCATACTGATCTTTTTGAGATTTCTTGCCATGACGACATTTACCAGTATGCTAAATGCAATGGTAAGCAGGAACGCCCAGACGAAGCTCATCGGATAGATGGAGCGGCCAAACATGACTATGTCCACCTCTGCTGTGCGAATGACGAACTGGTGGAGGAAAACGCCTAGCACAAGCCCTAAAAGATCTCCTATAATCGTCAGCACGGTAGTCTCCCGGTAGATATATGCGGAGACCTCATTGTCATAGAAGCCCAGGACTTTTATCGTGGCAAGCTCTTTTTCCCTCTCGCTTATATTGATATTTGTGAGGTTATAGAGGACCACAAAGGCAAGTGCGCCTGCAGATACTATCAGGACAATCACTATGGTATCAATACTCTGTATACTCTGCTTAAAGCTCTCGGAAATATCCTCTGTAAACTGCACTCCCGCGACATCCTCGGATTTTAGAAGTTCTGTGGAGAGCTCCTCCTTTCCCTCATCGCTAAGAGTTTCCGGCACGACGCAGAACAGAGCGTTGGGAGAAGCGGGCTTCCCAAAGGCGGCCTCATAGGTCTTGGGCGAGATGTAGCAGTAATGATAGACGTAGTTCTCGCAGATATCGGTGACTTTCAGGTTTGCGGCTACGCCGTCGTTATTTTTCACCGTGAAAACTTCCCCGACTTTGACATGCTGACGCTGGGCAAGTTTCTCTGTGATAACCACCGAATCCTCATCGAAAATGACAGGGTCGCCGTTTAGCCTGTGCCTGAAATCAAAAAACTCGTGGAAATTTTCCGGGTCCCTTGGCGCAAGGATGACCACGTCGTCCTCTGGAGAATCCGGCATTTGGGCTTTGCCGTTATCCTGCGCAACGACGGCATAGGACGGTATATTTTCCCCAAGGGTATCCATCAGGTCCCGGTCCTCCAAAGCTTTCTCATCTTTAAGTGCGACTATCATCTGGTAGCGGTTTAGATCAGAGAACTGCAGATCCACTATATCCGATATGGAATCTCTAATTCCAAGCCCTGTAAGCAGGAGCGCAGTGCAGCCCGCTATCCCGATTATGGTCATGAAAAACCTTTTCTTGTAGCGGAAAAGATTCCTTGCGGTAACCTTTCCCGTGAAATTGAGTCTCTTCCAGATTGGGGTTACGTGTTCCAGTAAAATCCTCTTCCCGGCTTTCGGAGCCTTTGGCAGCATTAGTCTCGCGGGAACCTCTCTCAGCTCTGCCCAGCAGGCGGAGAGGGTCGCTAAGAGCGTACAGGCCACCGCCGTCACGGAAGAGATAAGCGCCAGCGGTACGTTAAACGGCGTAACTATCTCGGGAATGCTGTACATGATATTGTAGGCGTTTATTATTATAAACGGGAAGAGCCGCATGCCGACCAGAAGCCCGGCAACGCTTCCCAAAACTCCTGCCAATAGGGCGTAGAGCAAATATTTTTCAGCTATCCTTAAAGGAGAATACCCCAGGGCTTTCATTATGCCAATCTGAGAGCGCTCCTCCTCCACCATTCTAGTCATGGTCGTAAGCGCCACCAGTGCGGCCACAAGGAAGAAAAATACCGGGAATACCCTGGCAATCGCCTCTATTTTGTCGGCGTTCGATTTGTAGCTGGAGAAGCTGGCGTTGTCCTCCCTCGTGGAGATAATCCACTCCCCCTGTTCAAGAGAGTCGATCTCCTCCTCAGCGTCATCTATCTCCTTCTCTGCGTCAGAGAGCTTTTCGTCTGCCTCCTTTTTCGCATCCTCATAATCCCTCCTGCCCTCTTCAAGTTCCCTTTTGGCATCCTCAAGCTGCGCCATGCCGTCGTCGTATTCCGCCTGGGCATCTTCTAGGCTTTCAAGTGAATTCTGAAGTTCAGCCTCTCCTTGACTCTTTGCGGCGTTCAGGCTTTGCTGGGAGGCATTTAACTGGACCCTCTGATTATCTATTTCCTGCTGTCTAGCGTTTAGGGTCTCTCTCTGGGCGCTTAGTTCCGCCTCGTTTTGCTCCAACTCATTCCTGCTTGCCGTGAGTTCACCACGTCTGGCATTGAGTTCGTTATAAGCGGACTGCCACTGGGCAAGCGCGGCAGAGGTATTCCCTCCGGATGCGGTTAGCCTATCCAGCTGAAGCTTTGTCTCGTTTAGCTGTTCCTCGCTTGCGGATAACTGCGCCTCTCCGGCCTCTAGCTCTGCCCTTGCAGCGTCAAGCTGCATTTGTGCGCTTTCAAGCTGGGCAAAGCCGTCGTCCAGTTGTGTTTGATAGCTGTTGAGCTCGGCCATGCCGTTGTCTATCTGTGCCTGGGAAGAGCTAATCCTGTCTTCCAGTTCCCGCTGTCCAGAATAATACTGCTCCCACCCGTCTTCGATATCCTGCTGCGCTTTTTTCAACGTCTCCTCATTCTCTGCGATTTCCCGCTCTCCGTCCTCAAGCTCTTCTAACGCGTCATCAAGCTCTTTTTCAGCCTTATCCCTCTCATCCTCATATTCTCTCCTGGCGTCGTCCACTTCCTCCCTGGCATCTGAGAGAATGCTCTCGAACCTTACCTTAGAGCGCTCCTCTCCTATGGGTTCCAGAGAATCCGCAATGGAATTCACATTTTCACTGTATTCGTCAAAGAAAGAGTTAAGCTCTTCCAGATTTTTAGCCGAGAGGTATATTGCGGTATAGTAGTCCTGGTCAAAAGTGCTTGAGAGGGTATAGAGCAGAATCCCAACACTTCCGCTTCCCGTTACGGTATATTCCCTTTCTAGAGAGAAATATGCGGGGCTCTGGACAGTACCTACCACGGTCAGGGTCTCGGGGATTTCAGAGAGCAGTTCTCCGTCCTCGTCCGGCTCCTGGGTAAGCACCTGTCCAAGCCAGTCTGTATTGTCAGAAAAACTATGGGTATCCGCAACAACAACCTCTCCCGGATTCTCCGGCATACGTCCGGAGAGGAGGGTCAGCTCGTTAATATATTCCCCGTCCTCCCAGTCTCCTGGAAGGCTGTGCAGTCGCGCCGTGACAGAGTCGTCCTCACTCGTACTCAAAACAAGGTCAGTATCATAGGCCGGCGCGATGCGCTCCACCCAGGGAAGCTTCTCAAGCTCTGAGACGTCGTCGTCTGTAAGCCCTTGGGTGGAGATTACCTTTAAATCATAGAGATTGTTCTTGTCACAAAACAGGTCGGCTGAGGCCCGCATATCGTCAGGAGATGCCAAAAGCCCTGCGAGAAATCCCACCCCCAGCCCGACTATGGCGAATATAGCCAAAAAACGCGAGAGGGTGTTCTTAATAGTGCGGAAAATATTCTTCGCGTAGGAATTTCCCGGGCGCTTTACCATTCAATCTCCTCCACAGGCAGCGGGGAGCAGTTTTCCTCATTGGAGATTACCTTTCCGCTGTTTATGCGAACCACCCTGTCCGCCATAGCGGTAAGGGCGCTGTTATGTGTGATTACCAAAACAGTCTTTCCGGTATTTTTACATGTATTTTGCAGGAGAGAAAGCACCTGCTTCCCAGTGACATAGTCAAGCGCGCCGGTGGGCTCGTCACAGAGGAGAATCTTTGGATTCTTGGCTAGGGCCCTCGCAATCGCCACTCTCTGCTGTTCCCCGCCGGAGAGCTGGGCAGGGAAATTCTGAAGTCTATCTCCCAGCCCTACGCCTCTAAGGGTCTCGTCCGCAGGTAAGGGATCTTTGCATATCTGGCTGGCCAGTTCCACATTCTCTAGGGCCGTCAGGTTTTGTACCAGATTATAGAACTGAAAGACAAAACCCACATCAAAACGCCTGTAGGTGGTCAGCTCCTTCTGCGATAAACTGCTGATCAAGCTCCCGTCCAAGTAGATCTCTCCGCCGTCGCAGGTATCCATGCCCCCCAGCATATTGAGCAGGGTGGTCTTCCCCGCGCCCGAGGGCCCGGCTATCACGCAAAACTCTCCCTTTTTCACGAAAAAGGAGATTCCATCTGCAGCGGCGATGCGGTTCTCCCCCATGTTATAGTATTTAGAGACGTTCTTAAACTCGATAAAATGCGGCAAGAGATTTCCCCTCCTCTACCCTCTTTTGCTTTTGCCGTCCTCGCCGACAAATTCTACAATATCGTCCAGTTTGCAGTCAAGGGTAGTGCAGAGTTTCTCCAGTACATTGACCCTTACGTCCTCATTTCTGCCTAACCTTGCCATCGCGTTCGTACTTATCCCCGCCAAGTGGGTAATTTGCGTCTTGTTGATATTTTTATCTATCATAAGCTTCCACAAATTGAGCGAGACCTTTTCATAAGTCTGCATATTTCTCCATATCCGCTATTTTACTAGCTTTTCAGAAACTACTACTTTCACGTAACTCTACTCAAATCTACATATCTATATAGAATTGGTGGTAAGTTGGTGGTAAGCTTTAGAATTG
>CAZRQD010000016.1:7327-30144 GCA_964602365.1 uncultured Acutalibacter sp. | reverse complement strand
AACCGGAAAAAAGAAAGGAACCGAACCTTTAAGATGGTTGACTTTTGCCTGCAGTGTGGTATCATAAACGCATAGAAAAGAGGCGGAGAAATCCGCTTTGTTAGGGAGGAAGAGAGATGGCGCTTTTAAAGGTTAAGACAAAAGACGGCTGGGTAGAGGGCATCCCCGGGGGAAACCAGGCCGTAAGCCTGTTTAGAGGAATTCCGTACGCTGCTCCGCCCGTTGGCGATCTGCGGTGGCGCGCGCCTGCCCCGGTAAAACCGTGGGACGGCGTTTTAAAGGCCTATAAGTTTACGAATATCTGCTGGCAGGAGAGGGTCGCCTCTGAGGGGGGAAACGACGTTATCGGGAATGAGTTCTACTGTCTGGACCACCCCATGAGTGAGGACTGCCTGACTTTAAACGTCTGGACCCCCGCTAAGAGGGACGACGAAAAACTCCCCGTTGGCGTATATCTCCACGGAGGCGGGTATTCCACGGGATACGGATTCCTAAACGCCTATGACGGGGAGGGCTTTGGCAAGCGCGGGGTGATATTCGTGACTGTCACCCACCGCTTAAACGTCTTTGGATTTCTCTCGCATCCATGGCTAAGTGCGGAGGACCCGCACGGGACTTCTGGGAATTACGGGATTCTTGATCTCATCTCTGCGCTAAACTGGGTAAAAGAGAATATCTCATCCTTCGGAGGAGACCCAGAGAAGGTGACAATTTTTGGGCAGTCCGGCGGGGGAGGAAAGGTTCAGACACTCCTGGCGTCTCCCCTTGCCAAGGGACTTTTTAGGGGGGCGATAATGCAGTCAGGCGGAGGGCTTACATCTAAAGGGGATATTATGTCCGCGGGAACGCTTGAAGACGGGGAGAGATTCGGCGAGGGCTTTTTTGAAATGATGGGATTTAAGTCCTTAAGCGATGCCCGCGCCTGCCCCGCGGAGAGACTTTTGAACGGACTTCGAGAATATACCCGCGGCAGAATGATGGACTCAATGGGACCCAAGGTGGATGGATATCTCCTGCCGGAAGACCCCGGAGAGTATTTCAGAGAGGGAAAACATACCGCCATGCCCACGATGGTCGGCTGTACAGCAGAGGAGTTCGTAAACAAAAATGCGAAGCTACCGCCGAGAGAGGAAATAGTGAAATCTGCGGAAAAACGCTTTGGAGAGGATGCGAACGCATACTTAAAGGCAATACATATCGACGACGACCCCGAGAAAGCCCTTGACGTATACCGCTACGGCGGCGGGCTGAGCATGCTGGCAGGCGCCTGCGCCTGGGCCCGAAACGAGGCAAAGCTTAATAGAGCGCCTTGCTATCAGTATTATTTTACGCTGGTGCCGCCCGGCGCGGACCGCGCGCACCACAGCGCCGAGCACCACTACGTATTCCAGACGATGGTGAGGAGTTACCGCCCGTATACCGGCAGGGACTGGGATCTCTCAAATACGCTGGCGGATTACTGGGCTAACTTTATAAAGAGCGGAGACCCGAACGGCGGAGAGAACCCCGTTTGGAAACCGTATACTTTAGATGATCCAGAGGCGCTGAACATAGATTATAACCCGCATATGGCGCCGGTCCCGCAGAGTGACTATGTTCGTTTTATGGTGAGACGCGCGCTAGGGGAAGAACTGAATTGATGCAATGGCATTTAAGTTTAGGACGGGTGGAAAAAACTGTAGAGCTGTTTTTGGCGGATACCCCCGGGAAGCCTATCATCTATATCCCCACCAACGGCGGGGAAGAGATCATGAGAATCTTAGGAGAAGAAGACTGCTTTTCCCTTGCGGCGGTAAGCGGCATGGATTGGAACAGAGAATTAAGTCCATGGGAGGCACCTGCGGTCTTTAAAGGCGATGAGGCATTTTCCGGCGGGGCAGGAGATTTCCTGGCCCAGCTTGTAGAGGAGATAGTTCCCCTCTGCGAGGGGAAAATGCAGTCCGCGCCTGTGTGGCGCGGCGTTGCCGGGTACTCCCTAGCCGGGCTCTTCGCCCTCTACTCCATGTACGAGACGGAATATTTTTCAAGATTCGCAAGTGTCTCCGGCTCTCTATGGTTCCCGGGATTTGCGGACTTCGCGAAAAACAGCGAACCAAAGGCCAGGGCAGAAAAAATATATCTCTCCCTTGGCGACAGGGAGAGCAGGACCAGAAACCGGCTGATGAGGCCGGTTGGGGAGATCACGGAGGAACTTGCGGCGTTCTACAGGAAAAAGGGCATTAAAACAAAATACGAGCTAAACCCCGGAAACCATTTCACAGAGGAGGACAGGCGCGTGGCTGCGGGGATAAGATGGCTTCTCTCTGATTAAAGTCCAAAGCTAATCTATCAGACCCTTATAGATTTCCCCCCTCTTGACACCGGATAGCTTCGCCGCCTCCTTAGCGGCATCTGCGGGGGAGAGCCCGCTTTCAACCAGTTTTCTTGCGAGGATGACTGCCTCTTGGGTGGTCATCCCGTTTTTTTCCTCAGTTTTCTCTCTAATTCCCTCCACTACCAGGACGAACTCACCTCTGGGTTCTTCAGTACTGTACTTCTCCGCTGCGGCGGAAAGGGTTGTGCGCAAAACCTCCTCATGGATCTTGGTAAGCTCTCTGCAGATGGATATTTTGCGGTCGGGACCAAACGTATCCCTTAAATCCTCTAAAGTCTTTCTCAGCTTGTGGGGAGCTTCGTAGAATATCATCGTCCTGCTCTCCTTTATAAGAGAGAGGAGATGTTCTCTCCTCTCTCGCTTGTTCATGCTTAGAAATCCCTCAAAAGTGAACCTGCCTGTAGGGAGACCGGAAAGCACCAGCGCAGTTACGGCGGCTGTTGGTCCGGGGACAGCGCTGACCTCTATTCCATCGCGCTCGCATAAGGCGGCAAGCCTTTCCCCGGGGTCCGAGATGCCCGGCATGCCCGCATCAGAGACCAGTGCGCAGTTTTCGCCTGAACGTATCCTTTCAAGGATAATCTCACCGTGCTGATCGCGGTTATGCTCAAAATAGCTTATCATAGTTTTTTTTATTCCAAGGTGGTTTAAAAGCTTTAAGGTGACCCTGGTATCTTCCGCCGCAATGAAGTCGACGGCCCCCAAGACCTCTGCCGCCCTAGGGGAGAGGTCGGAAAGATTTCCTATAGGTGTGCCGACAATCCATAATTTTCCCGCCATTTTTTCACCTCTATGGGTTTAAGACTAAAACCGGTTCGATCTCAAGTCCCGGTCTTCCGCCCATCCTGCACTCCAGCAGAGCCAGATAGGCGCCTTTGTCCGGCCTGGACTCTACAAGCCTCAGCCTTTTCGGTGTGAGGGAGTACCCTGAAAATATCTCTATTCCCTCGGCAAGTCTTGCCCCGGGGAGGCATAGACAGAATCTCCCCTTATTTTTGAGGACGCGCTTAGCGCAGGAGGCTAGGCTCTCAAGCGTCAAAGTTCCCTCGTGCCGGGAGGTGTTTCTTCTGCTTTCCCCCGGCGCACCGCTGCCATCTTTGAAGTAAGGGGGATTTGAGACGAGAAGGTCAGCACTCTGCGGTGCGATTGATGCGATCGCATCGTTTGCATCCTCGCGGAGAATTTCTATTTTTTGTTCACTAGGCAAGCCTTCGGATGAAAGCGCAAGTAGCTCTGCCAGTTCCTCATCTACCTCCACCGCGGTGAGCTTTCCCGCGAAACCGGCCTTCCTAAAGAGAATTGGCAAAAGCCCGGTACCGCTGCCTATATCCACCCAATGTTCTCTAAAGCCGAATTCTCCTACATTTTTTGGAAGACAGAAATCTGAGAGAAGGAGGGAATCCGTCGTCACCATAGCGTCTTTCGTCACCCAGACGGAGTAGCCTTCCCCTAAGTCTTCAAGGCGTGGAAAGGTCTGATCTTTTTGAGACAAGGAAAGACCCCCTTTGAGAAAAATATCCCAAAAAAACAGGCCCGGGGGAGCCCCGAGCCCACTTTTTTACGCTTCTTCAGGCGCGCCAACCGGGCAGACACTAGCACAAGATCCACAGGAAATGCAGGTATCAGGGTCGATCTCATAGGCGCCGTCGCCCTCAGAGATAGCGCCAACGGGGCACTCGGCCGCGCAAGCGCCGCAGCTTATGCACTCGTCCTTTTTGATGGCATAGGGCATGGAACACACCTCCTATCGGGTAGTACTGGTATTTTAGCACATTTTTTCAAAAAATCAAGAAAAATCGCGGGGTTAGTCCTCAAAATTCCCAAAATCGTCGCCTTCCCAGTTCTCGTATCTGTCGTATTGAACCGGTGCGCTGCGCAGGACTTTCACCTCTTCCATCTTGTAGGTTTTAGGCGCGCCTTCGGGTTCCTTATCGAGTTCTACAGTCACCCTCTTGGCTATTAGGTTGAGGTTTATAACTATCCCCTTGCCGTCAACCGTCATGACGGTAGAGCCCTCCCTTGGCGCATCCTTTAACAGCTCTTGATATGCCTCCTGCTCGTATTTCAAACAGCACATCAGCCTTCCGCAAGAGCCGGAGATCTTCACGGGGTTCAGAGAAAGCCCCTGCTCTTTAGCCATCTTTATGGAGACGGGCTGGAACCCGCCCAAGAAACTCTGGCAGCAAAACGGTCTTCCGCAAATGCCAAGACCTCCAAGCATCCTTGCCTCATCTCTCACGCCTATCTGCCTAAGTTCTATTCTTGTGCGGAAATAGCCGGCCAAATCCTTTACAAGGCTCCTGAAATCCACCCTGCCATTAGAGCTGAAGTAGAAGAGTATTTTCGAACCGTCAAAGGCGTATTCCACTTCTATCAACTTCATCGGAAGCCGGTGCTCTGAGATCTTTCTCTCGCAGACCTTGAAGGCTTCCTGCTCTCTCCTCTTATTTTCCTCTACCCGCATGAGGTCATCCTCCGTCGCCTTGCGAATGATTTTGCGCAGAGGTTCTTTAATTTTCGAGTCGTCAACGACGGTGTTCCCCAGATTGACCTCACCGCACTCCATACCTCTTACTGTCTCCACCACGGCATGGTCGCCCCTTTTAAAGGATTCTCCGCATGGGTCAAAATAATATGCCCTGCCCTTATCCCTCAGACGTATGCCGACAACCTCGGACATCTGTATTTTCTCCTTTCTGCGCTGAAGTCAGCGCAAGATCAAGTCTCAAGCACAGTCTCCCTCAGCTTTGCGCACATCGCTGTGAGCAGGAGCTGAAGGTTCGCGTTTCCGTCAAGCTTTTTTATAAAATCCTGCATAAGTTCCGGCAGGGTTGAAAGTCCTTTTAGGGGGAGCCTATCCAGCTTTTCTGCCGTTTCCGCTGCACCGGAAAGTGCTGCCTCGCCCCCAAGCCGCAGTATGCAGGCGTCCCTAAAGATCATTTCCAGCCTTAGAAGGGTCTCCCTCGCTAGGGCCCGGTCCTTGAGAAGAGGAACGGTATTCCTGAGAACTTCCTCTCCCCTTGGGGAGAGCAGTCCCTCCGCAATTCCGACCGCCGTCTTAAGAGCATCCCCGCCCTTTCCTGCAGTCTTCATCCTGCCCAAATTCCCGCCAAAGAGTTTAGAAAGCTCCTCGGCATCTTTTAGCGGCACCCCCGCCTTAGCGGAAAACTCCCTTGCGGCGCTCTCCTCGTCAGGAGGGGAGAGGGTGTAGTTCTGCACCCTGGAGCGCACCGTGGGTAGAAGGAGTTCCGGGTTCTCTGCTATAAGCAGAAAACACGCAGAATCCGGAGGCTCCTCTATGAGCTTTAAGAGCTTGTTCTGCATTGGCTCTGAGGGTTTGGTCCCGAGAACGAGTATGTAGACGCTGACCTCTGCCTCCTCGGGCATCCTCGAGGAATCCTCGGAAAGGTCGAGGATATTGTCAACCGTCAGGGACCTGCCCGCCCCGGCAGGAAAATAGATCCTGATATCCGGGTGAGAGCCCGCTTCTACCCTCCTGCAGGAGGGACAACTGTCGCAGGGGGCAAGCTCTCTATCCCTGCACACAAGCGCTTTGGCAAGAGTTTTCGCAAGGCGCAGCTTGCCGGTACCCTCCGCACCGGTAATGAGGATGGCGTGGGGAAACCTTCCCGCCTCAAAAAGTGAGGAAAGGGCGTTTTTTACCTCCTCATTTCCTAAAAAACCGGGGAATCTCATCAAACCTTCTCAAAACGATCGACGTTCAAAACGAAAATAGTGGAACCCCCAACAGTCACCTCTATCGGGTAAGAGGAATACATGCCCATATTATCCATCGCCGCGCCGGTTGAACTGCTTGGAACTATCTGTGTACGGCGGGAGGAATATTTGGAAATCACCGAAATGACCTCGCTAACTTTACTGTCATCTACACCGCAGATGAATGTGGTGTTCCCCGCCATGAGAAAGCCGCCGGTGGTAGCCAGCTTCGTGACAGAGAAACCCTCCCTTGTCAGCGCTGAGGAGACAGCGCCGCTGTCATCGTTGGAGACTATAGCCAGAACAAGCTTCATGCTCATCTCTCCTCATATACAAAGTTGATATCGTACTCACACAAGTCTATTATACCACAAAAAACCGGAAAAAGAAAGATTTTTTTATGAGTTATGGCAGAAAGAAGAAATATCTTATCAGGAAGATCTCAATACTGCCTCCCCCAATACAGCATATGCTTTGCCGGTCTCCCGCAGACGGGGCAGACGTCGGAGAGGTGCTCCTCCTCAAAGGGAATACATCTCGATTTTACCCCGCCAGTATCCTCCTTTATCTTCTCCTCGCAGGCGGGGTCTCCGCACCACATGGACTTGATAAATCCCGGCTTTTCTCTGGCTATCTGCAAAAATTCATCATAGGTCCTGGCCTCATAGGTCTTGCTCTTCAAGTTTTCAAGCGCCTTATTATACATGTTATTGTGAATGTCTGAGAGAAGTTTCTCAACCTCCTCTGAAACCGCCGATAGCGAGACGGCGGCCTTTTCCCCGGTATCTCTCCTTGCGAGAACGCACTGCCCGTTTTCGATATCCCTTGGCCCCAGTTCCAGCCTGACAGGGACGCCCTGCATCTCATACTGTGCGAATTTCCAGCCGGGTGAGTTCTCGCTGTCGTCTAACTTGACGCGGAATTTTTTGGAGAGTTCCAAGGCAATTTCTCCCGCCTTTTCAAGCACGCCGGGTTTGTGCTGGCCTATCGGGACAACCGCAACCTGAACCGGAGCGACGCGCGGGGGCAGGGCTAGGCCGCTATCGTCCCCGTGGACCATTATGACGGCACCGATCATCCTGGTGGAGACGCCCCATGAGGTCTCGAAGGGATGCTTTAGGGTATTGTCCCGGCCGGTATAGGTTATACCAAAGGCGGTGGGGAAACCGTCGCCGAAGAAATGGCTGGTCCCTCCCTGTAGGGCGACGCCGTTATGCATCATCGGCTCTATCGTATATGTGGCAACCGCGCCTGCAAACTTTTCCTTTTCGGTCTTCTTCCCGGTAACGGCGGGGATTGCCAGCACATCCCGGTAAAACTCCTCATAGATCCTCAGCATCTTGAGGGTGAATGCCTCAGCCTCCTCTGCCGTCTCGTGCATGGTATGCCCCTCCTGCCAGAGAAATTCCGTGGAGCGCAGAAACGGACGCACGGTCTTTTCCCACCGCACCACAGAGCACCACTGATTGTAGAGCTTGGGCAGGTCCCTGTAGGAATGTATTACCTTTTGGTAGTGCTCGCAGAAAAGTACTTCGCTGGTGGGACGGACGAGAAGCCTGTCTGTCAGTTTCTCATCACCGCCCTGCGTAACCCACGCCACCTCGGGGGCGAAGCCCTCCACATGCTCTTTTTCCTTGAGAAACAGACTCTCTGGGATGAACATCGGCATATAGACGTTCTGTACGCCGACAGCCTTGAAGCGCGCGTCAAGCTCCTTTTGCATATTTTCCCAGATGGCATATCCGTAGGGTTCGATGACCATGCATCCCTTCACGCTGGAATAGTCCATCAGCTCTGCTTTTTTTACTATGTCAGTATACCACTGGGTAAAATCCTCGTCCATCGGGGTGATGTCCCGAACCCGTTTTTTATCCTCAGCCATAATATTCTCCCTTGAATAATGAGGTCCCGCAAAAAAGCCCGGGCGTTCCCGGGCGCGTATAATTTTTTGATTTAGTTCTCCGAATCCGCGTGGGCCTCTATATAATCCACGACGTCGCCCACAGTCTTTACCTGCTCCACCGCGTCATCCGGAAATTCTACCCCAAACTCGTCCTCAATTGACATGACCAAGTCCACTACATCCAAGGAATCAGCGCCAAGATCCTCGGTAAGGGAACTCTCCAAAGTAATCTGCTCGGGGTCAAGATCAAGGGAATCGCTCAAAATCTCCCTGAGCTTTTCAAATACCGCCATTTCAGTAACCTCCTACTCGTTTTCTATGTGTTCTGGACAAAACGCAAAAAAGCTGATAGAATAGAATAGCGGCGATTGAGCCAGAACGGCCCAGCGAAAGCGGTGTTCGCAAAGGTTAGATCTTATTCTATTTACTAGCGCCGCCTTTGTCAACTGATTTTTAGAAAAAACTGTAAAAATCGTCAAAAACCGGAGGAATAAAGATGGACATAAGGCATATCGCGGTCATCGGGCACCCCATAAGGCATAGCATGTCCCCGTATCTGCAAAAAAGACTTTTCGCACTAAAAGGTATAAGCGTGGATTTTCACTTGCTGGACTACCCCGACATCCCCTCCGCCGTCCCTGAGCTTAAAGGGATGGATGGGTTTAATGTAACGATCCCGCACAAGACGGCTATCATTCCGTTTTTGCAGGATATGGAAGAGAAGGCGAGGCTCTGCGGCTCTGTAAATACAGTTGCGGTCAGGGACGGGCTTTTCTATGGGACCACTACCGACGGTGCGGGATGCAGGGCGGCGTTAAAAAGGGCCGGTTTGGATTTTTCCGGAAAGGTCCTCCTGCTTGGAAACGGCGGGGCCGCGCGGGCCCTCCTGTTCGAGGCGGTTGGAGAGGCGGATGAGATAACCCTTGTATGCAGGGAAAGTTCTCTGTCAAAGGCCTCGGAGTTACTGAGAGATGCGAAAAATGCGATCGCATACAAGAGAGATACAAAGTTGAGACTCTTGAGATACGATGAGCTTGAAGCTGAGGAAAATGAAAGATACGACCTCCTTATAAACGCCACAAGTGTGGGGATGTATCCGGACGTTGGCAAGACCCCTGTCTCTGAAAGAGTTGTTAAAAGATGCGCTGCGGTGTTTGATGCCGTATTCAACCCCAAAGAGACCATGCTGATTGGCGAGGCGAAAAAATCCGGGGCAAAAACCGCTTACGGGGTGGATATGCTGGTATACCAGGCGGCAGAATCCCACCGCTTCTGGTACGGCGGAACTTTCTCGGAGAGTGAACTTGCGGCGCTGTGCGCGGATGTAGCCGAGGAGATGGAGAAAATATTTTCGAAGGGGCTGGAAGTATGAATGGTGCGATTGCGCTTTGCGGATTTATGGGTTCGGGGAAGAGTACACTGGGAAAATTGCTTGCTGAGAGTCTGGGGAAAACTTTCTTCGACCTGGACTCTTTCATCGAGGAGAGGGAAGGGCATACCGTCTCAGAGATATTCTCGCTTTACGGGGAGGAGGGCTTTAGGGACCTGGAGCATGAGGCTCTAAAGCTGCTCTCCTCTAGGAACGACGCCGTACTGGCATTGGGAGGCGGGGCGGTTCTGTTTGGGCGAAACCTGCGCCTTCTTAAGGAAAACGGGGCAACGCTTGTTTTTTTAGACGCACCGCTTGCACTCCTAAAAAAACGTCTCAAAGACGACAATACCCGCCCTCTTTTGGACAGGGACGACAGGGAGAAATTTATGGAGGAGCTCTATATAAAGAGGGACCCTATCTACCGCAGCGCAGCGGACCTGATTTTCCCCGTGCTGGATCTGCCGAAAGCGGAGAATGCGGAAAGACTTCTCAAAGCCCTGACTGAGACCGGCTGATTTTTGAATATTTCATCTTGACAAATGATAAAAATTGGGTTAAAGTGATGCTGTTATCAGATTCCGGAGGAAAGAGCAATGAGCCTAAAATGGTCATTTCGATTTAGCTGCGGCTGCCTGCCTGTGTATTTTGCATGGGCTTGTTTTCGCAGGGAAAAATAGGACGGCTCTCCTCAAGCTGGTGGCGTGCCCGGGCATCACCGGGAAAGGAAAACGTTTGCGGAGCCGTGCGGGACTCCGCTATTTTGCTTTGAGAAAGGAAATTTGGCCATGATCATCGTACTTAAGCAGAATCAGGATCAGGAAGTCGTCAACCGTTTTATAGAAAAACTCACAGAGCGCTATGACGTTCGCGTAAATACATGGGTGGGGACCCAAAGCACTGTGCTGGGCCTAATTGGGGATACTTCCTCAATCGATGCTGAATATATAGAGGCGCAGGACTTTGTAGAGAGCGTCAAGAGGGTTCAGGAGCCGTACAAAAAGGCAAACCGCAAATTCCACCCGGAGGATACCGTCATAACCTTGCCCGGAGGGGAGCATATCGGCGGGGGAGACCTGACCTTTATTGCCGGGCCCTGTTCCGTGGAGAGTGAGAAGCAGATTTGCTATATCGCGGAGAAGGTCAAGGAGAGCGGGGCCACCTTCCTGCGGGGCGGGGCCTTTAAACCGAGAACTTCCCCGTATTCTTTCCAGGGCATGAAGGATGAGGGCCTGAGACTCTTAAGCGAAGCGAAGCAAAAGACGGGGCTGCCCGTCGTAAGTGAGATCATGAGCATAGACCATCTACCGCTGTATGAGGATGTGGACGTCATACAGGTCGGCGCAAGGAATATGCAGAACTTTGAGCTTCTCAAAGAACTTGGGAAGGTGGACAAGCCTATACTTTTAAAGAGGGGGCTTGCCAATACCATAGAGGAGCTCTTGATGAGCGCGGAATATATAATGGCCGGTGGAAACGACAGGATAATTCTCTGCGAGAGGGGAATACGCACATATGAGACCGCCACAAGAAATACGCTGGATATCTCTGCGATACCGGTACTTAAGCGCCTGACACATCTTCCCGTTATTGTGGACCCAAGTCACGCCTCTGGACTAAGCTGGCTTGTAGAGCCGCTGGCGCTCGCTGCGGCGGCGGTAAGCGCAGACGGGCTGATAATAGAGGTCCACAACGACCCAAGCCATGCCCTTTGCGACGGTGCCCAGTCCATCACTCCGGAACAGTTTGATTCGCTTACAAAAAAGGTAAACGCCATCACCGGACTGGTACACTCCCTATGACGGCGGTGGTGGTTGGCCTGGGGCTGATAGGCGGGTCCATGGCCAAGGCAATAAAGAAAAACACTGACTTTAAGGTCTTTGGCATGGACATAGAAGAGGACGTTCTGCTTGATGCCCTCTCCTGCGGGGCGATAGACGGCAAGGCGGGGAGAGAAGAGCTCTCCATGGCGGACTGGGTAATTATCTGCCTCTACCCCAAAGAGACCCTGGAATTTGCGAGAGATTACGGTCCCTTGCTAAAAGAGGGATGCGTCCTGCTTGATACCTGCGGAATTAAGCGGGAGGTTTGCGCGGGGATGAAGAGCCTAAGGGGGACAGGAATATATACCTATATAGGCGGGCATCCCATGGCCGGGAAGGAGAAAAAGGGCTTTGGAATGAGCGAGGCAAGTCTGTTTTCCGGCGCATCTTTCCTGATGGTTGAGGGGGATGCCCCGCGTGAGACCGTGCAGAAGACTGAAAAATTTATCCTGTCACTGGGGTTTGGCAGGGTGATCCACACGGACCCAGAAACGCACGACAGCGAGATAGCATTTACCAGTCAGCTTCCCCATGCGATCGCATGCGCATATGTGATGAACCCGAGGGCAAGCGCGCATGATGGCTTTTCAGCGGGGAGCTACAGGGACGTCTCCAGGGTGGCTGACATAAATTCTGAACTCTGGACAAAACTTTTCCTCCTAAACAGGGAACCGCTGTTAGAGGAGATAGAAGAGCTTAAAGCTAATTTGAATCTCATAGAGGACGCTATAGAGAGGGAAGACAGTGAGGGGCTGCGTTCGCTTTTAGAAAAGGCGGGAAAGATAAAGAGAGAGATCGGTTGAAAGGGGAGAATTCTCATGGTGATTCGCGTCCACACCCCACCGGAGTACGATGTCAGTATAGAGAGCGGCTGCCTTGATAGGCTGGGCAGCGTCGCACTTGCCTTAAAGCCCGCCGGCTGCAAGGCAATGCTCATCAGTGATTCTAACGTCTATCCCATATACGGGGAACGTGCGAAAAGCAGTCTCATGCGTGCGGGATTTTCCGTCTCGACCTTTGTATTTACAGCGGGAGAAAAAAATAAGCAGCTCTCCACCGTCATGGAGATTTACGATGCGATGGCATGTTTTGGCATAACCCGCACGGATTTTGCCGTGACCTTAGGCGGTGGAGTCACCGGAGACATGGGCGGCTTTGCCAGTGCAACTTTCCTTAGGGGTATCCCGTTTTTGCAGGTGCCGACCACTCTTCTCTCTCAGGTGGATGCAAGTGTAGGTGGAAAGACTGCGGTGGACCTGCCTTTCGGAAAAAACCTTGTCGGGGCCTTTCACCAGCCGATGGCAGTGCTGATCGACCCGGAAACCCTTAAGACCCTGCCGGAAAAGCAGTTCACCGACGGCATGGGGGAGGTAATCAAGCACGGATGCATAGGGGATGCCGAACTCTTCTCTGAATTGGAGAGGGGTGAGGCGCTCTGCGATCTTGAGAGCCTGCTCTACAAAAACATAGAGGTAAAACGCAAGAGGGTGGAGGAGGACCCATTTGACAAGGGGGAGAGAATGACGTTAAATTTCGGGCACACCTTCGGGCATGCGATTGAAAAACTTAGCGGATTCTCCGGCATCTCCCACGGGGAGGCAGTTGGCATTGGAATGCTTATAGCTAGCCTAGCCGGGGAGAGAATGGGAATAACGCCGGAGGGTACCGAGGAGAGAATCAAAGAGGTCCTAATAAAATATGGCCTTCCCGCAGAGACCAGATTTACTGCCAAAGAGCTGGTGGACGCCACAGCACTTGACAAGAAGAGCGCGGGAGATACCCTCAGGCTGATAGTGTTAAGAGAGATCGGGAGGGCGGAGATAGTCCCCGTCACGAGGAATGAGCTTCTCAAGCTGATATCGTAGGAGGAAAAGCTTATGGTTATCTACCGCCCGGCTGAGATCGGGGGGAGCGTCACCCTCCCCCCAAGCAAGAGCATAGCCCACAGGGCGCTGATCTGTGCGGGACTAAGCGGCGGCGTCTGCGAGATCTCGAATATATCGGAGAGCGACGACATTCTGGCGACGCTTGGGGCCCTTAATAGTCTGGGAATTGCCGCGGATTCTAAATGGGAGAGCGGAAAGATCATCTTTCCCGGGAAAGTTAACCTAGAGGCCAAAACGCGCGTGATAGACTGCATGGCCTCAGGCTCTACCCTGCGGTTTTTCATACCGATTGCTGCGGCACTGGGAGGAGAGACGATTTTTACCGGAAGGGACAGGCTACCGGAGAGACCTATAGGGATATATGAGAAACTCCTCCCAAAACACGGCGTGAAGCTTGAGACTAAGGGAGGCCTGCCGCTAAAGGTTTCCGGAAAACTTGAACCGGGGAAATTTGACCTTCCGGGAGACGTGAGTTCCCAGTTCGTCACCGGACTTTTGCTTGCATTGCCCATCTTGGGGGAGGAGAGTGAGGTCTTCCTCACATCCCCGCTGCAGTCCGCGGGATACGTGGAGATGACGGTTTCTGTTCTAAAATCTTTCGGCATAGACATAGAGAAAACTGAAAACGGCTGGAGAGTTCCGCGTGGCGCCAGGTACCGCGCGGCAGACTACCGTGTGGAGGGAGACTATTCCCAGGCTGCGTTTTTCCTCTGCCTTGCTGCGCTGTCCCCAAGCGGCGGGGAGGTTAGGCTTAGGGGGCTGAACAGGGAAAGTACGCAGGGCGACATGGCATGTGTTGAAGAATTTAGGCGATTCGGCCTCTCGGCAGACTGGGACGGCGAGGAGCTGGTTGCGAGAAATTTGACTTTTGGACTTCCGTTTGGAGGGTTAAAGGGGCATAGAATAGATGTCTCTCAGATACCGGACCTCATGCCTGCGATGGCTGTTTGTGCGGCGTTTTCTGAGGGGGAGACTGTTTTTTGCAATGCCCGCAGACTGCGTTTAAAGGAAAGCGACAGGATCTTGGCCATGCAGGACGCCATAAACGCCATAGGCGGAAATGCGCGCAGCACGGAAGACGAACTCATTATAAATGGGAGCGAAACAGTGCAGGGAGGCAAAGCCGACGGCAGGAAGGACCACAGGGTAGTTATGGCGCTCTCCGCAGCGGCGCAGAGATGTTTTGGAGAGGTTCGCGTAACGGATGAGGAGAGCATATCCAAGAGCTATCCTGCTTTTTTTAAAGACCTTAGGGCATTGGGAGGTGTAGCTGATGTCGTCCGTATGGGGTGAAAAACTTAAGGTTTCGATCTTTGGGGGAAGCCATACCGATGCACTGGGCGTGACCCTGGACGGTTTGCCCGCCGGGGAGGAGATCTCAACTCTTAAAATACAGGCCCAGATGGACAGGCGCGCCCCGGGGCAGGACAGAACCGCCACGACCCGCAGGGAGAGCGATATTCCGCATATTATCTGCGGCCTCTACGATGGTCATACGACGGGAGCACCGCTTACCGCGCTCATTCTAAATGAAAACCAGCATTCCAAAGACTACACTGACCTAAAAATCCACCCGCGCCCCGGGCATGCAGATTATACCGCATATGTCAAGTATCATGGGTATAATGATATCCGCGGGGGAGGACATTTTTCAGGCAGGCTAACGGCTCCGCTCCTCTTTGCGGGGAGTGTCGCGCGGCAGATACTCAAACGCAGAGGTATAATAGTTGGTTCCCATGTCCTCTCCGTTGGCGGTGTAAGGGACGTACTCTTTGACCCGGTAGACCCAGGAAAAGAACTGCTGTCGCGGCTATCCGGGGAGTATTTCCCGGTCATTGAAAGCGGGGTGGGGAACAGGATGAGAGACTCCATCGAGGCCGCAAGAGAATGCGGGGACAGCCTTGGCGGGGTAGTGGAATGCGCCGTCTTGGGGTTGCCTGCGGGGGCGGGAGAGCCGATATTTGGAGGCGTGGAAAATCTTCTATCCTCCCTGCTTTTCGGCATTCCGGCGGTAAAGGGTGTGGAGTTTGGCGCAGGGTTCTCCTCTGCGGAACTTAAGGGGGGAGAGGACAACGACGGATTTTATTATGATGAAAATGGCATGGTTCGCACGTATACAAATAATTCAGGCGGTATCTTAGGGGGAATCACGGACGGTATGCCTGTAATTTTTAGGGTCGCCTTTAAGCCAACCCCTTCCATATCCACAGAGCAGGATACGGTGGATTTGGAGAGAGGGGAAAACTGTAAGCTGAGGATAACCGGCAGACATGACCCGTGTATCGTGCCAAGGGCTGCCCCGGTCGTGGAGGCTGCTGCATGTCTTGGCAGCTTAGAGCTGCTTTTGGAGAGCGGACTTCTGAGGGGGGAAGCTGAGTGAACAGGGAAGAGTATTATAGAAAGCTTGAGCTGGTAAGGGAAAAAATCGACGAGATAGACTCAAAACTCCTCCCGCTTTTTATGGAGAGGATGAAGTGCTCTGAAGAGGTGGCAGAGCTGAAAAGAGACGCCGGGGAGCAGGTGTATTCCAAAGAGCGTGAGGATGAAATCTTAAGGAGAGTTGAGGAAAAAAGCGGAAAATACGGGAAAGAGGCAAAGGCGCTTTTTTCCGACATCATGACCTTAAGCAGAAGCAGGCAGTACGGCCTTATGGCCGGCGGGGAGGAACTGAGAAATCTTGAGAGAAGCGCCGTAAGAGAGGTCCCCAAAAACCCCGGAGATGTGGTCTGTCAAGGGGTACCCGGGGCCTATTCCCACGAGGCAGCGCTGGAACTTTTTCCGGAGAGCCGGATAAGCTTCACGCAGAGTTTTGAGAAGGTCTTTGAGACTGTTCAAAGAGGGGACGCGAGGTTTGGCGTCCTCCCTGTGGAGAACTCTGCGGCAGGAAGCGTCACAGAGGTCTACTCCCTTATCCTGCGTTACCGCTTCTATATAGTAGGGGCTAAACAGCTTAGGGTGGAGCATTGCCTAGCCACCGCCGTGCCGGATTCCCCGGTGACGACCGTCATCTCCCACCCGCAGGCACTTTCCCAGTGCAGAGAGTATATTGCAAGAAAGGGCTTTTCCGCCAGGGAGTTTTCAAACACGGCCGCCGCCGCAGAATATGCGGGCAGAAAAAGAGAAAAAGGTTTGGCGGTCCTATGTTCAGAAAAAGCAGCGGAGAGATACGGCCTGACGATATTGGAGAGGGACGTTCAGGATGAGAAAAACAACCGCACGCGCTTTGTGGTGATATCTAAAGAGCCAATCTTTCCCAAAGATGCCAGTAAGATAAGCCTCTGCTTTTCTATCCCGCACGAGCCGGGATCTCTGACGGGCGTGCTGGAGCGCTTCTCGCTTATGGGGCTTAACATGACAAAGATAGAGTCGAGACCAATCCCGGGAAGCGACTTTGAATATGATTTCTATCTTGATTTTACGGGCTGCATCCACGACAGGGATACTCTAGAGCTTATCTGCTCTCTGGGGCAGGAGCTGCCGAGATTTTCCTTCCTTGGAAACTATGCGGAGAGTTAGGTGATTTTTATGAGGCCGATTTTCGTGAGGGCAGAGAGCAGAGAGGACATTGAAACGATTTGCAAAATAGCCAAGAGGGTATGGCATCTCGCATACGATGAACTCCTCCCGCATGGGCAGGTGGAGTATATGCTGGAGAAATATCAGTCGCCTAAAGCCATACTAGAACAGATTGAAAAAGAGAACTACCAATATTATGTTGCCAAGTTTGAAGGCATACCGGGAGGGTTTATCGGTTTCTCTCCAAGATACGAGGGCAGGGACGAGGTATTTCTCAGCAAGCTATATTTTCTCCCCGAATACCGGGGAAAGGGCGGGGCGAGAGCCGCGGTAGAGCTTGCGGTGGAGGAGGCAAGGAAAGAGGGGCTCTCCCAGGTTAGGCTGACCGTAAACAGGGGAAACTCCCATGCCGTGGAGGTATATCTTGCCCTTGGTTTTGAGATCAGCGAGAGCAGGGTTACAGACATAGGAGGGGGATATGTGATGGACGATTATATCATGGTGAGGAAAGTGGGGCGGTAGACAAGATGGCAAAGCATTTTAAGACAAACAAAGAACCCTCGAGACAGAGGTATGAGAGCCGCCCTAAAGAGAGGTATACCGAAAGCGGTCCAAGAGGCGAGACCCGCCCAAGGGAGAGATATACCGAGAGCAGTTCAAGAGGCAGATATGAGGATAGTGTTCCCGCAGAGAGATATGTTGAGATAAGACCGAGGGCTGCGGCTAAAAAGCGGTCCGGTGCGAAGAATAAGGTCTTGGTCGTTTTGATGGTCGTCTTTTTCGGCGTCTTTGTCTTTTCCGGGGTCAAGTTGTTCACAGAGCTGAGCGATGCGAGAGCCGAGGAAAAAGATTTTGAAAACCTCGCCGAGTTGAGAGAACGTGAGACCATGAGGCCCGACGCTCTTATGACGCCCCCGCCGGAGAAGCCGAAAGTGCGAGAGGACGGAATACTCACAGAGTATGGCGAGCTCTATGACAGAAATAACGACATGTTTGGATGGGTAAGTATTGATGGTACGAGCATCGACTATCCCGTCATGCTCACGCCAGATGATGAGCAGTATTATCTGAGGAGAAATTTCGAGAGAGAGTATAGCAATGCCGGTGTTCCTTTTCTCGCGGCGGGGTGCAGAGAGGGATGCGGGAATTATATTATTTACGGACATCACCTCATGACGGGAGGAATGTTCACCGATTTGATTGAATATAAAGACGAGGAATTTGAGAGAAAACATCCGTTAATTCGCTTTGACACCGTCCATGAAGAGGGAGAGTACAGAATATTCGCGGCATTCGAGGGCACAGCGCGGAGCGTTGGCGAAGAGGGATTTAGATATTACGGGCACACGGACTTTAGCGATGAGACGGAATTCAGAGAATTTATCAACGAAGTTAGAGGACTTTCCTACTATGATACCGGGATAGTGCCTCAGTTTGGCGACCAGATCCTTACGCTCTCCACCTGTATGCGCTCTGACGTCACTGATAGGGAAAGAATGGTGGTCTGCGCGGTGAAAGAGGAAGGCTCCCAAATAAGCGTAGGCTGAAAGAAAAATTTATAGGGAGATGGTATCTTGGCAGAAAAATCAATAAGCCAAAGAAGGCCGTGGCAGTTTTTAAATTCTGCGCATATTCAGATCATTGCCATCCTTACCATGGTATTCCAGCACGCCACAATGAAGATACTAGGCGAAAGACCATGGGAGATAACCCTCACCAACATCGGGGCGATAGTCAGCAGGGTAGCGTTCCCGCTGTTCTGCTTCATGCTTGTGGAGGGTCTTATCCATACCAGTAACAGGGCGAAATATGCCGCTAGGCTTTTGATTTTCGCCCTTGCCTCTGTCATACCATATACGCTCTTTACCTACTCGGAAACGTTTGCGGCTTTTGGGGTTAGCGGAACTCTGCTGGATATGGTCTCTCAGGATTTTTTTGGGAACGTCCTGTTCGAGTTGCTGGCGGGGTATCTGATGATCTGGGGAATAAGCAGGAGCGACAAATGGCTGATCCTCGCCCCGCTTACCTGCGTATTGTCTGACAGGCTGGGACTAATGTACGGCTGGTATGGCATCGCCATGATTCTGTGCTTCTACGGCTGCAGAGATGACAGAAAACTGCAGGCGCTAAGCGTCTTCCTGCTATCTATAATCTTTGGCTACGTCTCGCTGATGGACTATGCGATCAATCCATACGGGGCCGGAAATTACTCCTTATGGGCTTTTATCGGGACGGTGAGAGCATATGGGATGCGCATACCCGTACAGTGCTGGGCCGCTGCGGCCGCTTTGCCGATTTTGTTCTATTCCGGGGAGAGAGGGCATAGGCTGCCAAAATATGCGGGATATATCTTCTACCCGGCGCATCTGCTGCTGCTTGGAACCTATGCCATCTTGTTCCCGGCATAAGAGTCTCCGGCTGTCCAGTCGGATAGATCTTCCAATTGAGATGCATTGGCATTATAAATTAACAAATAAAGAGCGGTGTCAAAACTTCAGCCCAAGAGCTTTTGGCACCGCCCACTTTATGCGATTAATTTCCTCTTACTGCTGAAGGGTTTCGATCTTAGCAAGTTTTTCACCGCATGCCTCTATAATATTTTCACCCCCGATGACGCAGACATTGCTCTTCCCGGCGAGACGGTCAAGCACCCCGCTAAATTCTCTTAGCTGCTCCACGGTGGTGCCGAGGACTTCGCTGCGCTCCTTTTTCAGGTCATCCTCAGTAAGGTTGCCAAAATACATTGCGGCGGCGCGGGCATCCTCGCCCATTGGCATTATGGGCTTCTCAAGGCTGCCTATGGTGCTGATAATATACTTATCCGGGGCCTCTCCGCTGTCACAGAAACGTCTAAGTGCGCTTCCCGCAGCGCTGAATGTATCCAGAGACTGTGAGCAGCGCGGGTCCCTGAAAGAGCTGAACTGCACCTCCCCGTCATCAAAGACATGCATGGACGTACCGTATGCCCCGCCCTTGACACGCACTTCGTTCCAGAGATAGTCGTAGCTTAGCAGGTTCGCGGCGACCTCGGCTGATCCGCTGTAATCCGCGCCGACATCCTTTAAGTTTCCGCAGCGCGCGGAGTAGCCTACGCCGGCAGCTATCTTGAAGCCCTCGTTTATATGGTCCTCTGCCGCGTGATACTGCTCTTTCTCCCCGATAACACCGTGTGGGAGTGCAGAGACAATGGACATAATCCACTCCTCGTCCACGGGTCCGGTAACGCTTATGGTCAGTCTCTCGCGCACAAAAATCTTTTTAAGCAGGGTGGAGAGTTTCTCGCAGAGGTATACGCCCTCTTTTTCAAAGCTCTTCTCGGCATGCTGCAACAGGCGCAGATAGCTTATTCCGTGGATCTCCTCATCCACTGCGGACTTGGGCGACAGCACAGACGCAGCCCTTATATTCGCCGCATTTCTGGAACCCGAAGTGCGCTGCTCTAGGATAATCCGGCTCTGCCTTAACAGATTGTAGAAAGCGTCTTTATCCTCAAAGCTGGTTAAGAGTAGAATCTCTTTGATAAGCTCGGACGCCTCTTCCTTACGGCTTTCAAGCAGGGCCGCACTCACGCTCATAACAGGCTTTACCCCTTCTTTGCTGTTGTAGAAGGCATTGGTGAGGACAGTGAAGCGGCCTATAACCGACTCTATCTTTGCCATGATATCGGCGGCGCTGCTCTTTTCTGTGGCCATCTCTCCAAGCACGCTGCCCGCGAGCGTGGCGAGCTTAAGCTCCTCCACGGTAAAATCACTCAGGTCAAAGTGCAGGGTGAGGTAGGCGATGCCGTCCGTCTCAACGTCCTGGTGCAAAAGCACGTTCCCGGAAAGTTCGCCCACTGAATTCTTCAGCGGCTTAGCTTCCTTAGGAATATCACTTAACTTAAGCTGGGGCATAACGGACAGTTCCTCAGGCGTCTCGACATGCTCCTGCTTCTCGCGGAGCTTTTTAAAATCTGCTATAACGCTCTGAATTTTCTCCTCACTCCAGCTTGCCTTGAGTGCGGCCAGCTTTTTCCTACGGCTTTCTGCCCTCTCTGCGCCAAGCGTCTTTGAGGGGAGCAGACATATAGAGGCGTGGTGGTTGCTGCCAAGGATCACGTCTTTGAGAAGATTCTCAAAAAGTCCCTCATCCACGCCCTTGCGGAGTGCGGCAAATGTGGAGTCGGTGGAGAGCGCTTCAGCGGGGTCACCGCCGTAAAGCCAGCTGCCCATAGCCTGCATGCCATAGCGCAGACCGCCAAAGCTGCGCTCTTTGGTGGAGAACTCTAGGGAGTTGATGATGGCGTTGAGTTTGTTGTGGTCAAGTCCGCTCTCCGCCAACTCTCTCAAGGTCTTATCGACGGTATCCCAAACCTCGTCTTTTTTATCAAGGCTTGTGTTTCTCACGGTAAGGGTCAGATAGGGCTGCACACCCCCGCTGGTATGCATGGAGACATCCTGTGCCAGACCGGCGTTTAAAATCGCCTGTTTTAACGGGGACTCGTTAGAGCCGCAAAGCAGCTCTCCCAGAACCTCGGAGGCCAGATTTTTTACCCGGTCATTGTAAAGGCCGATTACCCAGCCCTCTGCAAGGATGACCTTGGAGTTCTCATCCTCGTCCTCTCCTATCTCATACTCAGCGGTAATTTCAGGAGGGGTGACGGGCTCTTGCACAGCTATCTCAGAGTTTGGCGTGATGCGGTCGTATGGCTTAAGATAACTCTCTATTCGAGAGAGGGTGGCGTCCAGATCTATCTCTCCGTCCAAGAAAATCCTGGAATTAGAAGGGTGGTAAAAGCGTTTGTGGCTTTTAACGTACTGCTCGTATGTGAGGTCCGGAATATGCTCCGGATCTCCGCCGGAATTGAAGCGGTAGCAGGTGTCCGGGAAGAGGCCGCCCGCAATGGCCATCTCAAGCACCTCGTCCGGGTTCGACATTGCGCCCTGCATCTCGTTATAGACCACGCCGTTTATTAAGAGCTCTCCGTCCGGATCATCCAGTTCGTAGTGCCAGCCCTCCTGTCTAAAGGCGTGGGGATCTTTCAGGGTGAGCGGATGGAATACGGCGTCGAGGTAGACGTCCATGAGGTTCTGAAAATCCTGGTCGTTACGGCTTGCCACGGGGTAAATTGTGAGGTCCGAGCCCGTCATGGCGTTGAGGAAAGTCTGCAGGGAGCTCTTGAGAAGCTCTACAAACGGCTCTTTGACCGGGTATTTTTCAGAACCATTCAGCACAGAATGTTCTATAATGTGGAAAATGCCCGTGGAATCCTCCGGGACCGTCTTAAAGCAGATCCCGAAGGTCTTATTGTCATCTGCCCTGTCAAGCCAGACGAGATCGGCCCCGTTTTTGTCGAACTCCATGCGGTACATCACCGCCTTGATTTCGGGAATTTCCCGCACTTCCTTTACGGTGAAGCCGTGAAGTTTCGCGCCGGCAGCCAACTGCATGAAAACATCCTTCCTTTCTCAGATTCAATCTATATCCTGATTTTACCAGATATTTTGCGCCTTAACAAGAGGAAGAGCAATATTTACCTCTTAAATTGATATTCCGGGTGGTCAAGTAAATTCAAAATAATTTTAGAGACCTCCACAGGATCTCTCCTGCAGTCCTGCGCCAGCCAGTATTCTATAATGGCGAGAAATCCGCCCCTAAAAAATGAGAAGTAGTATTCAATATCCTCTTCGGGGATTTCAAGGTTTTGCATCATCGGCCGGAAGAAAGAATTGAGAAGCTCTCCAAAGGCCCAGTCAAGCTGGTCGGGGGCAAAGCTCTGGCATAGATATGCCTTGAAAAAAGTCTTGTTATCCCTGATATGTTCCATGACCTTGACAAGATGATCCAGCGTGAACGGGTTGGAGGAATCAAAATTCTCCTCAATAAACCGGGAGAAGAAATCTTTGCCAACCTCTCCCATCACCTCTTCCAGCACATCCGCGACGGTGTCGTAGTGGCTGTAAAAGGTGGAGCGCGTCACTCCTGCGGCCTCGCTTAGCTCGCTTACGGAAATGTCGAGAAAATCCTTATGCTTCAGCAGCTCTTTTAAACTGTCGCAGATTTTCTTTCTTGTTGCAAGAGTTCGCATATTATTTTTGTTGTTCATGAAAATTCCTCCATTATCAATACAGTTTTCGACAAACTTGTCGTGGAACTAACCCCTCGCCCAAATTATACTATAGGCAGACCGAAACGGCAAGAAGAATTTTAAGGAGGAAAATAAGCAGGCCAAATAATTTTGACAGGCGAG
>CAZRQD010000016.1:0-7227 GCA_964602365.1 uncultured Acutalibacter sp. | reverse complement strand
GCAAGAAGAATTTTAAGGAGGAAAATAAGCAGGCCAAATAATTTTGACAGGCGAGGTGTGCTTAGGCTCTCACGTGACAGCGGGAGGGGGTAAAAACGGCAAAACTAAACGCTTGACAAAACGGGGACTTTACTGTATAATTCAAAATGTCAGATTATATTCTATTTGCAAGAAAGCTCTGGTGATCGTTTTTATGGACGACGACGGTTGGTTATCCCTTGTAATCATCCTTATCCTGTTGGTGATCGGCGCTTACTTCGCCTCCAGCGAGATAGCGCTCAGCTCTGTGAACAAGATCCGCATACGGCTTTTAGCCGACAAGGGAGATAAGGGCGCTAAAAACGTCCAGTATATTTTGGACAATTTTGACAAGGCGCTCTCCACCATATTGATTGGCAATAACCTTTCGCATATTCTGGCGTCTTCAATAGCCACGGTGATGGCGGCCAGAATGTGGGGAACGAATTCCGTCGCGGCGACGACACTGGTGCTTACTGTTGTGGTATTTTTCTTTGCTGAGCTTTTGCCCAAGAATATCGCGAAGAAGTATTCTGAACATTTTTCCCAGACTATAGCGGGATCTCTGATCTTCCTTATGAAGATCTGTTCCCCGTTTTCCTCCCTCCTTACAAAGATAAGCAACGGCGCGGCAAGCCTTTTTGGGGGCAAGAGCAGCGGTGTTACGGAGGATGAGTTCCACGACATGGTGGAAAACATAGCGGAGGAGGGGAGTTTAGAGGCCCAGAAGGGCGAGCTGGTCCAGTCTGCTCTCAATTTCGGGGAGCATACCGTGGACGATATCCTCACCGTCAGGGTGGATGTCGTTGCGGTAGAGGTGACCGACACTGTGAACGAGGTTCTTGACAAACTTGGCAGCGTGAGACATTCCCGCCTGCCCGTCTATCAGGATTCCATTGACAATGTCGTGGGCATACTCTCCTGCAGGCGCTTTATAAAGGCCTATCTGAAATTTGGAGAAAAGACGGATATCAGGCAGATCATGGACCCGCCCATCTTTGTCCACGGCAGTACGGATATAGCCGACCTTCTGCCGGTCATGAATCGCCGCAAGGCAAGCATGGCGATAGTCACGGACGATTACGGCGGGATGGAGGGAATCGTCACTGTTGAGGATATTCTCGAGGAGCTTGTGGGAGATATCTGGGACGAGGACGACGAGGTCGTAGAGAGTTTTGTAAAAGTGGATGAGAATACGTTTGACGTGGACGCCTCCATGAACATCGACGACTGCCTTGACCGCATGGGATATGAGGATTACGACGAGGACGAGGTCGCCCATAAGAATATGGTAAGCCTTGTCTATGATGCGTTTGACGCCATACCCGCCGAGGGTGACAGCTTCCTATTCAACAACGACCTGAAGATAACCGTCCTAAAAATGGAAAAGCGGCGCATCCTCACCCTCAGGATTAAACGGGAGGGGGCGGGCGAAAAATGATGCAGTTGATTTTTTACTCGCTCTCCATTGTGGTCTTGCTCTTCTTCTCGGCGTTTTTTTCCGGCTCTGAGATAGCGTTTTCAGCGGTGAACCGCACAAGGCTTGAAGCGCAGCACAGCAAGGCCGCGAAAATAGCCCTGTACATTGAGGACCAGTTTGACAGCGCGCTCTCCACCATACTGATTGGAAATAACCTGGTAAACATCTCAGCCTCCAGTGTGGCGACGCTGATAGCTCTGGTGATAGCGGGGAGCGACGCCACGCCCGCTTTGCAGGACCTGGCATCGACAATCGCCTCTATTCTCCTCACCATTCTGGTTCTCATCTTCGGTGAAACGATGCCAAAGATTATAGCCCGCAGGGACCCAATGCGGTTCTCTCTGATAGCGGCCAGACCCCTGAGAGTGCTGATGGCGGTTCTAACTCCGGTCACCCGCGTCATAAACTCCCTGGTAAGCCTCATCACCAAACCGTTTAAGGGCGAGGTCCTGGGAGAGGACGAGGAGGCAGAGGCCGCCGAGGAGGAACTGATAGATCTGATAGAGACCTCTGAGGACGAGGGAATCATAGATGAGGAGAGGTCCGAGCTTTTGCAAAACGCCCTGGATTTCTCTGAGATCTCTGCCCAGGAGGTCATGACGCCGAGAGTGGATATGCTTGCGCTTGAGATAGATGACCCTCCCGAAAAGCTCAAGACGCTGATCGAGACCAGCCCGTACTCCCGCCTACCGGTCTATGACGACAGGAGAGAGCAGATAATCGGCGTGCTGTATCTCAACCACTATTACCGCGCACTGCTAAAAAGTCCTGAGGTGGACATAAAGAGCCTGCTTATCGAGCCGTGCTTTGTCTATAAGACGATGAAACTCCCCACTATTCTCGGCATGCTTAGGCAGCGCAAGACCCATATCGCCATAGTTACGGACGATTACGGCAGCACTATTGGGATGCTAACCATGGAGGATGTGCTGGAGCAGATAGTGGGCGACATCTGGGATGAGACGGACGAGGTAAAGAGCGACATTGTGGAGCTGGGAGAGAACAAGTACGAGCTTGACGGAGACCTCAGCATAGGGGAGTTTTGCGAGCTGCTTGGCTGGGACGAGGAAAAGCTGGAGACGGAGTCTGTGACTGTGGGAGGATGGACCCTGGAGATGTTTGAGGGTTTCCCGAAAACGGGGGACAGCTTTGACTTTGAAAACATCACTGCGACTGTTCTCGAGATGGACAATCTCAGGGTTGGAAAACTCCTGGTGACAGTGCGGGAGGATAAGGATTGAAGTAGTTTGCCCGGCGGGGTTTTTGAGAATACCCGCTGACTAATAGAGACGGGGTAGAAATTCTATGGAAAAGGAACGGCTTAAAGAACTGGAAATTTTGGCGGCAAAGGTGAGGCTGGGAATCCTTGAAGAGGTTTACCATGCCAAATCGGGACATCCGGGCGGCTCGCTCTCTGCGGCGGAGATATTTACTTATCTCTACTTTGAGGAGATGAGGATAGACCCCGCAAACCCGAAAGACCCAGACCGTGACAGGTTCGTCCTCAGCAAGGGGCACTGCGCGCCGGGACTTTACGCCACGCTTGCCCTGCGGGGATATTTTCCCCAGAGCGAGCTGATCCGCCTAAGACAGAATGGGGCCATGCTGCAGGGACATCCCGACATGAAGGGAATCCCCGGCGTGGACATGAGTACGGGCTCTCTTGGGCAGGGCGTGTCCGCTGCCGTTGGGATGGCGCTTGCGGGTAAGATGGATAAGAAAAACTACAGGGTTTATGCTCTCCTTGGTGACGGGGAGATAGACGAGGGACAGGTTTGGGAGGCCTTGATGCTGGCAGCCCACAATAAGCTTGATAACCTCTGCATCATCATTGACCATAACGGATTGCAGATTGACGGGGAGATCTCCAGTGTCGCGGGGATAGAGCCCATAGATGAGAAGCTCTGGGCTTTCGGGTTCGAGCTGGCAACCGTCAACGGCAATGATTTTGGAGAGCTGGAACTGGCATTTGACCAGGCAAAACTGACTACTGGAAAGCCATATGCAATTATAGCCGAGACCGTAAAGGGAAAAGGCATTTCATACATGGAGGGCGAGGCCTCCTGGCACGGCAAGGCCCCTAACCGGGAACAGTACGAGATAGCGAGGGCAGAGCTGACCGCCGCGCTGGATGCGCTTTCCCGGGAATGAGATGTATTTTTTGGGGCAGCGAAGGCTGCTCCTTTTTTTGAGAAAAACAGATGAACGGGATTTGGCAGAGAAAGAAAACGGAGGTGCTTCATGGCGGCGGAAAAAATCAAACAGGAAGAGTTTACGTTGGAAATCACCAGTGAGAATGTGGTTTCGACTGACAAGCGTTTTACGATGGACGACTTGGACCTTGGCGACAATTACAAGCCGCTTGATGCATATATGGAACGCAAGGATGGCACGGTTATCAGGCGTTCATACAGAAAAGGTGAAAAGCGCAATTCCAACCAGACAATGCCACGAATTGCCTGCCAGGTCTTTGAAAAGCAGCTTGCTGCCATGCCTGTCGAGGAAAAGGAGAGCTTTCCGATCTGCAGGTATACCCCAAATTCTGAAATGATCTGCGGAATTTACCCAAGCGAGGAAGAGTTTAGAAAGCACCACAACACCATAGAATGTATGAGCTATAGCTGTGGCGACGGCAGACAGTTCTTTTTCTATTGCTGGAATATTTTCACCACAATCTTTTTTGTGCAGGAATGCTTAAAACGTTTTGGAGAACCGGGGGATCGGTTTGTCCTTGTATACAGGGAAAAGGATGAGAAGGAAACAGCTGACGACAAAGATGAGAAAATCGAGCAGGAGTTTAAAGGATACAGAAATCCTTTCTCCCAGATGCTGATTGAATCGAAGAATCTGATTTTCCATGGAGCCCCGGGCACTGGCAAGTCTTATCTTGCCAGGGAAATCGCTGCTGATATTATCAGCAACGGCTATTGTGATAGCTTGAGCTCTCTTACAAATGAGCAGAAAAAACAGGTGGAGTTTGTGCAGTTTCACCCGAGCTATGACTATACAGATTTTGTGGAAGGGCTGCGGCCGAAAGTCAATGATGACGGGACTATTGGGTTTGAACTAAAGGACGGAGTCTTCAAAAAATTCGTTGCCCGCGCAAGAAAGAATTATGAGGATTCCCAGAAATCTAAAGAAACCATAGAAAAAGAAAGTACAGTCCAGGAATCTATGTCGGAATTTTTCTCCGGGCTGGAACTAGGCGTGGACACTTTCAAGACTATAAACGGCAACGAATTCACCGTAACGGGTGTAGATGATAGCCATGTCTATCTGTCAATTCCCAGAAATGCGCAAGTCAATAAGCTAACCTTGAATATCGATGAAATCAGGCGGATGCTTGAATCGGATGTGAAATTCGTGAAGATTAAGGACTTGCCGACCTTCTTTGGAAAGGCTTACGCTACACAGGCGTATTCTTATGACTTCGCGTTATACAAAGAGATTCTGAAACGGAAAAAGAAAAGCTCCAAAGCATCTGTTCGGGTGGAAGAACTCAAGAAATACATCTTCATTATTGATGAAATCAACCGCGGAGAGATTTCTAAGATTTTCGGAGAGCTCTTCTTTGCCATCGACCCCGGGTACAGGGGAAGGGCGGGGGAGGTATCCACGCAGTACGCTAACCTTCATCCTGACCCGGATGAAAAATTTTATATCCCTGATAATGTATATATCATCGGAACGATGAATGACATTGACCGCTCTGTTGACAGCTTTGATTTTGCCATGCGCAGGCGTTTCCGTTTTGTGCAGCTGAAAGCGGATGAACAGCTTGAGATGCTGAGCGACCTTGGTGACGCTTTGGAGCAGGAGGCAATTAGCCGGATGAGCAGGCTTAACAAGGAGATTGCCGATGTGGAGGATCTGAACGAAAATTACCAGATCGGGGCGTCATACTTCCTCAAACTAAAAACCATGAATTTCGACCAGCTATGGACGGATTACCTAAAACCCCTATTGCAGGAATATGTTGCAGGTATGTATGATGAAGAAGGATTGATGAACCGATTTGCGAAAGCGTATGGCTATAGTGAGCTAGCAGGAGATGCGGAGAATGAAACTTCTCAAAATCAAAGATAATTCTCTGCAGAGAAAAGATGTTTTTTCTGATATCAGAGTCCTTGCTGATAAAATCGCTGATAAAACACTAACGCAGCTGGAACGTGAAGGCGTGTTTATCTTTCCCGGGGTTGTAAGAGATGCTGAGGATATAACCGATGAGCAAGTGATCTTGGAGGGAGTCAATGATTCCTACCGGACGGCAAATGTGATGGGATTCCTTGGGTATGGAGACGAAAGGCTTATCATTGAATCCCGATTCTGCAAGGATAATGAGGATTACTTCTTTCAGTATCTGCTTAAGAGGGTGCTGGATTTTCCTAATATCATAAATCTGGAAACGGACGCCACTGGAGACAACCGGCTGTTTAGCTTACTGGTATTCTTGTTTCCATACTATCTGAAAAGCGCCATGCGAAAAGGGCTCTTTAAGAAATACATTCGGCGTGAGTACAATGATGGGAACGTCAGGGGTACGATAGAGACGGCAAGACATTTGAGGGAAAACACCCCATTCACGGGAAAGGTCGCGTACAGCCAGAGGGAGTTCTCCTATGATAACAGCCTGACGGAACTATTGCGGCATACCATAGAGTTTATCAAGGGCAAGCCATATGGGAATCGTTTGCTCGTTAAAGTAAAAGACGAAGTGAAGCTCATCATCAGTGCGACGCCGGGATACCGCGCCTGCGACAGGCAAAAAATCTTAAATGAAAACCGGAATAGTGCGGTTCAACATGCCTACTTTCGGGAGTATCTTGCCTTGCAAAGACTTTGCGTATTGATTTTACGACACCAGAAGCACCAGATCGGGTTTGGCACGCGGCAGATTTACGGCATACTTTTCGACGGGGCTTGGCTGTGGGAGGAATATGTCAATTCCCTGGTTGGGGATGTGTTTTACCACCCAATAAATAAGAGAGGCAAAGAGGCACAGCGTCTTTTCGACAAGAATACAGGTTTAATCTATCCAGATTTTATCAGTAAAAATTGCACAGAGAGAATAATTGCGGACGCAAAATACAAACCGCTTGACAATATCGGAAACCGTGACTACCTGCAAGTGCTGGCGTATATGTTTCGCTTTGATGCCAAGACCGGATATTATCTCTATCCTGAAGCGGGTGATGAGGATGACGTGAAATTGTGGATGAACCGCGGCTCGACTTTTGAAGCAGATGTAAGTCCCCGCGAGGATGTGAGCGTTATAAAGCATGGACTGAAAATCCCAGGCAATGCGCAGAATTATGATAGTTTTGTGGCGGAGATGAAGATTCAAGAGCGGAAGTTTCTTCAGATATTTGAGAGGTAGTAAGCTGAAACAGAACGGGTTTTCTCTCTGATTGTCGCAGGTGGTTTTGACTTTTGCGAGGTTGGTTTTCATTGCCATTTTTCATACCCCATTTCAGGTGATTTTTTGGTAGCCTCTAAAAAGTCCCCCCATATATAGGCTAAAACGGGGTTTTTCGTGTCCTGAAACGGACACGTTTTGAAAAATTTGAAGTATTCTGAATTTTAATATGTACGCTTTTAATTTATTATAATTCAGGCATAATGCGGCTTTGAGGGCTGTTGAGATAGAGTGGAGCGTGCCCTGGGGGAATTTTGGAAAGTGAAAAATTGAGACAGTAAAAAATTAGAAATCAAACGCTTAAATACCGAAA
>CAZRQD010000015.1:0-31226 GCA_964602365.1 uncultured Acutalibacter sp. | reverse complement strand
TACTATGATAATAGACCGGAAAGCGGGAGGTGAGAGGATGGCGGGCGAGAGGAAAGGCGGGCCGGACCGCGAGGAGAGAGAACTTCTGGAGGAGGCTCTCGGCATGGTTATGGTTCCGGCCGACGCACGCCGCGCGGCGGAGAACCTCTTAGCCGCCCTGGTTGACCTCAAGGGGGTCTTTCTCGCATCAGAGGCTGTCTTGAGGAGCGTCCCCGGCATGACAGAGGCGGGAACCAGGGTCCTGAGGCTCTCCCTGCGTTTGGCGCAGGCATATATGGACAGCGGCATAAGAGATGCGCGCATGGTCTATGACAGCAAGACAGCCATGGGGATCTTTAAGCCACGCCTCACCCACCGCGCGACGGAGGCAGCCGCCATCCTTATGCTGGACCCGCAGGGCAGGGTCCTCTATGAGGGGCTTATCACCGAGGGCTCCTTCGGAGAGGTCCCGCTATACCTAAACCGCGTCTTGCAGCTCTGTATAGTATATCAGGCGGCAGAGGTCTATATAGCGCATAACCATCCCAGCGGGTCCACGGCGCCGTCTAGGAGCGATATTCTCCTAACCGACAGGCTGATGACCGCCTTGGGAGACATAGGCGTGAGGCTGACCGACCACCTCATCTTCGCCGAGAACGGAGATGAGGAGAGCGTCTATTCTTTCAAGGACGCGGGGCTTATGGAGACGCTGAGAACTATCCTCAGAGATTCTCAGCAGAACGAGTTGAGAGAGCTGAGACGTCTTGGAGAAAAGTACGAGGGAAGTAATTCCTAGCCGGATTGCAAATTTTACGGGCGAAATTTCCCTTTATATATGAGAGGTAATAAACTTGGATTTTAAGCTGGTGTCGGACTATAAACCCACCGGGGATCAGCCGCAGGCGATAGACGCGCTTGTGCGCGGCATAGAGAGCGGCATGAGAGAGCAGACGCTTCTTGGCGTAACGGGCTCCGGTAAGACATTTACTATGGCCAACGTCATAGCCAGGGTCAACCGCCCCACGCTCGTACTTGCGCATAATAAGACGCTTGCAGCGCAGCTTTGCGCTGAGTTTCGGGAGTTTTTCCCGGAGAACGCCGTGGAGTATTTCGTATCCTATTACGACTACTACCAGCCGGAGGCGTATATAGCCCAGACCGATACTTACATAGAGAAGGATGCAGACGTAAACGACGAGATCGATAAAATGCGCCACAGTGCCACCGGCGCCCTCTCAGAGCGCAGGGACGTAATTATCGTCGCCTCTGTCTCCTGCATATATTCTCTTGGCGACCCCATTGACTACAGGAATATGATAATCTCCCTGCGCCCGGGGATGGAAGTTCCCAGGGACGAGCTGCTAAAACGCCTCGTAACCCTGCAATATGAACGCAACGATGTCAACTTCGTCAGGAACAAGTTCAGGGTTCGCGGGGATGTGGTGGAGGTTTTTCCGGCATATTCCAGCGAGAAGGCCATAAGGATAGAATTTTTCGGAGATGAGATAGACAGGATCAGAGAGTTTAAACCCCTCACGGGCGAGATAACTGCAGAGCTAAGGCATATAGCCATCTATCCCGCCTCCCACTATATCGTGCCGGAGGAGAAGATGAAATCCGCCATAGTGGAGATAGAGAGGGAGATGAACGAACGGGTAAAATGGTTTGAGGAGCGGGGAAAACTCATCGAGGCCCAGCGCATAGAGCAGCGCACACGCTATGATATGGAGATGCTCTCAGAGATAGGGTTCTGCAAGGGAATAGAGAACTATTCCCGCGTACTTTCGGGCAGAGAGCCCGGCTCCAAGCCGTTTACGCTGCTGGACTATTTTCCGGAGGACTTCCTGCTCTTTGTGGATGAGAGCCACGTCACCCTCCCGCAGGTTAGGGGAATGTATGCGGGCGACAGGGCTAGAAAGGAGATGCTGGTGGATTACGGCTTCCGCCTGCCATCCGCATTTGACAACCGCCCGCTGAATTTCGATGAATTCTACGGACATATAAACCAGGCGGTTTTCGTCAGCGCCACCCCGGGAGATCTGGAGCTTCAGGTCTCCTCCCAGGTGGTGGAGCAGGTTATCCGGCCCACAGGACTTTTGGACCCGCGAATAGTCGTGAAGTCCACAGACGGGCAGATAGACGATCTCATAAGCGAGATAAACCTGAGGGTGGAGAGGCATGAGAGGGTGCTTGTCACCACCCTCACCAAGAAGATGGCCGAGGACCTGACGGGATTTTTGGAGGGCTATGGGATTAAGGTCAGATATATGCACCACGACATAGATGCCGTGGAGAGGATGGAGATAATCAGGGGCCTGCGCCTGGGAACTTTCGACGTGCTTGTGGGAATAAACCTGCTAAGGGAGGGCCTGGACCTGCCGGAGGTCTCCCTAGTCGCGATATTGGATGCCGACAAGGAGGGCTTCCTGCGCTCAGGCAGGAGCCTTATACAGACGGTGGGGCGCGCCGCCCGCAACGCCGATGGCGAGGTTATAATGTACGCCGATGAGGTCACGCCCTCTATGGAGTACGCTATAACGGAGACAGAGAGAAGGCGCTCTATCCAGGAGAGGTATAACGAGGAGCATGGAATCACACCCAAGACCATCGTCAAAGCTGTGGCCGACGTGCTGGAGATCGGCGGGGGAAAAGATGCGGGAGCGCCGAAACAGCGCCAGCGCTATACCCCTGCGGAGAGGCAGGAGCTCATCAAGACCCTTACCAGAGAGATGAGGGCTGCGGCCCTGCTGCTGGAGTTCGAACAGGCGGCTTATCTGCGCGACAGGATAAAGGAGCTTGAGGGCCAGTCCGCCGGGACGGTAACTCCGGTTGCGCCGCGGAAGAGGCGCGGAAGAAAATATAAATCTTGAATAACCGGAGTGGATTAGGGAAATAAATGCCGGGGGTTTTCCGGCACGGGAGATAGATATGAATAATATAGTCGTCAAGGGCGCGAGGGAGCATAACTTAAAAAGTGTGGACGTCAGCATCCCCCGCGATAAGCTTGTGGTATTTACGGGACTTTCCGGTTCGGGAAAGTCCTCCCTCGCCTTTGATACCATTTACGCCGAGGGGCAGAGGAGGTATATGGAGTCCCTCTCCTCCTACGCAAGGATGTTTTTGGGACAGATGGAAAAGCCGGACGTGGACAGTATAGAGGGTCTTTCCCCGGCGGTCTCCATAGACCAGAAGACGACCTCGAAAAACCCACGCTCCACCGTGGGTACGGTTACTGAGATCTACGACTATCTGCGCCTGCTCTACGCGAGGATAGGAATTCCCCACTGTCCCATCTGCGGCAGGGAGATCAAGCAACAGACCGTGGACCAGATAGTGGACCAGGTTCTCGCCCTGCCGGACAGGACGAGAATACAGATACTTGCCCCCGTGGTACGCGGGAGGAAGGGAACCCACCAAAAGGAACTGGAGTCTGCGAGGCGCTCCGGCTTCGTGCGCGCGCGGGTGGACGGCCTAACGTATGACCTAGACGACAGCATAACACTGGAGAAAAACAAGAAGCACAACATAGAAATAGTTGTGGACAGGCTTGTCATCTCCCCGGAAATACGCTCCCGCCTAGCAGATTCCATCGAGGTTGCGGGAGGGCTTACCGGCGGGGTCGTCACGGTAAACGTCGTTGGCGGGGAGGACATCAGCTTCTCGCAGAACTACGCCTGTCCCGAGCATGGGGTCAGTATAGAGGAGCTTACGCCAAGAATGTTCTCCTTCAACAACCCTTACGGCGCCTGCAAGAAATGCACGGGCCTTGGCGTATTTCTAAGGATAGACCCCGAGAGGATAATTCCGGACAGGAGGCTCTCCATAAGGAGGGGCGGGTTAAAGGCCAGCGGCTGGGCAATGGAGGGCAGTACCATAGCCGCGATGTATATGAACGCCCTTTCGGAACACTACCACTTCTCCCTCGATACTCCCATAGGGGATCTGCCGGACGATATAGTGGACATACTACTCTACGGGACCAAGGGGGAGAAGATTAAACTCAGGCGCGGCGGAGACTATGGGACCGGCAGTTATATGGCTCCGTTCGAGGGGATAATCAACAATTTAGAGCGCAGATATCAGGAGACGTCCTCCACATGGATAAAAGAGGAGATAGAGAGCTATATGAGCGCCATCCCCTGCGATGAGTGCCACGGCAAGCGCCTATCGAAGGAGAGTCTCGCGGTAACCGTCGGGGGACTCAATATCAGCGACCTATGCGACAAGTCCGTTACGGAGATGCTGGAATTTTTTGATTCCCTTGCACTTACCGAGAGGGAGCAGATGATAGCCGGCTCTATCTTGAAAGAGGTTCGCTCCCGTCTTGGATTTTTGAAGAGTGTCGGCCTAGAATACCTCACCCTCTCCCGCTCTTCGGGAACCCTCTCCGGCGGGGAGAGTCAGCGCATCCGCCTCGCCACGCAGATTGGCTCCTCTTTAATGGGTGTGCTTTATATCTTAGACGAGCCCAGCATTGGGCTGCACCAGCGGGATAACCAGAAACTGCTTGGGACTCTCAAACGCCTAAGAGACCTGGGAAATACCGTCATTGTGGTAGAGCATGACGAGGAGACCATAAGAGAGTCAGACTATATCGTGGACGTGGGTCCCGGTGCGGGCATACGCGGCGGGGAGATAGTCTATGCCGGCCCCGTGGAGGGGGTTGTCAACTGCCCCGGCTCCATGACCGGTGAGTATCTGAGCGGGAGGCGCAAGGTCCCCGTCCCCCAAAAGCGGAGAAAGGGTTCCGGGCTCTACCTCACGGTGCGCGGCGCGAGGCAGAATAACCTCAAGAACATAGACGTAAGATTTCCTCTCGGCACCTTTACCTGCGTAACGGGGGTCTCCGGTTCGGGAAAATCCTCCCTTGTAAACGAGATTTTGTATAAGTCCCTCGCCGCTAAGCTCAACCGCGCCCGCACCCACCCCGGGGAGCACAGGGACATCTTGGGCGTGGAGAACTTAGATAAGGTGATACAGATAGACCAGTCCCCAATCGGCAGGACCCCAAGGAGCAACCCCGCCACATACACGGGCCTTTTTACAGATATTAGGGAGCTCTTCGCCAGTACCCAGGACGCGAAGATGAGGGGATTCACAGCCAGCCGGTTCTCATTCAACGTGAAGGGCGGAAGGTGCGAGGCCTGCCAGGGCGATGGCATAATACAGATAGAGATGCATTTTCTGCCGGACGTATATGTCCCCTGCGACGTCTGCAAGGGCCGCCGCTATAACCGGGAGACGCTTGAGGTCCACTACAAGGGCAAAAATATCTATGAAGTGCTGGAGATGACGGCAGAGGAGGCCTTTGACTTCTTTAGGGATATCCCAAAGCTCTCCAGAAAACTTAAGACGCTTGTGGATGTCGGGCTGGGATATGTGAAGCTGGGGCAGTCCGCGACGACGCTCTCAGGCGGGGAGGCGCAGAGGGTAAAACTCGCCACAGAGCTCTCCCGGCGCCCCACGGGGAAGACCATCTATATTTTGGACGAGCCGACCACCGGTCTGCACATGGCCGATGTCCACCGGCTGATAGAGGTTCTTCAGCGCCTTGTGGAGAGCGGCAATACCGTCATTGTCATAGAGCATAACCTGGACCTGATCAAGACCGCAGACTATATAATAGACCTCGGTCCCGAGGGAGGGAACCGCGGCGGGGAGATAGTAGCCCAGGGTACGCCGGAGGAGGTCGCGGATATCCCCGCCTCCTATACAGGGCAGTTTTTGAGGAAAATCCTCAGTTCCAAGGGATAAAATGAGAAATGTTTACATTATGTTAAACAAATTTTTCCCCCGGTAGGGTATAATACCTAGCGGGGGAGTGCTTTAAGCGGATGTTTGGTTATGTGCGGCCTTTCAAGCCTGAGATGAAGATAAGGGAGTTTAGGCAGTATAAGGCGGTTTACTGCGAACTCTGCAGGGTCCTAGGCAAGGAATACGGAATTCTCTCCAGGGCCATGCTGAGCTTTGACCTGACCTTTTATGCCCTGCTCTCGCTCTCGGTCTCCGGCGCGCCTATAACCGAGGAAGACCGCCGCTGCGTCATGAACCCGCTGAAGAAATGCACTTACCTGCCGTCCCCCGGGGAGGACTACTCCCGTGCGGCCGCGCTCACCGTACTCCTCACCAGAGAAAAGCTGAGGGATACAGTGGAGGATGAGGGCTTTCTAAAATCCATCATCGCCCGCCTATTTATGAGGGTCCTAAGGCGCAGGGCAAATAAGGCGGGGGAGCGCTTTCCCGCAATCTCAGAGCTCACCTCGGCATTTATCCCCGCCCAGCAGGAGGCGGAGAAGAACGGCCTCGGTATTGACGCCTGCGCGGAACCCACCGCCGCGCTTTTGAGAGACGTCTGCGGGCTTCTTGCCGGGGAGGACGGAAACACCCGGGCCGTGCTTATGGAGCTGGGATATTTTCTTGGCCGGTGGGTATATCTCATGGACGCTGCTGATGACCTTGAGAAGGATCTGAAGTCCGGCAGCTATAATCCTTTTGTGGAAAAGCTGGGGTTAGATTACGGCGAGACCCTCACGGATGAGAGGCGGGACGAGATAGCCCTCAGCTTAAACGAGACCTTAAACGCCAATGTGGCGAGGATGGCGCTCTCTCTCAATCTGCTTAAGCCCGGCAATTTCAGGGAGATAATTGATAACGTGATAAACGAGGGTCTGCCCGAGGTTCAGCGGGAGATTCTGTTTTTGAGGGTAAAGGAAAAGTCTAAGAAACGCTTCAAAGGGGAGAAGCTCTGAGGCGGGCAAAATAAATATGCAAGGGGTTTTCTTATGTCAGATCCTTACAAGGTTCTGGGGGTATCGCCCAGCGCTACCGATGAAGAGATAAAGGATGCATACAGGGCGCTGGCGAAAAAATATCATCCCGACCAGTATGCCGACAGTCCACTCAAGGATTTGGCGGACGAGAAGATGAAGGAGATAAACGAGGCCTACGATACCATAACCGAGCAGAGAAAGGGAAACTCTCGCGGCGCGGGGGCCTATGGCGGCTACAGCTATAGCCAGCCCAACTCCTCATTCGGAGACGTGAGAAACCTCATCATGTCCGGAAGAATTGCCGATGCCGAGCAGATTTTGAACGGCGTCCCGGCTGACCGCAGAAATGCCGAGTGGTATTTTTTAAAGGGCTCTGTACTCTACAGGCGCGGGTGGCTAGACGAGGCGAAGGACCATTTCTCGCGCGCCTGCCAGATGGACCCCGGAAATCCAGAGTACAGCGCTGCGCTGAACCAGGCCATGAATCAGAGAAGCGGGGTATACGGCGGGTATAACGCCAATGCCGACATGAACAGGGGCGGCTGCACTGCCTGCGATATGTGCAATTCGCTGATCTGCGCAGACTGCTGCTGCGAGTGCATGGGCGGCGACCTTATCCGCTGCTGCTAGCAAGGCGGAGGAAATCCTATGAAGAATTCTATGCGGGTGGCTCTCTGCGGTGTCTCTGCGGCTCTTGTGCTTGTTCTCATGTTCATGACGGGGCTGGTTCCGATAGCGACCATCGCCTTGCCGGCCCTTGCGGGTATGGTCCTGATACCCGTGACCGCACAGCTGGGGCTGGCCTGGGGATTTGGGGTATATGCCGCAACCGGGGTGCTAAGCCTGATCCTCGCGCCGGACAGGGAGGCAGGGGTCTACTATCTCCTCTTTTTTGGATACTACCCCGTACTGACAGCGGTTCTGGGCAGGATACGCTCTAAACCGGTGCTTTACAGCGTGAAATTTCTGATATTTAACGCTGCCGTTCTGGTATCTGGCTGGATAGTCTCCTCTGTTTTGGGAATAGAGATGGAGGAGCTGCCGGTCATAGGGAAGTATACGGTGGTCCTGCTCTGGGTTCTTGCCAATATCATGTTCATCCTCTACGATATAGCTCTGGGGAGGATAATCTCTCTGTACTACGCGAAAATGCATGAAAAGCTTAGGAAGAAACTTTTCAGGGGCTGATCCCTGCTAGCCTGCAGGTTTGCGGGTTTTCGCCTAGCTTAGGATTCTCCAAAAAAATTATTGACAAACTGGCTGGAAATACTTATATTAGATCCATTGCGTCTGCATCTGAAAAAAGGCTCGCGCGGGAGGTGAGCGGGCCATAAAAGCGGTTCGGTTTTGCCGCCGGGGACCACTAAGCGTGGCTTCTGACACAGACATCCTTTGCGGGAGGCGGTATGTTGATCTCCGGACCGGGTTATGTGTGGAATAACAAAAGACACGCAACTATTTTGGCGCGATGCGCCACCGCAAAGGGGATGCATTTACATGCAGGATTTTGTCCTTTCTCTCAAAAATATCGCTGTGTCATATGGCGGAGAGCGGGTGCTGCGTTCTTTCAGTCTCGATATCCGGGACGGGGAATTTGTCACACTGCTAGGCCCTTCTGGCTGTGGGAAGACCACGGTCCTGCGCACCATAGGGGGGTTTATCACGCCTGACGCGGGCGAGGTTTTTTTTCGGGGAAAAAACATTACGGCTTTGCCTCCGCACAAGAGGGAGGTCAATACCATCTTTCAGCGCTACGCCCTCTTTCCGCACCTCAACGTCTATGACAATATAGCCTTCGGTATGCGGATCAAGAAGAAGAGCGAGAAAGAGGTCAGGGATACGGTCCACTCCATGCTGGAGCTTGTAAACCTCAGGGGATATGCCCACAGGGGCGTGGGACAGCTCTCGGGCGGGCAGCAGCAGAGGGTGGCGATAGCTAGGGCGCTTGCCAACGAGCCAAAAGTCCTGCTTTTAGATGAGCCTTTCGGCGCGCTCGATCTCAAGTTGCGCAAAGATATGCAGGTGGAACTGAAAAATATCCAAAAGCATACTGGCATCACCTTCCTCTTCGTCACGCATGACCAGGAGGAGGCCCTCTCCATGTCCGATACAGTGGTGGTGATAGACGGCGGGGAGATCCAGCAGATAGGCTCTCCCACAGATATATATAACGAGCCGAAAAATGCCTTTGTGGCCGATTTTATAGGAGAGTCGAATATCTTAGACGGCGTCATGCTTGAGGATTTTCTTGTCCGCTTCGCCGGGAAGACTTTCAAATGCGTGGACAAGGGGTTTGGAAAGAACTCCCCCGTGGATGTGGTCATCAGGCCCGAGGACATAGACATAATCCCTCCCGATGCCTCCCACCTTCTGGGAGTGGTCACCGCGGTGACGTTTAAGGGAGTGCATTACGAGATAATAGTGGATGTGCAGGGCTTCAAGTGGATGATACAGTCCACGGACTTCCACCCTGTGGGCGAGAGGATAGGGATGCTGATAGGGCCGGACGACATCCATGTCATGGAGAAAAGCGAGTACTCTGGCATGTTTGGGGACTACAGCACCTTTTCCGATGAGATGGACGAAGATCTCGCCGAGAGCGGGGAGGAAAGAGATGAAGACTAAATCCAAACTCATTATGGCTCCCTATAATATCTGGATGGTTATCTTCATAGTCATCCCGATGATTCTGGTGGTCTGGTTCGCCTTTACGGACAGCAGCGGGAACTTTACTTTCGAGAATATCCTCAGCGTGGGGCAGTATTCAAACGTATTCTTGCGCTCCATCTGGCTTGCCGCCGTGGCGACGGTTATCTCCCTGCTTCTGGGATATCCGATGGCATACATTATCTCAAAAATGGCTCCGCGCCGGCAAAGCGTCATGGTCATGCTCACCATGCTCCCAATGTGGATGAACTTCCTGCTTCGCACCTACTCCTGGATGACGCTTTTAGAGGATAACGGACTGATCAATACCTTCCTTAGCTTTCTCCACCTGCCTAAACTGCATATGATAAATACCGGGGGCGCCGTTGTCCTGGGGATGGTATATAACTATCTTCCGTATATGATTTTGCCGCTCTACTCTGTCCTCACCAAGATCGACAAGAGCGTGATAGAGGCAGCCCAGGATCTGGGCGCGGGTTCGGCGCAGGTGTTTTTCAGGGTGGTTTTCCCTATAAGCATGCCGGGGATGATCTCCGGGATTACCATGGTATTCGTCCCCGCCGTAAGCACCTTTATCATATCTAAAATGCTTGGCGGCGGCGCGAATCTCCTCATCGGCGACCTGATCGACATGCAGTTTTTGGGAAGCGCCTATAACCCGAACCTCGGCTCCGCAATCTCCCTAGTGCTGATGGTAATAATCCTTATCTGCATGGGAATCATGAACCAGTTTGATGATGGGGAGGAGGTGTGACGCCGTGAAGAAAATCGGTTCTAAGATCTATATTGCGCTAATCTTCATCTTCCTCTATGCGCCGATAGTCGTTCTGATGATCTATTCCTTCAACGGCTCCGAGACCGCGGGGCGCTCTGTCTGGGGAGGGTTTACCCTTCGCTGGTACCAGAGGCTTTTTGAGGACAGAATGCTCCTCGAAGCGCTTAGAAATACCGTGGTAGTTGCGCTTGTTGCCGCGGCAGTTTCGACAGTTCTGGGTACGATGGCATCCATCGGCATAAATTCCATGAAGAAGCTTACCCGCCGTATCACAATGAGCATCACCAACCTGCCCATGGTCAACCCCGACATAGTGACGGGTGTCTCGCTGATGCTGCTCTTTGTCTTTGCGGTGGGACTATTCGGGGGCCGGTCTCTGGGCATGTGGTCTCTAATAGCCGCGCATATCACATTTTGCCTGCCGTACGTTATCCTCTCCGTCCTGCCGAAACTCAGGCAAATGGACCCAAATCTCTACGAGGCGGCCCAGGATTTGGGCTGCACTCCCGTGAGGGCGTTTTTCAAGGTGGTCCTTCCGGAGATCCTTCCCGGCGTGGTCACCGGGATGATCATGGCGTTCACTCTCTCAATAGATGATTTTGTGATAAGCTACTTCACCTCCGGCACGACGCAGACGCTTCCTATCTATATATACTCCATGACGCGCCGGCGCGTAAGCCCCGAGATAAACGCGCTCTCTACCGTCCTGTTTGCGGTGGTCATGGCCCTCTTGATAGTCGTAAACGTGAGGTCCGGCAAAGACCGCCTCAAGGAAAAGGAGGAAGAGGAGAGATGAGAAAGTTTTCCGCTCTTGCCCTTTCAGTCCTCATCTCTTTTCTATGCCTTTGCGTCCCTGCCGGTGCTAGTGAGATAGACCCCTCCGTGACGCTTAACGTATATAACTGGGGGGAGTATATCTCAAACGGGACAGAGGGCTCTCTGGACGTAAATGCGGAATTTACCCGCCGCACGGGAATCGAAATAAACTATACGACTTTTGACAGCAATGAATCCCTCTACTCCAAGCTGGCGGGGGGCGGCGCCGACTATGACATAATCATCCCCTCAGACTATATGATCTCCCGGCTGATAGATGAGGGAATGCTCGCGGAGCTTGATTTTGAGAATATCCCCAACTTTAAGTATATAGACGAGAAGTTCAGAGATCCGGAGTACGACCCCGGATGCGCCCACTCTGTCCCGTATACTTGGGGGGTGGTTGGCCTTTTCTACAATACCGACTATATAGATGAGGAGATCACAAGCTGGGAGGCCCTGTGGGACCCGGACTATGCCGGGGAGATCCTCATGTTTGACAACCCGCGGGACGCCTTCGCCATAGCTCAGATGCGCCTAGGGCAGTCCCTCAATACTGAGAACCCGGACGACTGGCGGGAGGCCGCAGAGCTCTTAAAGGAGCAGAAGCCTCTCTTGCAGGGATATGTGATGGACCAGATCTTCGACAAGATGGAATCGGGAGAGGCGTGGATAGCGCCCTACTATTCCGGGGATGCCGCCCTGCTAGTGGAGAATAACGACAAAATCCAGTTCGTAATTCCCGAAGAGGGAACCAACTATTTTGTTGACGGGATCTGCATTCCCGCCAGCTCTTCCCATAAGAGAGAGGCTGAGGAATACATCAACTTTCTCTGCGACCCTGAGATAGCCGGCGCCAATATGGACTATGTGGGCTACTCCACCCCGGAATCAGCGGCGAAGCAGTATCTGGACCCCGCGGTGGTCAGCAGTCCCTTAAGGTACCCAAGCGAGGAGACTTTAGAGCGCACCGAGGCCTTTGTGAACCTCCCTGAGGATTTGAGCAAGCTGATGGACTCCCTCTGGGCTGAGGTCAAGATGGGAGGCGCCGGAGACTCGGCCCTTTTAATAGCAATAATTCTGGGATTTCTTGCCCTGTATATCGGGATAGTGATCTATAAACGGAGAAAACTGAAGAGAGAACTGAGATAAATCTCTATGGAGGGAAACATGGAAAGACCAAAATATCTCATAAAGGACACAACCAGGGAGGAGAGGGAGGAGATCATCCGCAGCTCTCTTTCCTGCGGCGGGGAGAGCTGCGAGAACTGCTCCTCCTGCGCTTTGGGCGGGGGAGATCCGTTCAAAATGTACCAGGACTATATCGACGGGAAGAAAGAGATATCCCAGATAAATGCGGAATACCGCGCAAACTATCTTCACGGGTAAAAAACGGCCGCCCTGTTTCGGCGGGCGGCCTTAGCTTGAACTTATTTCAGTTTAGCGCTTTTCTTCTTCTCTTCAGGGATCAGCCCCGCCTTGCCCAGCGCTAGGACTATCGGCGGGATCAGCAGGATTTGGATTATTATTCCCGGTATGGAGCCCGTAACGGTTCCCGAAATCCAGAGGGCTAAAGAGAACTCTGTCCCGTTTATGCCCATCAGGATAAAGCGGAAAATTCCAAAGGTTATTCTCCCGCCAATCATCGCCAGGATGAGAGAGACATAGACATATAGCGGCTTTTTCGGGAAGACCCTGTAGAGGATTCCCGTAAGCGCGCCGTATGTTGCCAGCTCAAAAGCCATGCTGATGCCCGTCGGCATAAGCGCTGGCATGCCAAAAATCGATCCCCTCAAAAGCGGGGCGACAAAACCCACGATAAGCCCGTACGGTGCGCCGCAGAGAAATCCGCAGAGCAGTACCGGGATATGCATTGGGCTTAGCATAGCGCCTATTGCGGGTATTTGCCCCGTAAAAAATGGCAGGATAATGCACAGCGCCAGGCAGAGGGCGGCGTACGTGAGCTTTAGGGGAGCGGCTTTCATTCTCTTCACATAAATTCTTCCTTTCTTTTCGCGCAAAAAGACGCCCTTTCCCGTTCTCGGAAAACAGCGCCTTCTGACACTTTTGATTAGATAAAGACTCAGCACCCCGGGACTTCAGTCCCAAAAAGCGGCTCCCTGCCGCCTGTTTTCCACATTATAATTGATGGCGGCTCTTTTGTCAAGAAAATTCCTCACGGTCTTTTGATCTTGTAATTTCCCAGTTTTTGGGTTATAATAGACTAAAAGATGAGACTTTAAAAAAGCTTGAGAGGGTGGGTTTATGGATAAAACACAGCTTAAAGGTCTTATAGACACTGCCTCAGGACGGGAGGAGGCGGACCTTGTCATAAAAAACGTGAGAATAGTTGACGTCTTTAGCGGGGAGATAAGGCCCGGCAATATCGCAGTGAAGGACGGCCTTATAGCCGGAGTTGGGGACTATAGCGGAAGGACCGAGATAGACGGAGAGGGACGGTACGCCTCTCCCGGCCTCATAGACGGGCATATTCATATAGAGAGCTCCTACCTCTGTCCGGAAGAGTTGGGGCGGCTCCTTGTCCCCCACGGCGGCACGACCATAATAGCGGACCCCCACGAGATTGTAAATGTCTGCGGCCTTACAGGTCTTGACTATATGATGCGTGCGGCAAAGGGTACGGCTCTCGATATCCGCTTTATGCTTCCTTCCTGCGTCCCGGCGACACCGTTTGAGCATTCCGGCGCGGTGATAGGCGCAAAGGAAATGGATGAACCGATCAAGCGCGAGGATATCCTCGGCCTTGGGGAGTTTATGGATTTCCCCGCAGTGATAGCGGGGAATGACGCCGCCCTTGACAAGCTGATGGTGGCCAAATCCGCCGGCAAGCTCATAGACGGGCACAGCCCGGGGGTTGCGGGGATGGACTTGAACGCCTACGCCGCCGCGGGAATCCTCGCAGATCACGAGTGCGCCACGGTGGACGCCATGAACGACAGGATATCCCGCGGGATGTATGTTCTCCTAAGGGAAGGGTCCGCCTGCCACGATCTCAGAAATCTCCTCCCCGGCGTCACTGCCGAGAACAGCCGCCGCTGCCTGCTCTGTTCAGATGACAGGCAGCCCAAGACCATCCTCAGCGAGGGGCATATAGACAGCCACCTGCGCACATGCGTGGAGATGGGCCTAGACCCCGTCACCGCCATAAGGATGGCCACACTCAATGCAGCTGAATGTTTCAGGCTCTTTGACCGCGGCGCAATCGCCCCAGGCAGGCGCGCGGACATCGTCCTCTTTGAGGACCTCAAATCCTTTAAGGTAGGCAAGGTATTCTGCTCCGGGGTCCTCGCGGCAGAGGACGGAAAATATCTCCTCCCCGTCTCCCGCGCAGACGACTCATCCGTGAGAAAGAGTGTGGTCATAAAGGACTTTTCCCGCGAGAAATTTAAGATGCATCTTAAGAGCGGACATGTAAACGCCATTGGCATCCTGCCGGGCGGCGTTGTCACGGAAAAGAGAGTCGTCGATATTGCCATGGACAGCTCAGGGGAGTTCGTCTTTGACCCCAATAGGGATATCGCCAAGGTCGCCGTGGTGGAGAGACATCAGGGCACTGGCAACGTCGCCTGCGGCTTCCTCTCCGGCTACGGGATAAAGCGCGGGGCGGTTGCGCTCTCCATTGCCCATGATTCGCACAATATAATCTGTGTCGGCGTAAGCGATTCTGAGATGGAGTTCGCGGTGAGGGCCCTTGAAGAGCAGAACGGCGGTATCGTCTTAGTTGAAAACGGGGAAGTCATAGAGAGCATGCCCATGCCCATAGCAGGTCTTATGAGCGACCAGAGCGGGGAGTGTGTGGATCTCAAACTCAAGGCGATCCATAAGGCAGCCTATGAGAAGCTCTCCGTAAACAGGGAGGTAGAGCCCGTCATGACCCTTTGCTTCATGTCTCTCGCCGTGATACCCGAGCTCAAGCTCACAGACATGGGTCTGTTTGACGTCACGAAATTTGATTTCATCCCCGTGGAGGCGGAGGAATAGGGGAAATTTTCCCAGATCTGCCGGATAAGACCGGGTTTTCGGCTTTGTCGTAAAAATTTTGGAAAAAATTACAAAAAGTTACAAAAAACTTCTTGACAGGCGGATACAGTTAGGGTAAAATATAGCTTAAAGATGCACAAGGTGCTTTTTATATATTTTCTTTGTTCTGCTTTTTGCCTGTTTGGCTTGTTATAGATTCCGAGGGGCGCTCTCTCGGATGTTCAAACACTGAAAATATTGGTAAAACCCGGTGGGTAATTCTCCCGGGAGCCTCGGTGCATTGGAAGGACCGCGTATTTTACACGGTGCTTCCATTGGTTTTTATATTCTATTAATATACCTTCAGGAAGAGAGGTGCCTGTTTTAAATGCTGCCAGTTTGGGCTGTAATTCTTATCGCCTTGGCGGCTGCCGCCGCAGCCGGCGCCGCCTGCTTCGTCCTAGGGGTGAAATACCGCAAGGGCAAGGCAGAGGCCGCGATAGGTTCCGCGGAGGATGAGGCCAAGAGAATTGTAGGGGAAGCGGTAAAGACCGCCGAGGCGAGGAAAAAGGAGATTGTTTTGGAGGGAAAGGATGAGATCCACAAACTCAGAGATGAGACTGAGAGGGATCTCAACTCCCGCAGGAAGGAGATTCAGCACCAGGAGAGGCGCGTCCAGCAGAAAGAGGAGAGCCTAGAGAAGAAGCTGGAGAGCGCAGAGCGCAAGGAAGAGCAGATAGACCAGAAGAACAAAAAGGCGGAGGAGCGCTTAAAAGAGGCCGAAACGGTGAGAAAGAGCCAGTTTGACATGCTGGAGAAGATCTCCGGTCTCTCTCAGGAGCAGGCCAGGGAATACCTCCTCAAGAATCTGGAGGGGGAGCTGACACATGAAAAGGCCGTGAAGGTCATGGAGTTTGAGCAGCAGACAAAGGAGGAGTGCGAAAACTCCGCCAGGGAGATAATCGCCACTGCCATCCAGCGCTGTGCCTCGGACCAGGTCTCAGAGGTCACCATCAGCGTGGTTCCCCTCCCCAACGATGAGATGAAAGGCAGGATAATCGGGAGAGAGGGGAGAAATATCCGCTCCATAGAGACGCTTACCGGCGTTGACCTCATAATCGACGATACGCCGGAGGCCATCACCCTCTCCTCTTTCGAGCCCGTCCGCAGGGAAGTTGCCAGGATAGCATTGGAAAAGCTTATAGCCGATGGAAGAATTCACCCGACAAGGATAGAGGAGATGGTGGAGAAGGCCAAAAAGGAGGTCGAGACCACCATACGTCAGGAGGGCGAGAGGGCCGTACTGGAGGTCGGCGTGAACGGCATCCACCACGAGCTTGTGAAGCTCTTAGGCCGCCTGCACTACCGCACCAGCTTTGGGCAGAACGTCCTGGACCACTCCAAGGAGGTGGCCTTCCTCTCCGGCATGATGGCCTCAGAGCTGGGCATTGACCCGACATTAGCCAAGCGCGCGGGACTTCTGCACGATATAGGCAAGGCGCTGGACCACGAGATGGACGGCTCCCATGTGGAGATAGGTGTTGAGGTCGCCAGGAAATACCGCGAGAGCGAGGCGGTGGTCCACGCGATAGCGGCCCACCACGGGGACATAGAGGCTAAGACCATCGTGGCGTGCATAGTTCAGGCCGCCGATGCGATATCCGCGGCGAGACCCGGTGCCAGGAGAGAGAATATAGAGAGCTATATCAAGCGGCTGGAGAAACTGGAGGAGGTCGCCTCCTCCTTTGAGGGCGTGGAGAGCTGCTACGCGATTCAGGCCGGCCGCGAGGTCCGCATCATGGTGAGACCGGAAATGATCTCGGACGAGGAGATGACCCTCTTAGCGCGGGACATTTGCAAGAAGATAGAGAGCGATATGGAATACCCCGGGCAGATCAAGGTCAATATGATCAGGGAGAGCCGCAGGGTGGACTACGCGAGATAGAATACGAAAAGCCGGAGCTTGCCGCGCCGGTTTTTCTCTTTAGAGTTTTCAGCGTTCGCATGGGAGGGAACTTTAGATGTTTACCGTGCTTGTTATAGGCGATGTGGTGGGCAGTATTGGCTGCGCTTTTCTGCGGGAAAAACTCCCGGGTATAAAAAAGCTTATGGGGGTGAACTTGGTCATTGCCAACGGGGAAAATTCTGCCGATGGAAATGGAATGACCCCCTCAAGCTGCAGGTATTTGCTTGATAGCGGCGTGGACGTCATAACCGGCGGGAACCACAGCTTTCGCCGCAGGCAGATTTTCGACACACTGGATCAGAGCGAGGTCATCCTCCGCCCCGGCAACTTTCCCGCAAGGACTACCCCCGGCAAGGGCTTCTGCATTGTGGATCTCGGCAAGACCCGCGCCATGGTGATAAACCTCATTGGAACCGCCTTTATGGAGAATATTAGAGACCCGTTCGAGACCCTGGAGGAGATTCTCTCATCAGAGGACCTGCCCAAGATAAAGATTCTGGATTTTCACGCGGAGGCCACCGGGGAGAAGCGTGCCATGGGATATTTTGCCGACGGCAGACTCTCCGCGGTGTTTGGCACCCATACCCACGTCCCCACCGCAGACGCCTGCGTCCTGCCGCGCGGGACCGGGTATCTGACAGACGCGGGCATGACCGGCCCTGCCGAGTCTGTCCTGGGCGTTAAGCCCAGCCTGATTATCAAGAGGTACCGCGAGAAACTCCCCGTGAAGTTCGTGGTGGCGGAGGGCCCCTGCCGTATGGATTGCGGGGTCTTCACCGTCAATGAAAAAACCGGCCTCTGCGAGAGCGCCGAGCGCTTCAGCGTCCAATAGAAAATCAGGAAGAACCAGGGACCCGGTTTTCGGGTCCTTTTTCTATTCTCCAAGGTAGGTTAAAATAATTCAGGTATATCCTAAATAAAATTAAGAAAAAACTAAAAAATATTTAAAAAAACCCTTGACAAGATAAATTTTTTGCGGTAAAATCTAGATATGTTAAGGAGCCTCCGGTACCAAAGGCTCCGGAAAGGGGTCAAGATGAAAAGGGTAAATTTTCGCGCGCCGGGTACCTGCCCCGTATGCGGGGAGAGGCTGAGGGTTGTAAGGCTTTCCTGCCCCCGCTGCGGGACAGAGATAGCAGGCGATTTTGAGGGATGCAGGTTTTGCGGGCTGGAGGAAAAGCATTTGCGTTTTGTGGAGACCTTCCTGAGATGCCGCGGCTCCATCAAAGAGGTGGAGCGCACACTCGGCCTTAGCTACCCGACGGTAAAAAATATGCTGGATGCAGCGCTCTCTGCCCTGGGGTTTTCTGATACCCCGCAGGGTGGGAACAACAGCAAGCGGGCAGAGCAGGCGGAGATTTTAGAGCGCCTGCAGAATAAGGAGATGGACGTGGATTCAGCCGTGGAGGCGCTGAAAGACTTGAGGGGGAGGAAGTAGCGATGAGTGAAGAGAAGCGTAAGATCCTTGAGATGGTGGAGAGCGGCGCGATCTCTGCTGAGGACGGCCGGCGCCTGCTGGAGGCCCTCGGTGACGAGGAGGAAGAAGAGGGTCCCTCAATGCAGAAGGGACCCGAAAATAGCGGACAAGATTATGATCCTCAGGCCGGTCCCCATGCAATAACTGAAGATGGGGACAGCTTGGGCAGCAATTCCGATGTGGAAAATCCCGCCGTAAAAGTTGATTTGGATTTGGCATTTCAGGACAGCATAGACGAGATCAATAACGAGGTGAACGGTGTGAAGGATATAATCCAAGGCGCCTTTTCCGGGCTTAGGTCTTTTCCCTTAGGCGATGATGAGAATAAGGGTGAACCCGTCTGGAAAAACGGGGAGAGGTTCCCCGCACAGAGGATATATGCCATGCGGGTACTGTGGTCGTTAGGGCCGGTAAATATCTCCGGGTATGATGGGGAGGAGATTGTTTTGGAGGAGTGCTCATCCAAAGAGCTGGACGATACCCTCAAGATGGTCGTCGATTTTTCCGGCGGGAACCTGAAGGTCAGCTACTGCCGCAGCGATATCATGAGCGGCAGGAGATGGGTGGGAGGTCTTCCGCAAAAGAGTCTGAACGTCCTCCTGCCCAGGGATACCGCTCTAAATCTGGATTCTGTGTTATTGGATTCCGGTGCGGGCAGGCTTGCGGTGCGGGAGCTCTCAGGATACGAGCTGGTGCTCAAGACCGGCAGCGGCGAGATTTCCGCTGAGAGTCTTGGCGGGACCAAACTCAGTTTTACCACGGGCAGCGGCGGCATCACCGTGAAAGATCTAAACGGTGCTGACTTCATAAATCTCCGCACGGGCAGCGGCAAGGTCTCGGCCCTCTCTTTGGCCGGTGAGGGAGAGATAAAGATAGTGACCGGTTCTGGCGGCGTGGAGGTAAGGGAGGCAAAAGCCGGTGCAGGGTTCAGGATTACCGTCGGTTCAGGGTTTGCAAGCGCGTACAGCGTCCAGTCCCCCTCCTGCGAGATCTCCGGCGGAAGCGGTCCTGTGCGGCTCAATTTTCAGCAGATTCCCGAGACAGTCAGGGTGAAAGCCGGCTCTGGCAATGTTGAAATCGGCCTGCCGCAGGATGAGAGGGGCTTTAGCGTAAATTTCCAGACGGGAAGCGGCAGTTTTACCAGCGACCTGCCTGTATCCGGCAAGTTCACGGATGGAGACGGCAGCTTTGAGAGCGTGGCGGGAACGGACGGCGCCAGGGCCAGGATAGAGATCCGCACGGGTTCGGGCAGCTTAAGACTTGTCCGCGCAGAGAAATAACTTGGGTCAGCCAGGATAAAAATGCCCCGGCCGCCAAAGTCCGGCCGGGTTCCTAAGGGCTAAAGAGCTATCTCTCTTTCCTCTCTTGCGGACCTGTACGCCGCAAGCAGAAGTTCCGCGGTATTTTCGGCAGAGTCTATGTCGTTTCGGAATATCCTGTCATTTATAATTGAATCGTAAAAATCGGCAATGCAGACGCCGTGACTGGCGCCCCAGTACGCCTTGCCCGTGGGTGAGAGAGGGGACGCCAGTCTGTGGCGCTCTAGGGAACCGTCCCTCCATTTTACAGAGACCTCAGGCTCCTCCAGTCTCAGAACGCAGTTCTCGCAGAGAAGTTCCAGAAATACGGGGGAGTCGGTCCCGTATGCCGTCGTCGCGTAAAATAGCGCAGTAGTGTTCTGAAATTCCAAATACGCCTCAAAGGTATCCTCTACCTCTATGCTTCCCTTCAGGTGGTGGTTCGCCATGCGGGCGTCCACGGATTTTGCCCGGCCAAGAAACCAGCAAAGCAGGTCAAGCGTATGGACCGCCTGATTTATGAGGACGCCGCCGCCCTCGGTCTCAAGCCCCCCGCGCCAAGAGCTCTCAGTATAGTACGGCGCGTCCCTGCGCCAGGTGACAAATGCCCTTGCCGAAAGTATTTTGCCCGTCTTCCCGCCCGCCAGGAGAGATTTTATAAATTCCGTCCCGGGGTTATAGCGGTTCTGAAAGCATATTCCCACGCGGACATGAGAGTCTTTTAAAGCCGAGAATTCTTCCCACTGCTCTTCGTTAACGGCGGGCGGCTTCTCGGTAAAGACGTTTATCCCTCTCCCTGCGGCGAGTTTTGCCATGGGGGTATGCAGCGGGTGCGGGGTGCAGATATGCAGGACGTCTACTCTCTCTTTGGAGAGCATCTCCTCCAAAGAAGAATATGCCCTCCCGCCGTATTTAGAGGCAAAGTTCCCGGCTTTCTCCGGGACAATATCGCAGAAGGCTGAGAGTTCAGCCGTCGGCTGGTTTGACAGGACCATCGCATGGGTTCCGCCTATGGCGCCGCAGCCAACTATAGCAGAGCGCAGTCTTTCCATTTTAGCTCTCCTCCCCGGAAATTGAGGCGAGCAGCGCCTTGAGAGAGTCCAGCGCCAGTTTCCACGCCTCTTTGGGCGTGAGTCTTTCCTCCCGCTTTTTGGGGTCCTTCTCCAGAGAGGAGAGCCCCGCGAAATTTACGAGGTGCGGCTCTAAGGACAGAAAGCCCTCATATCCGTGTGAAATCAGGTCAGAGAGAATCTCTCGCAAATTCCCGTCTCCGGCCCCTGCCGGCACGATCTCCTTGGTATCGCGCTTAGCGTCCTTTATATGTACGTATTCTATATACGGCTTAAGTTTTGCGTAGGCGTTGAGAGTATCCTCAGAGACCTCTATGAAGTTTGCGAAATCGAATACTGCGGCAAAATCCGGGCAGGATAAGCTCTCCATTATATCGAGGCACCTCTCCGCATTGTCGCCGAAAATCCCCTTTTCGTTTTCGTGCAGGAGCTTGATCCCGTAACCCCTAGCAAGTTCGATAAACCTTGAAAGTCTCTCCATCACCTCATCGCGGTAAAGAGCGGGGTCCCCGCCCTTGGGGATGTAGAAGCTGAAAAGCCTGATATAAGGGGCCTCCAGGAAAGCTGCAATTTCAAGCGTCCGCCTCATTCGCTCAAGTTCCGGTTCCATCGGGTCCAGGATTGAGGTTTTGCCCAGCGGAGAGCCTACAGATGAGACGCGGATGCCGGCAGAGTTTAACTTTGCCCCTATCTCAGCCAGCTTTTCACCCGAAAAATCTGAGACGTTTACTCCGTCTGCAGAGCGCAGCTCGATATATTTTAAGCCAAACTCGGAAATACATTCAAGCTGGGTGTCAAAGTCCCGGCTGATTTCGTCTGAAAATCCCGTTAAAATTATCTTTTCCATTTTATCCTATCTCCGTCAATAAGTCCCCTCTGTGGAGAACGTGACCTCTTTTACCTCTTTTTTCCGGGAGCTTTCCCTGCGTTTATTGAGCTCGCTTAGGAAGAGCTCCTCGTCAAACGGGATCTCCACCGTCTTTCCCAGCCAGGAGGAGAGGTGCATCGCGTTTGAGAGGGTCACGCCGTTTATGCCCTCCTCCCCCGGCGCTACAAGGGGTTCACCTCTCAAGATCGCTCCGGCAAAGGCGTTTAGGACCCCGACGTGCTGCGGGTTTTGGCCGTCCGTCTCAACCTCTATGATCTCGCCCTCCGGCTGGGCAAAGCCCTCCTTGCAGGCAAAGCAGAACTCCCGCTCGTCCTCCTTTAGACGGTGGAAGATTAGCCTCCCGTCCTCGCAGAGCAGTTTGCCTCGCGATCCCGAGACCTCAAAGCGGTTTGTGCCGGGGGCCTCTCCTGTCGTGGTTACGAAGACCCCGGTGGCGCCGTTTTCAAATTCCAGATATGCCGTCACGTCGTCCTCAACCTCTATATCATGCCATTTGCCCTCGTGGCAGAAGGCGCGGACCCTCTTTGGCATCCCGCAGATCCACTGCAGCAGGTCCAGCTGGTGCGGGGACTGGTTTAAGAGTACGCCGCCGCCCTCGCCGTCCCATGTGGCGCGCCAAGAACCTGAATCGTAATAGCTTTGGGTGCGGTACCAGTCGGTTATCAGCCAGGTGACGCGCTTAAGCTGACCAAGCTCTCCGCCGGTTAACATCTCATGCATCTTGCGGTAGAGGCAGTTGGTGCGCTGGTTAAACATCATGCCGAACACCTTGCCGGAGGTCTTCGCAGCCTCGTTCATCTCCCTTACCGCCTTGGTATAGACGCCTGCGGGCTTTTCGCACATGACGTGCAGACCGTTTGAAAAGGCCTTTATCGCAAGCTGCGGGTGCTGGTAGTGCGGGACCGCCAGCAGTACGGCGTCGCAGGTCCCGCTCTCTATAAGCTCCCCGCCCTCGGTGAAGACGGGGATATCATCAGGGAGGACGCTCTTCGCCCAGTTTCTGCGCTCCTCTCTCTTGTCAGCAACGGCAGAGACCTCTATCTCCGGCGTCTTCCCGCCCAAGATGTTCATGATATGTCCGCTGCCCATGTTTCCTGCTCCGATTATTCCAAGCCTCACTTTTTCCAAACTACAATGCCTCCCTCGTCTTTTTAAGTCAATTATATCAGCGTGAAAAGAAATGTCAAACAAAAAATGCTGCCGGATTTTACGGCCAAAATATGACCAAACCGGAAGTTCTCTGTAAGTTTTCAACAAAGAGCGGGAAAGAATTTCGGAAACTTTCGCAAAATTTACTAAAAACACTTGAATTTTTCTCAAAATATGTTATGATATTGGCGGGTGGGAATGCCTATTTGGATATTGAGGAGGTTTTCGCATGGATAATGCCGAAAAGAGAGATGCTGAAAATATGGAGAAAGCCTTGGAAAGCCGGCCCGGCGAAAATAACAACCTCCCTCTCTATCTGTTTCGCAGCGGCAAGAGCAGGAGGGCCTATGAGTATCTTGGCCTTCACAAGGAGAAAATCGGCGGGAAAACCGTCATGGTCGCCAGGGTCTGGGCGCCCACGGCGCAGGCTGTCTCGCTTGTGGGTGACTTCTGCAACTGGGACCAGGCAAAGTACCCTCTGCACAGGATAGACGACGCCGTGTGGGAGGGATATACGGATTTTGAGTTTGAGCCGTTTACCACCTACAAGTTTTTCATTAAGTCCGCAAGCGGCCAGGACATCTTTAAGGCGGACCCGTACGCCCTGCACGCCGAGACAAGGCCGGGCACTGCCTCGCGCTATGTGGATATTTCCGGATACCAGTGGCATGACGCGGACTGGAAAAAGCGCAAAAAGGAAAAACCCCACTATACCCAGCCCGTGAATATCTACGAGGTCCACGCCGGTTCCTGGAGAAGGTACGCCGACGGAAGCGTATTCTCCTATAACAAGCTTGGCGACGAGCTGATCCCATATGTAAAAGAGATGGGATTTACCCATATTGAGTTTATGCCGCTGACAGAGTATCCGTTTGACGCCTCTTGGGGATATCAGGTTACGGGATATTTCGCCCCAACCTCACGTTACGGCCAGCCGAAGGATTTTATGCGGTTTGTGGACCGCTGCCACGAGGCGGGAATAGGCGTCATCTTAGACTGGGTTCCGGCGCATTTTCCAAGGGACGCCGCGGGCCTAGCGAAATTTGACGGTTCCTGCTGCTACGAGTACCAGGACCCTAGGAAGGGCGAGCACAGGGAATGGGGGACCCTGGTCTTCGACTTTGCGAGACCCGAGGTCATGAGCTTTCTCATATCCTCCGCCTGCTTCTGGCTGAGGGAATATCATGTGGACGGGCTGAGGGTGGATGCCGTCGCGTCCATGCTCTACCTGGACTATAACCGCAAGGACGGGGAGTGGGTTCCAAACAGGTACGGCGGCAAGGAGCATCTTGAGGCGGTGGATTTTTTGAGGGCCCTCAATGAGGCGGTCTTTGCAGAGGAGCCCGAGGTCATGATGATAGCTGAGGAGAGCACCGCCTGGCCTATGGTCTCCAGGCCCGCGTATATGGGCGGGCTGGGGTTCAATTACAAGTGGAACATGGGCTGGATGAACGATATGCTGAATTATATGAAGCTGGACCCGCTATTTAGGAGCGGGGACCACCACGCGCTCACGTTCTCCTTCTTCTACGCCTTCTCAGAAAACTTTATCCTGCCTATCTCCCACGACGAGGTGGTCTACGGGAAGAGCTCTCTTATCAATAAGTTCCCCGGCACCGACGAGGAGAAGGATGCCGAGATGCGCTGCTTTGTAAGCTATATGATGGCCCACCCCGGGAAAAAGCTGCAGTTTATGGGGACAGAGTTCGCGCAGAAGGACGAGTGGAACTTCGAGAAAGAGCTGGAATGGGAACTTTTGCAGTACAAAGAGCATAAGGATATGCAAAATTTCTTTAAGGCGGTCAACCACTTCTACCTCTCAAGACCAGAGCTCTGGGAGCAGGACTTCACCTGGGATGGGTTCGAGTGGATATCGAATGACGATTACCGGCAGAGCGTCATAGCCTTCCGCAGGAAGGCATTGGACGGAAAGGAGCTTGTGGCTGTCTGCAACTTCACGCCCACTGTAAGAGAGCATTACCGCATCGGCATACCGATAAGGGGTATCTGGGCAGAGGTCTTTAACTCTGACGACGCGTCGTTTGGAGGTTCCGGAATCACGAACGGTAAGAGGATAAAGACGCAGGATCTGCCAATGCACGGCGAGGAGCAGAGCGTGGAGCTCACCTTGCCTGGGAATTCGGTATTCTTCTTAGAGTGCGTCAAGCGCGAGGAGAAGCCGGCTGAAAAGCTCTTAAAGCGCAGGGCGGCAAAGGCGGGGCCCGCTGAGACAAAGGCAAAGGATTGAGGACTCAATTCATAAAAATCCGCATAGGGGATGAGACGCATGGATATGGATTTTGCGAAGATGGAGAGAAAGCTTAAGGCCGAAAAGTATTTGGTTTTAGACGAGCAGGCCATTAAGGGACAGACTCTTTTTACCGGGTCCTCCCTGATGGAGCAGTTTCCCATAAACGAATTTTTGATGAACGCCGGAATGGACTGCATAGTCTATAACCGCGGCATTGGCGGCTTTACCACAGACGATATGCTTGAAAATATGGAGGCGCAGGTCTTCGGGACCAGACCCTCCAAGATATTCATAAATATCGGGACTAACGACATTGCCGCGCCGGACTACAGCTTAGACGTGCTGATGGAAAAATATGAGAGGATTCTCAGGCAGATTAAAGAGCGCCTGCCCGATGCCAAGGTCTATATGATGGCGTATTACCCTGTAAATTCCGTGGACAAAGTTCCCCCGGGAGAGTGGGGGGAAGGGCTTTTCCTAAACCGGAACAACGAGAATATTGACCTTGCGAACATTGCCGTCGAGAAACTGGCTGAGAAGATGGGATATACGTTTATAAATGCAAACGACGGCCTGACAGACGAGCGCGGGATGCTTAGGAAAGAATTCACCGTGGAGGGAATCCACATGTACGCAAACGGCTATAAGGTGGTCTTCGACAATTTGAGAAGATATCTGTAAAATAGCTGACAAACTGACTGATTTTGGCTTAAAGTGTGAAATTCGCACTTAGGATAATAGGCAGGCTAAATTAGAAAAGGAGGAATTCCAAATGGTTTTAAAGCCCAAGCAAGAAGTGGTCGCCATGCTCCTGGCGGGCGGCCAGGGGAGCCGGCTGGGTGTGCTGACGCGGAATCTCGCCAAACCCGCCGTTCCCTTCGGAGGCAAGTACCGCATCATAGACTTCCCGCTCTCCAACTGCGTCAACTCAGGTATAGAGACGGTGGGCGTCCTGACGCAGTACCAGCCGCTGGAGCTGAACGAGTATATCGGCAGCGGCCAGCCGTGGGACCTTGACAGCATGAACGGAGGCGTCCACGTCCTGCCCCCTTACCAGAAGAGCGGCAACTCTGACTGGTACAAGGGCACCGCCAATGCCATTTACCAGAATATCCCGTTTATAGAGCAGTATGACCCGGAGTATGTGGTGGTGCTTTCCGGGGACCATATCTATAAGATGGACTATTCCAAGATGATAGCCTTCCACAAGGAGAAGGACGCCGCCTGCACGATAGCCGTGTATGAGGTCCCGATGGCTGAGGCGTCCCGCTTCGGAATACTGAATACGAATGAGGACAATTCTATCTACGAGTTCGATGAGAAGCCGAAAGTTCCAAAATCGAACAAGGCCTCCATGGGCATCTACGTCTTCACATGGGACAAACTGCGCAAGTACTTAATCGAGGACGAGAACGATCCGCAAAGCGAAAACGACTTTGGCAAGAACGTTCTGCCCCATATGCTGGGGTGCGGAGAGAGGATGTTCGCCTACAGTTTCGAGGGTTACTGGAAGGACGTGGGAACCATAGACAGCCTCTGGGAGTCCAATATGGACCTGCTTGACCCGAATGTCCCGCTGGACCTCTCCGACAGCTCCTGGCGCATATATTCCAGGAACCCCGCCATGCCGCCGCATCATATTGCGTCCGGTGCGACAGTGCAGAACTCCATCGTCGGCGAGGGCTGTTTTGTCAACGGAGAGCTGGAATTTTCCATTCTCTTCCCCGGTGTCTACGTGGGTCCCGGTGCCTCCATCACCGCATCGATAATCATGCCCGGCGCTAGAATAGAGGCCGGTGCGGTGGTGCAGTACGCCATCGTGGCAGAGAATGCCCTGGTAAGCGCTGGCTCCACCGTGGGCCTTAGACCTGAGGAAGTTGAGAACAAGGATGAGTGGGGCGTGGCGGTAGTCGGTCCCGGGGCCAAGCTCCCCCCCGGCTATATGGTACCGCCCAAGGCTATGATTGACGCACAGGAGGTGGCCAGAGCATGATGCGCGGAAATGACGTAATGGGCATTCTCTTTGCCTATGTGCACGAGGAGCGCGTGAGAGAGCTTACGCGCGTGCGGGTGATGGCTTCCATCCCCTTCGCGGGGAGATACCGTCTTGTGGATTTCCCGCTTTCCAATTTCGTAAACGCCGGAATAAACAAGGTCGGCGTGATAACCGAGCAGAACTACCAGTCCCTGATGGACCACCTGGGCTCCGGCAAGGCGTGGGACCTCAGCAGGAAGCGCGAGGGGCTCTATCTCCTGCCGCCGTTTGGCGCAGAGACCGCCCGTACCGAGGGCAAGATCTCCTCTCTCGGGTCCATCATGACCTTCCTAAACGCCAGCCATGAGGAATATGTCCTGCTCTCTGACTGCGACACGGCGATAAATATCGACTACCGCGAGATGTTCAGCCTGCACGACAGCACCCGTGCGGATGTCACCGTCGTCTACTGCCACGGGCAGTCCCCCAATACCGATAAAAATGTCCTCTACAGTTTTGACGAGAACGGCAGGGTAAACGACATGCTGGTAAAGCGCGGGGGAGACCCAGACTGCAACTACGGGCTGGGAATGTATCTGATGAAGCGGAGCAAGCTGATAGAGCTTGTGAGGGACTGCATGAACCGCAACCTGCAGGATTTTGACCGCGACCTGCTTATGCGGAACATGAAGAGTCTTAAGATTTACGGCTATGAGTTTAAGGGAGTGCATTTCACGGTGGATTCTCTCAGCTCTTACTTCCACGCGAACCTTGCGCTGACCGACCCCGCCGTGAGGGAGGAGCTCTTCCTCTCCTCCAGGCCGATCTATACCAAGGTGAGGGACGACATGCCCGCGCGCTACGGCCTGGGCTGCGATGTCGTGAACTCCTTAGTGGCCGACGGCTGCCTGATAGAGGGCGAGGTCGAAAACTGCATCCTCTTTAGGGGCGTGCATATCGGCAAAGGGGCCAGCGTTAAAAACTGCGTGATAATGCAGGATACCGTGGTAGGGACCAACACCCGCTTAGACTATGTGGTGGCTGACAAGGAGGTCGTCTTTGAGAACGACAGGACCATGATGGGATACCAGACCTACCCTGTCTACGTCGCCAAAGGGAACCGGGTATAGCAGGGAAAGGAAATCAGCATGAACATATTATTCTGTACAAGCGAGGCCCTGCCGTTCTCAGCGACGGGCGGGCTTGCGGACGTGGCCGGCTCTCTGCCGATCGCGCTGAGGGAGAGGAAGGTCGGCTGCAGGGTGGTTGTGCCGTTATACGAGAGCACCCCGCAGGAGCTTAGGGACCAGATGAAGTTTGTCACCAGCATAAGCGTCCCGGTGGCGTGGCGGCGGCAGTACTGCGGGATATTCGAGGCCAAGGTCAACGGCGTAACCTACTATCTGATAGATAACCAGTACTATTTTAAGCGCAGCGGACTTTACGGCCACTTTGACGACGCAGAGCGCTTTGCGTTCTTCTCCCGCGCGATACTGGAGATGCTGCCGTACATCGACTATAAGCCGGATATTCTCCACGCAAATGACTGGGAGACGGCGCTGGTACCGATCTACTACAGCCTGTTCTACTCCAACAACGACTGGTACGCCGGTATTAAGACGCTCTTCACCATACATAATATACAGTATCAGGGCCAGTACGGCATGGAGATCCTAGAGGACGTCTTCGGCATACCGAACTATGAGGGGCATATCCTGGAATACGACGGCAGTGCGAACCTTATGAAGGGCGGCATAGAATGTTCAACCTGGGTCTCAACCGTCAGCCCGACCTATGCGCGTGAGATCCTGGACCCGTGGTTTGCGCACAGGCTGGACAGGATTCTCCGCGAGCGCTCCTGGAAGCTCTCCGGAATATTAAACGGCATAGATACCGTAAACTATGACCCGGAAACTGACCCCAGCCTCTTCGCAAACTATTCTAAAGAGAACAAATCCAACAAGGCGGTAAACAAGGCCAAATTGCAGGAGAGGCTCTATATGGAGCAGAACCCCGACGTCCCGATGATAGGCATGGTGACGCGCCTGGTCTCGCATAAGGGGCTGGACTTGGTCAAGGACGGCGTGGACGACGTCATGCAGAACAGCAACGCCCAGTTTGTCATCCTTGGCAGCGGGGACATGGAATACGAGAACTATTTTAAGTGGATGCAGGAGAAGTACCCCGGGCGGTTCGTGCTGTGCACAGGCTTTGTGCCGGAGCTCTCCAGGAAGATCTACGCCGCGTCAGACATCTTCCTCATGCCCAGCAAGAGCGAGCCCTGCGGCCTCTCTCAGATGATAGCCCTGCGGTACGGCAGCATTCCCGTAGTGAGGGAGACCGGCGGACTTAAGGACTCCATCACAGACTGCACCGACGGCGAGGGCAACGGCTTCACCTTCAAGACCTATAACGCCGGGGATATGCTGGACGCGCTCTTCCGCGCGATGAACGCCTATAACGGCGACAAGGAGAACTGGGCGGTTTTGGTTGACCGCGCCATGGCCTGCGACAACAGCTGGGCAAAATCTGCCGGGGAGTATATAGACCTCTACAAAAAGATCATCGAGGGCTGAGAGCGAAATCACCCCAAAACAAGGCAAAATCAGGGCCTCCCGCGTTTGGGAGGTCCTTTTTGAGATTTCGCAAAAAAATTACAAAAAAGTTTCAAAAAACCCTTGACAAAGAAAAATCACGTGGTATAATACAGGAAAAGTTACAAAACGGTTGCAAAGAACTCTGATGGGACCGTTTTGGGGCTGAAAACGGCGGGAGATGCCGGGGCTGAAAATTTTTTAAAAAAATTACAAAAAAGTTTCAAAAAACCCTTGACAAAGAAAATCGCCGTGGTATAATGAAGAAAAGTTACAAAAAGGTTTCAGGCGAAACCTGAGGGGGCTGTACGGAAAGGGGGAGTTTGATATGCAGATAGCTGATTTGCACTGCGACACCATCATGCGGTTCGCGCAGGGGGATCACCTAAAGGGCATGGAGAATTCCCACATCAGTCTGGAGAAGCTTAAGGCCGGACAATGGATGGTGCAGTGCTTCGCAATATTCGTACCGTGGAACCCGGATGGCAAGCCGATGAGGGTCCCGGGCAGGGAAATCCCCCCGCCGGCGGAGTACTTTGAGATAGCCTACAAGGCGTACCTAAGGGAGATGGAGCTCAACAGCGATGAGATCCTCCCCGCCTATACAGTGGAAGATGTCGAAAGCAATTACAAGAATGGTAAGATGAGCTCCATCCTCACTGTGGAAGACGGCGTTACGCTTGACGGCAAGATAGAGAACGTGGACGACTATTTCAAGAGAGGCGTGCGGATGGTCGCACTGACCTGGAACCACGAGAACTCTCTTGGATATCCGCAGAGCCAGGACCCCAAAGAGCATATGAGGGGCTTGAAGCCTTTCGGCATAGAGGCGGTCCGCCGGATGAACGAGCTGGGAATAGCCGTTGACACCTCTCACCTGTCAGAGGGCGGGTTCTGGGATGTGGCTAAATACAGCACGAAGCCGTTTATAGCCTCCCACTCCTGTGCGCGGGCGCTCTGCGATGTGGGCAGGGACCTCACGGATGAGCAGTTAAAGGCCCTCGGCAACAAGGGCGGCGTTGTGGGTGTGAACTATCTCGCAGGTTTCCTGCACCCCGTGAAGACCAAAGAGGATGACTACACCACCGTTGAGGAGGTAGTTAAGCATCTTCGGCATATGGCGAACGTCGCGGGGATAGAGAGCGTGGCGTTTGGCTCGGACTATGACGGGATGGGCAGCAAGCTGGAGTGGGGCGATGCCTCGGGTCAGCAGATGCTGGTGAAGGGGCTAGAAAAATCCTTCACCCCGGATGAGATAGAGAAGATCTGCTACAAGAACGTTTTGCGGGTCTTTAGGGACATAATCGGCAGGTAGTTCGGTTTTTTTGAAATTTACTGTTGACAAGCGTTTGATGATATGGTAGAATGTCTCCCGTTGAGACAGGAGGGAAGCGTTCTAGAAGGTCAAGGTTTTGTTCCTGTCTCGGTTCTTTTCCTAACTTGTATATCTCCCCGCGAGGGGTGGTATAAATTTTAATTAAGAAAGGAGGGTAATTCTCCAATGAAAAAGACACTTACGGTTCTGCTCGCTCTGGTGCTCGTTCTTGCCCTGGCTATGCCGGCATTCGC
>CAZRQD010000014.1:0-32241 GCA_964602365.1 uncultured Acutalibacter sp. | reverse complement strand
AAGGAAAAAACTTTATTTTCACGGCAAACTGCTGTTGCCCGGCATTGCATGAGAGTCCTTCAAAAATCTCTATGCGTATTATAGCACGCGCCGGGCGGAATGTCCATACAAACGGGGGACAGAAAGTTCCGCGCAATAATCTGAACAAATTATACTTGACATTTGGGGTTTAGAATGGTATTTTTTACGAAACGGGTCATGAAGACCAAGAGGGAGAGAGAACCATGAAGGCTTTGCCAAAGAGCAAGGTTGCGGCGTTCGCCGTCGGCCAGCTCGGCTGGGCTATGATGTCCGGCTTGATTTCCAACTGGCTGGTATATTTCTACCAGCCTGATGCCGCCTCTGTGCAGGCGGGACAGACCATCTTCATACCGCAGGGAAGGGTATTCCTGGGGCTTTTCACGGTGATAGGCGCGATAACCGCCATAGGGCGTATATTCGACGCGGTTACCGACCCGTGGATAGCCTCGCTCTCTGACAGGTGCAAATCCAAGGACGGGCGGAGAATCCCGTTTATGAAGTGGGCGTCGCTGCCGCTGGCAGCAGCTACTGTGCTGGTGTTCTGCGCGCCGATAAACGGCGAAAGTCCCTGGAACGTGGCGTGGGTTTTCATCTTTGTCATGGCGTACTATCTGGCAATTACGGCCTACTGCACACCATTTAACGCGCTTATCCCGGAACTGGGGCATAACCAGAAGCAGAGGATGACGATCTCCACGGCGATTTCGCTAACGTTTATAGTCGGTACAGCTTTCGCCTATGTAGCGCCGGTAATCTGGGGATCGATGGAGGGCGCTATCGGCAGGGTCGCCGCTATCCGCGTGACCTTCCTGATCTTTGCCGTGATAGCTTTCATCTGCATGCAGGTTCCTGTTTGGACCATCCGCGAGAAGGACTATGTCGAGACCAAACCAACTGAGGGCAGTGCGATCTCCTCGCTTGTAAAGACCTTTAAGAATAAGGATTTCTGCCTTTTTGTGGGCTCTGATATCTTCTATTGGATAGGGCTTACGATGTTCCAGACAGGGCTGCCGTTCTTTGTGACCTCGCTTTTAAAGCTGGATGAGAGTATGTCCACACTCTTCTTCGTGGCGATGACCGCGCTCTCGCTGGTGTTCTATATACCGGTAAACCTCCTTACCAAGAAGATGGGCAAGAAAAAACTTGTCCTGATGGCCTTCGCCATATTCGCCGTGGCCTTCCTCTACACCTCTATGATGGGGGACAGGCTGGGCATACCGGCGGTGGCGCAGGGCTTTATCCTAGTCGTGGTAGCTGCCTTCCCGATGGCTATCTTCGGCATCCTGCCGCAGGCCATAGTCGCCGATGTGGCGGAGTGCGAAGCCCGCAAGACGGGAGAGAACCGCGAGGGAATGTTCTATGCCGCGCGGACTTTCGCCTTTAAGCTTGGGCAGAGCCTTGCAATGCTGCTCTTCACGGCGCTTGCCACCATAGGGACAAACGGCACCGGCTACCGTGTGGTTGCGGCCGTCTCCGGTGTGCTGGCAATTATCGGCGGCGTGCTGCTCTGCTTCTATAACGAGAAGAGAATAGAGCAGGGGCTTGGCGAGAACAAGTAAGCACCGCAGGTTTCGCTTTTTGAGGGGGAGTTCCGTTTTTGGGTTCTCCCCTTTTTTCTTTAGAGAGGAGGCTGCCGTATGCTGAGGAGAAAACGGCCTTTAATGCGGGTATCCGCCGTCTTGCTTGCGCTTTTGCTCTGCCTAAGCCTTTCCGCTTGCGGGAAAAAGGCAGGCATGGAATTTACGCGCGTCCTAAACAGGGACGTCCTGACGCTGGACCCGCAGGCGGCGAGCAGGGATAGCGAGCGGCAGATCTTAGGGGAAATCTTCGAGGGACTCTGCAGGGTAGGCGAAAACGGCGAGGCTGCGCCGGGGGTGGCGAAAAGTTGGAGCTCTGAAGACGGAGACAGGCTTTTCACCTTCAAGCTGAGGAAGGCGCGGTGGAGCGACGGAGAGCCGGTTACCGCAAGCGACTTCATCTTTGGGATAAAGCGTGCGCTGAGGCGGGAGACCAACGCCAAAAACGCCTCTGACCTCTTCATGATAAAAAATGCCAGGGGAATATATGACGGCACTCTCTCTGAGGATTCTTTAGGGGTAAAAGCTAACGGGGAGCGGGAGATAATCTTCGAGCTGGAAAGTCCCTGTCCCGATTTTCCCCTCTACACCGCAGGAATACATTATATGCCATGCAGGGAGGATTTTTTCCGGGAATGCGCGGGACATTACGGGTTGAGTGCCGAATATATCCTGACAAACGGGCCGTTCACATTTTCCAGCATATACTCTTGGGATACCGGCTACAGCGAACGCAGCGTAAAACTTTCAGCATCCTCCACATATAAGGGGGAGAGGAGCGCCTTACCCGCAAGTGTGACGTATATGATCGACTATGACGAGAGCTGGGATGCAGACCCTCTCTCCGCACTTAACGCGGGGAGTGTTGATATCTGGCAGGCAAGCAGGACGCTACTAGAGAAAAATAGCTCCTTAGAGGAGATAAGTGCCGAAAGCGCTGTCTGCGGACTGCTCTTAAACCCAAATGACGAGCGGCTGGGGGATATTGAATTTCGCGGGCTGCTCTTTGGAAGCATAGACCGGGAGGACCTGACCTTTAGGGCAAAAGGGCTTGGAGACGCTGCGGATGGAATAGTTCCCTCCTCTTTCCTGTTTGGAGGGGAGCCATACTATGAAAGCGGGAGCGGCTATCCCGGGTGGACTGGGGATATTCCCGCCACGCTTAAGAGCTATCTCTCAACAGAGGACCTGGACAGGATTCCCAGCATAACCGTTCTCTGCGCGGACGACCAGGCCTCCATAGACATTGCAAACGGCCTGCTGATAAGTTGGAATAATGCGCTGGGAGGGGCTTTCAATATCTTTCCCATGCCGTATGAGGAGCTTTACTACCGAATCCTCACCGGGGAATATGAGGCCGCTCTCTACAACCTCACCCCCGCCGGGGAGACGGCTTTCCACTGCTTCACGGCGTTCTCCTCTGAGGCCAGCCCGCAGCTTTTGAACAGCCCGGAGTATGACGATGCGCTGAATGCGATCGCATTCGATCGCAGATCCATGGATGAGCTTGAACTTGCGCTTGCCAAAGAGCTGGTCTTTTACCCCATCTGCCAGACGAAAACCTCCTATCTTGTCTCTGACAAGGCTGGGTCAATTTCCGTCCTGAAAAACGGGCTGGTGGAATTTTCTGAGGCTAAGAAGCGGAGCTGAGTTTCCGGCTTGACAGTTTTGAAATGCGAATCTATAATAATCTAAGAGGAGATGAGAATTTGGAAAAGACTATCTATCTTGCGGGCGGCTGCTTTTGGGGATGCCAAAAGTATTTTGACCTGCTGCCGGGGGTGCTCTGCACAACCGTGGGGTATGCGAACGGACCGTTTCTCAACCCGACGTATGAGCAGGTGAAATTCGACCATGCCGGGCACGCCGAGACCGTCAAGATCGTCTTTGACGACGAGAAACTGCCGCTTGAGGTCCTGCTTTCCAAATATTTTGCGGTGATAGATCCCACTTCGGTTAACAAACAGGGGGAGGACGAGGGGGTGCAGTACCGCACGGGAATCTACTATACGGATGAAGAGGATGGGAAAATCGCCGAGAGAGAGCTTAAGGTACTCTCTGAGAAATTGGAAAGGCCGCTTGCCGTAGAGTGCAAGAGACTTGAAAACTTTTCCCCCGCAGAGGATTACCACCAGAAATATCTTGAAAAAAATCCCGGAGGGTATTGTCATATAAAATTTTAAGAGCTTTATTTTTCGCAATCTTTTAGCGGTAGAATGGGGATTTAGATGGAAGAAAAAAATAAAAAGAGCATGGATATGACGCGAGGGGACCCCGCGAAACTGCTGGTGTTCTTTGCCCTCCCAATGCTTGTGGGCAGCATTTTTCAGCTGATGTATAACATGGTGGATACGGTGGTCGTGGGGAGATACGTCTCCATGCAGGCCCTAGCCGCCATAGGCGCGACGGGCTCTACCATGTCCTTCCTGATGATGGTGGGGCAGGGCATGACAAACGCCGTATCTGTCGTAATCTCCCAAGCGGAGGGGGCAAGACAGGAGGACGTGCTGAGAAAGGCCGTCGCCCACGCCGTCTATATAGTCCTTGGCAGCAGCCTTATAGTAAGCCTTTTTTCCGTCTTCTGCGCCAGGCCGCTAATGAGGCTTCTGGCCACTCCTTCTGACATAATCGACTATTCTGTCACGTATATCCGCATAACGGGCGGGCTGACAATAGCCATGCAGCTCTATAACGGCGCAACCTCCATCCTAAGGGCGATTGGGGATTCAAAGACGCCGCTGTATTTTCTGATATTCTCCTCCCTGTTAAACGTGGGCCTGGACCTGCTCTTTGTGCTGAAATTCAACGGCGGTGTGGCGGGCGTTGCCTATGCGACGGTGCTCTCCCAGACAGTTTCTGCCGTGCTCTGCATAACCTATATGTTAAAGCGCTACCCGCGCCTAAGGCCGGTTGGGTCCGCGTGGAGGCCCGACGGCAAGCTTTTTAAGCAGTTTCTGGGCATAGGTGTGCCGATGACCTTGCAGAGTATGGCCCTCTCTGTGGGGATGTTCGTGATAACTTACGTCATAAACTCCTACGGCTCCGGCGTTGTAGCGTCCTACACAATAGGCGGGAAGGTGGAGCAGCTCGCGGTGATCAGCTTCTCCAACATAGCTTTCAGCTTCTCTGTCTATTCCGGCCAAAACTACGGCGCCAAGCTCTACGCGAGAATCAGCGAGGGACTTAAGAAGGGCCTTCTCATAATCTGCGGGATGGCGTTGCTTTCAGGTGCGATAATCTTTATCTTCGCAAGACCCGTGGCTCTTATCTTCATGGACGAGCCGGATACCCAGATTCTTGCTGAAGCGGTGAAGATGGTCCGCACAGAGGCGGTATTCTACTGGGCGCTTGGGACTATCTGGACCCTTAGCTCTGCCTTAAGGGGCATGGGGATAATCAAGGTCACCATCGTATCCTCTGTGGTGGAGCTGCTCTCCAAGATAGGCTTCTCCCTGCTGCTTCCGAAATTTCTCGGCACCATGGGCATCTGGCTTGCGGCGCCGCTCGGCTGGGTCCTGGGGATTATCCCCTGCGCTGTCTATCTGAGGAAGTGGTTTAAGAATAACCTCCCGCCTAAAGAGATCTCATAAAGCGAACCCCTCCGCGGTTTTGCGGAGGGGAATTTTTAGTGTCAGATCAGTTTTCCCGCCTTTTCTGTGCGATAATGATGAACCTGTGGCAGGTATAGGGAAAATTCTCTCCCTTTAAGACTTGCAAAAGCTTTTCATGTGAAATCTTAGAGAGGTATGAATCCAAAAAATTTTCTGCCAAGAGGACGGAGGGGTTTACCTCCCTTTGCCTTATAGCCTGGTTGCGGTAGAGGACGCGCAGATAAAGCCCGTCTGCCTCTGCGCGCAGGTTTTCGAGATTGTTTGGAGGCTCCGGTATCTCCTCCCCGGGGAAAACTTTCCTCATAAGGGATAGACCGTCCTTTCCCCCTCTGTCCTCGTAAAACAGCACCCCGCCGGGCTTTAAGAGATTTTTCAGCTCTGAGAGCCCCGCCCCGCTGTCTTGAGAGACCACAAGGTCGAAAGTTCCCTCTGCGCATGAAAACCGAGATATTCCGCAGCTGAGAAAATTCTCAGCGCTCTCCCCCTCTTTTATCATGGCAGAGAGCAGCTCTTTTGGGTGGCCAAGCGAGAGCAGAAAATCGGGAGATTTCGGAAATACCTCAAGCACCCGTGAGGCAGGCTTTAAAAAGTCCAGAACTTTTCCCCGCAGATCCCACGGAAATGCGAGTGAATCATTTTCCCTCAAACGGCAGCTCCTTATAAAAACAGCTTCTCTCCCCGGTATGGCAGACGGGATCATCCGTATCCACCGAGAGCAGGAAGGCGGCGTTCCCGCAGTCTGTCCTTATTGAGCTTATCTTCATGGGGTTCCCTAAAGAAGTTAGCTTTTTCCAGACAGAGCGGCGGCTGCGGCTGTAGGTCCAGACCTCGCCGGTCTCTAAACAGCGGGACATGGCCTCGCTGTTCACCATCTTCAGCGCCAGGACCTGCCCGGTTTTGGCGCCTATCAGCACGGCAGGAACAAGCTCTGCCTTCTCAAAGCAGAGCTCCGCCTCCTTTGGAAGACCGGACGATTTTTTCTTGGAGATCTGCCTGCAGGCGACTATGGCGGTGTGCAGATCCAGCGCACCGTTATAGAGAGAACTTCCGGCGACGGCGCCGTAAAGACCTAAGTCAGAAAGCGCTATCAGGTCCAAAAGGCTGCTAATGCCGCCGCTTGCAATGATATTGCAGTTTACCTCCTGGTTCAAATTGTCCAGTAAAGGGAAATTGGGACCGTCCATGCCGCCGTTTTGAGAGATATCGGTAAATATAATATTTTTTACGCCCATCTTTTCGACACGTTTGGCCAGCTCTATGAAATCCAGCTGGCTCTGCTCTGTCCAGCCCTCGTCCGCGACCTTGCCGTCCTTTGCGTCTATGGCTATCACGATATGGTCCCCGTAGGCGCGGACGGCCTCTTTTACAAACTCCGGGTCCCTCACCGCTGCCGAGCCCAGGATAATATGCTCCACGCCGCGGGTAAGATATTTTTTCACCGTATCCATGTCGCGGATTCCTCCGCCGACCTCTAGCTTTGCACCGGCGTTATCCAAAATATCGAAGATTATTCCGCAGTTTACCGGCCGGCCCTCCCTTGCGCCGTCCACATCTATAATATGCAGAAAGCTGGCCCCCTGGCTGACAAAACTCTTGGCCAGCCCGACAGGGTCCTCAGAGACGACCTGCGCTGTCGCCGTATTCCCCCTGACAAGCCTTACGCACTTGCCATCCTTAAGATAGATTGACGGAAAAATTACCATAATAATCCCTCCAGAATATTATTTAAAAAAGGGTTAGCTGGCTGCTTTTCGGGAGATCTGCAAGCGCGCCGGCGTCCTCAAGGGCGTCTATCACGGCGGTGGAGACCTTGGAACGCGTTATCAGGTCGTCTATGGAGAGATATTTCCCGCCGGCCCTCGCCTGCTCCAGTGATTCCGCCGCTGTGCCGCCGACCCCCGCCAAGCTGCAGAACGGGAGTCTGATCTTCCCGTTCTCTGCCAAAAACTTTGAGGCGCTTGAGACATAGAGATCCACAGGCAGCAGCTCTATTCCCCTTGAAAGCATTTCGTTTACAATCTGCATGGTGGAGAACTCTGACTCCTCCTTGGCGGTGGCCTCCCTCGCCTTGATCTTGGAATCCAAGGCGTTCATCCTCTCCCTCACTGCGACCTTGCCCTTTATTGCAGATGCGGCGTCAAAATCCTCGCTCCTCACGGTGAAGTAGGCGGCGTAAAACTCCAAAGGCCTGTGGACCTTGTACCAGCCAAGCCTCAGCGCGCCTATGATATACGCCGCGGCATGCGCCTTTGGAAAGAGGTATTTTATCTTGAACATGGAGTCTATATACCACTGCGGGACGCCGTGCTCCCTCATCGTGGAGATATCTTCCTCAGAAATTTTCTGCGCGGCCTGCCCCCTTCTTGCCGCCTCCATGATCCGAAAGGCAGTCTTCGGCGCGACCCCTTTGCCTATCAGCTTCACCATAATATCATCCCGGCAGCCGATGACCTCTGAGATGGAACAGACCCCGTTTTTTATAAGCTCCTCTGCGTTTCCCAGCCAGACGTCGGTGCCGTGAGAGAGCCCGGAGATCTGTAGAAAATCCGAGAATGTCCTAGGGTGGGTCGCCTCCAGCATTCCCCTGACAAAATTTGTGCCAAGTTCCGGCAGGGCGAGGGTCCCCGTCTTTATCCCGTTTAAATCCTCCTCCGTGAGGCCAAGCGCTTTAGGGGAATCGAAAAGGCTCATGACCTCCGGGTCGCTCATCGAGACCGACTGGACCGGTATGCCCGTATATTCCTCAAGGTAGCGGTAGAGGGTTGGAACGTCGTGGCCCAGCTCGTCCAGTTTCAGGACGTTGTCGTGGATGGAGTGGAAGTCAAAATGGGTGGTTATGTTCTCAGATTTCTGGTCGTTCGCGGGGTGCTGTACAGGACAAAAATCATAGACCTCCATCCCTCTCGGTATGACTATCATGCCGCCGGGGTGCTGGCCCGTCGTGCGCTTTATGCCGGCGCATCCCATGGCAAGCCTCTTCTCTTCCGCCCTGTTGTAGGTTATACCGTTCTCCTCCGCGTATTTTCTCACATACCCTATTCCGGTCTTGTCGGCAACGGTGGCTATGGTTCCGGCCTTGAAGACCTGGTCCCTTCCAAAGAGCATCTCCGTATAGCGATGGGCGCTGGACTGGTACTCACCGGAAAAGTTGAGGTCTATGTCGGGGACCTTGTCGCCGTCAAATCCCAGGAAGGTCTCAAACGGTATGGTATGGCCGTCGCGGTCCATGGGGCTTCCGCAGATCGGACAGTTTTTTGGCGGGAGGTCAAATCCGGAACTGACAGAGCCGTCTAGAACAAATTCTGTATGTTTGCAATTTGGGCAGACGTAATGCGGCTCTAACGGGTTTACCTCTGAAATTCCAGAGACAGACGCCACAAGCGACGAGCCGACAGAGCCGCGCGACCCCACCAAATACCCGTGCGCCTCAGAATCCGCCACAAGCTTCTGCGCGGTCATATACATCACAGAGAAGCCGTGCTTTGTGATGGAATCCAGCTCTTTTTTCAGCCGGTTTTCAACTATATCCGGCAGCGGGTCGCCATAGCGTTCTTTTGCTCGCTTCCAGGTTATCTCCACAAGCTGCTCCTCAGAGCCCTCTATAAACGGCGGGAAATTTCCCTTTGGAACCGGGAGAATATAATCTATCCTGTCGGCTATTCGGTTCGGGTTTTCCACCACGACCTCATAGGCCTTCTCCCTGCCAAGGTAGGAGAACTCCTCCAGCATCTCATCCGTCGTGCGAAAATACAGCGGCGCCTGCTCCTCTGCATCCCTGTATCCCCTGCCCCCCATGAGAATACGGCGGAAATCAGCGTCCTTCGGGTCCATGAAGTGGACATCGCCCGTCGCCACCACGGGTTTATTCAGCTCTTCTCCAAGTTTTACCACCTTGCGGTTATATTCCCTGATCCCCTCCACATCGGTATTGCCGTCCCTCACCATGAACATATTGTTGGATAGCGGCTGTATTTCCAGGTAGTCGTAAAATTCGGCAATGCGCTTAACACTTTCCCACGGCTCACCCTTCACTATCGCCTGGTATACCTCCCCTGCGGCGCAGGCAGAGCCTATAAGCAAACCCTCTCTATAGTGCATCAGCCTGCTCTTCGGCGTGAGGGGGTGGCGGTAAAAATATTTGAGATGTCCCTCTGATATCAGGTGGTATAGGTTTTTAAGCCCCGTGCGGTTCTTGACAAGAATTATCTGGTGGTAGGATTTAAGTCTCTTGGGATTTCCTCCCACAAGAGAGGTGTTTATGTCCGAGACCAGTTTTGCCTTGGAATTCTCTCTTAAACGGGCAAGGAGTCTTATAAAGATCTCGCCTAGGACCGCGGCGTCGTCGTCCGCGCGGTGGTGGTTAAAAGGCGGGAGTTTTAGGTATTCCGCCACGGTATCCAGCTTATAATCCCTTATATCGTCTATAAGAAAGCGGCAGATGGGTATGGTATCTATATATGTATACTCAAATGGAGGCGCGGTGCGTTTTTGCGCCGCCCTCAGAAAGGAGGTGTCAAAGCCCGCATTATGTGCGACAAGGACGGCGTCCTCCCCGCAAAACTCATAGAAGGCGGCGATGGCGTCAGCCTCAAGGGGAGCGTTTTTTACCTCTTTCTCCCCGATACCGGTGAGTTCGGTTATCTTAGGCGGAATCGGCATCTCAGGGTTCACAAAGCTGTCAAAATGTTCCTTTACCTCCCCGTCCCTGACCTTGACCGCGCCTATCTCCGTTATCCTGTCCTTTTCCGGGGAGAGTCCCGTGGTTTCTAAGTCAAAGCAGACGAATTCCCCGGTAAGCGGGAGTTTGCTGTCCCCGGTGACAGCCGGGATGAGATCGTTTACAAAATAGGCCTCCACGCCGTAAATGGCCTTAAAGTCCGGGTCGGTTTTCCTTATCTCCTCCACGGTGTTCATGACCTCCGGGAATGCCTGCGCCACGCCATGGTCAGTGACGGCGACAGCCCTGTGGCCCCACTCGTGCGCGCGCTTCACAAGCTCAGAGGCGGGGGTCATACCGTCCATGTCGGACATATTTGTATGCAAATGCAGCTCCACGCGCTTTTTTGGGGCCTTATCCACAACCTTAAGCTGCTCTGCCCTTGCGAGAGCGCGGGGCCTAAAGACGTTCTCATGCTCAAAGCGGTCATATTCCAGAGAACCCCTGGCGATAAGGGACTGCCCCGTCTTAAGCTCGTCCATCGCCCTGCAGTCCCCCGCATCCCTCAGAACTTTCATTGTGACAGAACCGGTATAATCCGTTATGTCTATCGAGAAGATCTTTCTCACCCTGTCTCTGGTCTCTTTCGCCTCTATGGAGAAAATCTCCCCCCAGACGGTGATATTTCCCAGCTCTGCCGTGGCGTCCTTAAGGGGAGTGAGCTCCCCTTTGGGGATGGTTCCGAATATAGCCCTCGAACTGCCCTCAACCAAACTTGGCATGAGGTGGGCCTCGTCTCTTACACTTATCTCTCTTTTGGCGGTCTGCAGCGCGAGGGACTCCTCATACTCCTCCATCTTGAGGATGTTCTCCTCCCTCCTGCGCTTTGTCTCATCCCTCTCAGCCCGCTCTAGGAGGGTCCCGTCCTTCTCTTTTAAGGAGAGCGTACCCGTAAATTCCACCTTAACCCGGATGCCGAACCAGCTATTTACAAGCTCTTCCAATTTTCTTCCCGTATCGTGGGCAGAGAGAATCTCGGCCCCTCCGTGGTGAAGTTTTATCGAGAGCTTTTCTCCCTCAAGCTCTCCCTCGGCCTGGCTGAAGGTCCCATTCAGGCTGGCGTCCCCCTCTTTCAGTCTCTCTATTAGGGACGGCAAAACCGAGGCGGAAAAACTCCCGGCCGGAAAAGACGGCAAGACCTTGGCGCTCAAAATCCCTTTCTGAGAGCAGAGCGCGTTTTCAAACTGTTTTATCTCCGAATACTCTATAAAATCTGAGAAGCGGGCTGAAAGCCTCAGGCTTTTCTCCGCCCGCCCTATAGAGATCTCCCTCAGTTCTCCGCTTTTAAGCGCATCCGAAAACTTTTCTCCGGCTATCTCCTTAGAAAAAAACTCTCCCAGTTCCTTCACGTCTTACCTCTGTCTCCTATCTCAAAGCCTGTCTATCTCTTCCATAAGTGCGGGGAGAAGTTCCTCCTCCGGTACTTTGCGTATGACCTCTCCCTTTCTGAAGACGAGTCCCTCGCCTATGCCCCCCGCTATGCCGACATCTGCCTCTCTGGCCTCTCCGGGACCGTTGACTACACAGCCCATCACGGCGACGGTTATATCCTTCCCGCAGTCTTTGAGGGAATCCTCCACTTTCTTCGCCAGGGAGATCAGATCTATTCTCGTGCGGCCGCATGTGGGGCAGGATACTATCTTCACGCCGCCCCTCAACTTGAGAGCCTTTAAAATATCTATCCCCGCGCGGACCTCAAGTACTGGGTCGCCGGTAAGTGATACCCTTATGGTATCGCCTATCCCGTGCGCCAAAAGACTCCCTATCCCCGCAGAGGAACGTATCAGCCCCATGCGTTCGGTTCCGGCCTCTGTAACGCCGAGATGCAGCGGGTAGTCGCATTTTTCAGAGATCAGTTCGTAGGCGCGGATCATGCTCACAACATCAGAAGACTTTAGGGAGATTACAATATCCGTAAAATCAAACTTCTCTAAAAGTGAGACGTGATAGAGAGCACTCTCGCAGAGGGCCTCCGGCGTGGGTGCGCCGTACTTTGCCAAGATATCCCTCTCCAGAGAGCCGGAGTTGACCCCGATTCTTATTGGAACGCCCTTTTCCCTGCAAGCGTTTGCGACCGCTTTCACTCGGGAATCGTCCCCGATATTGCCGGGGTTTATGCGGATCTTGTCTATACCGGATGCGATCGCATCCAAAGCCAGCCGATAGTCAAAATGTATATCGGCAACAAGCGGGATTTTTATCTTCTCCTTTATCGCCGGGATCAATGCGATCGCATCCCTGTCCGGTATCGCCGCACGGAGAATGTCGCAGCCGGCGCGTTCTAACTCCACCGCCTGCCTCACACTGCCCTCTATGTCCGTGGAGGGGACGCTTAGCATGGACTGCACTGAAACCGGTGCGTCGCCCCCTACGTAGGTATTCCCTACGCGAACTTTTCTTGTCTTTCTCCTCTCTGCCATAAGCAAGCCCTCCTTTAAAATCCGCCCCGAAAGATCCGTAGAATATCGTTAAACGTGACGACCACCATCAAAACAAGCAGCAGCGCCAGCCCCACCATGTGGACAAGCCCCTCGTACTTTGGCGGGACGGGTTTTCTGGTGACAGCCTCCCACAGGAGGAAGAGCAGCCTCCCGCCGTCAAGCGCGGGGATCGGCAGGAGATTTACAACCCCAAGGTTTACCGTTATGAGGACTATCATAGATACCAGGTTCGAGAGCGCCTCCCCGAAGCCTCTCGACAGCGCCTCCCCGGTGACCTGGGAAATGGCCTGCGCTGTGCCGACGGGCCCCGCCAGGTCGTTTAGCCCGAAGCGGCCTGTCAAAATTCCCTTTAAGCTCTCCACGACCATCCTGACCATGGAAAAGGTATCCGTGACAGAGCGGCTTAAGAGGTTCCCCGCATTTCTCTTCTGCGCGGTTATGTAAAAATCTATCTGAGAGGAGGTATTCCCCTCAGCGTCCGTGACCTCTTTCAGCTTAAAGGGGGAGAGCTCCACCTTCTCCCCGCCGCGCTTTACCACAAACCGCATGGCCTCGGTATCAGCCATACCCATGGCGAAAGAGAGGTCCCTCTCTGTATATACCCTGTACCCGTCCACAGAGATTATCCTGTCGCCGACCTGGGCCCCTGCTCCCTGCAAGGTAGAGCCCTCGGTAAACTTTGCTATTACCGGTATGCCGAACTGCTCTTCCGGAAGCAGGAGAAAAAACGTGAGCACAACTCCCAATATCATGTTGAAAATGCCGCCCGCCGCAACCACGAGAATTCTCTTAAAGACCGGCTTGTTCCCGAATGCCCGCTCGTCAGAACTCTCCTCGTCCTCGCCCTCCATGGCGCAAAAGCCGCCTATTGGCAGGAGCCTCAGCGTATATTTGGTCTCGCCCTTGCCAAAACTCAGCAGCTTCGGCCCCATGCCGATGGCGAACTCATTCACCCTGATACCGGAGGCCTTGGCGGTGAGAAAATGTCCCAGCTCGTGAAAGAAGATCACAAAGCCAAAGAGAAAAACCCCTATAACTATCAGCAGGGCGACCATTAAACCGTGCAATAAATCATCTCCTAAACCGCGCTGGAAACAAACTCTCTCGCAGAGGCATCCGCCTCAAGCACGGCGTCAAGCGAGTCCGCAGGGCGGACTTTTGCATTCTCCACCGCCGCGCGGACCAGATCTCCTATTTCCAGAAAGCCTATTTTCCCCTGAAGGAAGAGTTCCACAGCCCTCTCCCCTGCGCCGTTCGCCGTTGCGGTGGCGGTTCCCCCGCGCTTTAAGGCATCTATGCAGACCTTAAGGCAGCTAAAGGTCTCGGTATCGGGTTTATAAAAACTGAGGGAGGCGATTTTGGAGAGGTCAAGCTCTTCCGCGGGCGACTTAAGCCGGTTGGGATAGGTCAGCGCATACTGGATCGGTATGCGCATATCCGGCACGCCAAGCTGGGCTATGACGCTATTGTCCTCATATTCTATCATGGAGTGGACGATGCTCTCCCTGTGGATGACCACCTCTATCCTCTCCGCAGGCACTCCAAAAAGCCAGGCGGCCTCTATAACTTCCAGACCCTTGTTCATCATGGTGGAGGAGTCTACCGTCACCTTTGGCCCCATATGCCAGTTGGGATGCTTTAAAGCCTGCGCCGCGGTGACGTCTTTCAGCTCTTCTCTCGTCTTCCCGAAAAACGGGCCGCCGGAGGCGGTGAGTATGATCTTCTTGAGAGCGCCTTTTTCCGGCGCGCCCTGCAGACATTGGAATATGGCCGAGTGTTCGCTGTCCACGGGCAATATTCTCACCCCCCGCTCCTTCGCCAGGTTCGTGACAAGATATCCTCCCGCGACAAGAGTTTCCTTATTCGCCAGGGCGATGGTCTTCCCTGCCCATATTGCGGAGAGCGTGGGCCTAAGTCCCGTCATCCCGACGACGCTGTTGAGGACAATGTCGGCCCCGTCCCAGCAGGCCGCCTCGCACAGCCCGTCCATACCTGAGAGGACGGCAAGCGGCAGGTCCCGGGTCTTTGCCTTAAACTCCCTTGCCGCTTCCTCGTCAAAGACGGCTACGGCGCGGGGTTTAAACTCTCTCGCCTGCTCTTCAAGCTTCGATATATTAGAGCGCGCGGCCAGAACCTCCACGCACAGCTCTTCATCCGTATTTTTCAGGTTCCTTACAACCTCAAGCGCCTGCGTTCCGATAGAGCCCGTGGAACCAAGGATAGAAATTTTCTTCATGCTGCTTCCCCCCTTCGCTCATGCGGCCGTAAGCAACGGCAGGTACTCTGTTATGAGAAATACGAACGGCGCGGTGAAGATAACGCTGTCAAAGCGGTCCAGAATCCCGCCGTGCCCGGGTATCACCTGCCCGAAATCCTTGATATTGCAGCTGCGTTTTACAAGGGAAAAGCTGAGGTCCCCCAGGACCGAGAGCGGGGCGCCTAAAAAGCCCACAAGAAAGAGGTTGAAGTAGTGGACGTCAACACCGGGGTAAACCAGCCTGCTTACAACAAAACCGCTAAGCATCACAAGGGCAATGTCCACAATCCATCCGCCTATAAATCCCTCCACAGTCTTTTTTGGGCTAATCTGCGGACAGAGCTTGTGCTTGCCGAAGATCATCCCGGTAAAATACGCCCCTGCGTCAGCCACCCACGCGACAAATACCGCGAGGAGAAGATAGTAGGCGGCAAAGTCTTTATGAATATCGCGCAGAAGGACCAAGGTCCTAAACGCCGTCGGGATAAGAATGGTCATGCTTACCAGGATGCCGATCTCCCTGAAGGTGACCTCCTTGTGGTAGAATATAAGAGAGCAGAAGATGACCACCACGAAGATATAGTATACGAGATACATATCCTTGCTCCAGAAGAGCGGTATGACGAATGCCGCCGTGAGGCACGGCAGGGAAACGAACCATTTTTTAAGCAGTCCCAAAGCCTTTATAAACTCGAACAGAGCCGAGAAGGAAATCAGCCCAACCACTATGTTCAGCCCAAAGGCAAAAGTTCCGTTTATAAAGAAAATCATAGCGGCGCAAAAAAGTATCAGCACCGCTCCGGAGATAATGCGCTGCTTCAAGCCGCATACCCTCTTTTCCCGTTAAACTCAGACCCCGCCGAAGCGGCGGCTGCGCGTGGCATAGATGCGGATCATGTCATCGAGATCCTTGGTGGAGAAATCCGGCCAGAGAATGTCGCTATAGACAAACTCGCTGTAAGCGCACTGCCAAAGCAGGAAATTGGAAAGTCTCTGCTCTCCGCTGGGACGGATTATCATGTCGGGGTCCGGCTGTCCCGCTGTATAGAGATAGCCGGAGAGTCCCTCCTCTGTCAGCTCCTCCGGGGATTTTCTCCCCTCCCTCACGTCCTCGGCAAACAGCCGGGCGGCCCTCGTTATCTCGGCGCGGCCGCCGTAGTTTACCGCTAGGTTTAGGATCATGCCCGTCTTTGGCGCAGAGGTCACCTCGACCCTGTTTATCAGCTCTTTGAGGTCGTCTGAGAAGACGCTTACGTCCCCTATAAAGCGGACCCTGATATTCTCCTCGGTAAAATCCGTAAGCGCCTCCTCCATATACTCCTTAAATAGCTTGAGAAGCGCATCCACCTCTGACTTAGGGCGGGACCAGTTTTCTGTGGAGAAGACATAGAGTGTGAGGTACTTAACCCCTATCTTAGAGCAGTACCTCGTGATCACCCTGAAGTTCTGCGCGCCGGCCCTGTGCCCCGCAGAGCGCGGCAGAAGCCGCTTTCTCGCCCAGCGGCCGTTACCGTCCATGATTATCCCTATATGCTCGGGTATCACGGGGAGGGGAGCATCCTCTGCAATCTTTTTCTTGCGGCTAAACAAATCCATCACTCCAAATATATTGAAAGATGAAAACACCATCAAACTGCAATTTTGAAGAGAGTCAGATCTCCATTATCTCCTTTTCCTTGCGGGCATAGCAGGCGTCGCAGTTTTTTATATACTTGTCGGTAAGCTCCTGCGCCTGTTTTTCACCCTGCTTTAGGTCGTCCTCGGTGATGTCGGAGCTCTTCTTCATCTCTTTTAGGCGCTCTATGGCGTCCCTGCGGATAGACCTGACGGCGACTTTAGCCTCCTCGCAGAGTTTGCTGGTCTCTTTTGCCAGGTCCCTTCTGCGCTCCTCAGTAAGAGGGGGAAATACCAGTCTGATGACCCTGCCGTCATTTTGCGGGTTGACGCCCAGGCTGGAGGCCTGTATCGCCCTCTCTATTCCCTTTATAGAGGTGGTGTCCCAGGGGGTTATGGTGAGAACCCTCGCCTCGCTGACGGCAACCGCAGCCATCTGATTTATGGGCGTCGGCACGCCATAGTAGTCCACCGTTATCTTGTCCAAGACGGCGGGGTTAGCCCTTCCCGCGCGTATGGAGGCATACTCCTCCTCCAGGTGGGCGATGGTCTTGCCCATCCTCTCCTCGGCACGGTCAAATACATCCTTCATCTCTGCCATGAAATCTCTCCCTTTCTATAATTAAGATTTACCAGCCAAAATTTTACCGCCTACTCGCTTACAAGTGTGCCGACCTTTTCCCCGCAGACCGCGCGGACTATGTTCCGGGGGTCCTCTATACTGAAGACCAGAAACGGGATATGCCTGTCCTGGCAGAAGGAGGCCGCCGTCATGTCCATGACGTTTAGGTGTTTGCTGAGAACCTCGGAATAAGTGAGGGTATCAAACCTCTTGGCGGCGGGGTTCTCCTTGGGGTCGCTGTCGTATACGCCGTCCACCATCGTCGCCTTGAGGATGATATTTGCCTCTATCTCAGCGGCCCTAAGCGCTGCGCCGGTATCCGTGGAGAAGAACGGGTTTCCCGTGCCGCAGCCGAAAACCACGACCCTTCCCTTCTCCAAATGCCTAACGGCACGGTTTCTGATATACGGCTCTGCCACCTCCTGCATGGCAATCGCCGTCTGCACCCTCACGTCGAGGCCAAGCTGCTCCAAAGCGTCGCCGACGCCAAGGGCGTTTATGACGGTGGCCAGCATTCCCATATGGTCTGCCCTGGTCCTGTCCATCTGCCCGCTTGCGCGCCCGCGCCAGAAGTTTCCTCCCCCGACGACTATTGCGACCTCAACTTCCATGTCCACCAGCTCTTTTATCGGCTGGCAGATCTCCATCACCGTGTCAAAGTCTATCCCATGTCCCTGCTCTCCCGCGAGGCTTTCCCCGCTGAGCTTCAGAAGCACACGCTTATATTTGGGAACCATAAAAACCACTCCTCCGCCCTGGCAGAACCCTGCTCTATTTCAAAGCCATTATGGTAATTCTATCACAGATCTTCACAAATGTCACTAAGAAAATTCTGCGGTATCATACCGTCCTATGCGATCGCATTCCCTTGCATGCGACTTTCACAGATATTCCGAGGACGGGAACTCTGCCTTAGCCGCGTCCCAGTCGTACTCTCTCAGCTCTCCAGAGCAGTTAAGCTTCGGAAAATCCATCTGTCTTAACGCCTCATAGAGTCCCACCGCCACAGAGTTCGCAAGGTTCAAACTCCGTCGGGAATCAAGCATTGGTATGCGAACGCATGAATTTGGATTCTCGTACAGGAGTTTTTCCGGCAGCCCCGCGGATTCTCTCCCGAAAAACAGATATGCGCCGTCCGTGTATTTTACGTCCGTATACCGATTTCTCGCCTTTGTGGTGAAGAAAAAATACTCCCCGCGGTTTTTAGAGAAGAAGTCCTCAAGATCGTCGTAGAACTTTACTGAAAGATACTGCCAGTAATCCAGCCCGGCATGGCGGAGCTTTCTGTCGTCTATCGCGAAACCCATGGGTTTTACGATATGCAGGCCGGCCCCGGTCACCGCACAGGTCCTCGCGATATTCCCGGTATTCTGCGGAATCTCCGGCTCTACCAGAACTATGTTCAGATTTGCCATCTTAAAGCCTCTGCTATTCGAAGTTTGGAAAATCAAAGAGGGGATCTTCCTCATCCGCAAAGGGGAGAACTTCTCTGTAAACCGCGCCGTTAAAGTATTTGTCTTCCCTAAACTCCCCTTCAAAGACTATCTGTCCGTCCTTGTCGAATTCCGTCCCCCTGCCGTCGCGCCTGCCGTCCTTCCAGGAGCCATAGTAGAGCAGGTCGCCGTCCTTATCTATAAACGCACCCCAGCCGGTGGGTTTGCCGTCCTTCCATTTGCCGACGAAGACGCTCCCGTCCGCCTGTCTTATGGAGACCCCGGCGCCCTCCTTTTTGCCCGAGATTATCTTCCCGCCATAGCGGAGATTGCCGTCCCTGTCGAAGAGGGAGACCACAATTCCCGGCTTCCCATCCTGCCAGCCGGTGACGTGCAGGAGATGTTCCCCCTCCTTAAAAGAGGCCCCCAATCCCTGACGTTTGCCGTCCTTCCAGAACCCCGCATAGCGCAGGGAGCCACCGGGGAAAAACTGCTCTCCAAACCCGTCCTCGGGGGGAATATCCCTGTAGACGCCGTTTTCAACATATTTTACGGGCTTTGGCAGGGAAAAATCCGGGATTTCCCCGGCCCCTTTTTCTGTATCCTTCTCGTCTGCCAAACTCTCGTCCTCCGTTTGGTCACAACTTTCGGGAGGAGGGGTGTCCCCCTGTTCGCCCGGCGTATGAGCCCCGCTTTGCTCCTCCCCCTCATCTGCCGGGATTACCCTGGCATAGTCTGAAATGCCGGGAAACTCGATATTATCCTCAGGTTCCTCAGGCTCTGGCTCGGAAAAATCTTCAGCCTTTTCCTCCTCCGCAGGGGCATCCAGAAACGCTATCCTTTCCCGCTGAACCCTCTCCTTAGAGAAGCAGAACTCCCCATTTGAAGCGGAGACGAGAAATTCCGGCTCTCCAAAATTTTCCTCCATCTCGCTCTCCCTCTCATCCGCGCCAAGATACGGGGATGGCAGCAGGGAGGAGACCAGATAGCACTGCTTCTCCTCTGACCAGTTAAGGCGGGAGATGGAATTTTTACCGGGCTTAAAAATCACCTCCGCGCGGGCCGACTGCCCGGGAGAATAGTATTCGCTCCTCTCCCATCGCTGGTCTTTCCCAAAAAACGCGCGGCTTAGGATATTCCCCTGAAAATCCCTATTCACAATGATACTCTCTCCCGCACGGTCAAAGGACTCCTCCAGCACGGCTCCGTTTGCCCGCGCCTTCCAGTAGATGGAGCGGCGGGTAAGTTTTCCGCTGATCTTCCCCGGATATCCGCGAAGATTCCCCTTTATCTTTACCCTCACAGTCTCTTTATCTGTGGTGTAGAATTTTTTACGCGCCTCTATAAACGGTGAGTTTAGCCCCTGCGCGCCATCGGCCGCGGGATAACATACCCCGTAAATTTCCATTTCCAGCAGACTGTCCACGGCGAACCCTCCCAGATGCTTTTTTGAAAGCTCCTCAACCCTCAGCTACATTATAATACAACGCGGGGGGAAAATCCAGATTTGATTTAGTCTTTTTACTTTTTGTTAATACCTTCCCGAAGGGGAGAAAAATTTACTTGGAAAACATGCGGTTTTATGCTATTATATGCTGGACAAAAGATGAAGAGGGAGAAAGACATGAAAAAGCTTTTAAATCTCGGCACCGCCATAAAGCTGATCTGCGCAGGCTTCGCGGGGGGCGCGCTTCTAAGGCTGGTCCAAATGCTCTACTTTTTTGACGAGGAGACGGAGCTTTTTGAAAACGGCGGGCTGTTTAGCTGGCTAAGCTTTGCCTGGATAATCCTGACCCTTGCCGGGGCGTGGGCGATAATTATCAAACTGAAGGGGGCGTTCGAATCTTACGCCAGCAAGAGGGGGGTGCTTCTGGGCATTGCCGCGCTGCTGTCCGGAATAGCGCTCCTAGCCCTCGGCGCTGTGGAACTGAACACGGGCTTTACCGTGGAGGCGCGGTTCTCCCAAGGGGCGGGGGTCCAGGGACAGAGCGGCATCCGCACGGTCTTTGACATAATGAGCGTCATCTTCGGGATCGTCCAGATCTTCCTGGGTTTTTCCCTGCTTTCCGGGAAAAACCCTCTCTCGCGCCTCCCGCTCCTCTACCTCGTTGGGGTTGCCTGGGGCGCAGTTTACCTCGTAATGGTATACGTCCTCTATACTGTCTCCCCGTATTTTGTGGAGAACTTCCTCACCGTTATCGGCGCGGCATCCCTGCTGCTGGCGCTGCTCTACCTCTGCAAACTCTTCGCCGGGGTGAGTCCCGCAGTCTCCGCCCAGCGCTTCTTTATCACCGGGGGGACGGCGGTGGTGCTGCTCCTCACCAGGTCCCTCTCCGGGCTGATAATGAGGGGCTTCGTCATTAGGTATTCCGGGGAAATGCCTCTCCTGCTGGAGATTTCCAACCTCTTCATGGGCGTCTTCCTGCTTAGCTTCCTGGGCTCCTTCCGCAGGGAGGTCATCCTCAGCCCCATAGAGAGCTCGCACGCAGAGCATTTCTCCAAAAAGGGAAACGGGGAGAGGAGAAGGCAGCGGCATTAGCGGAATATTCTAAAAATTTTACGTCTAAGGTCTTGTAAAATCTTTGAGATTGTAGTACAATAAGGCAGGAAAGTTCCCATCACTTTTTAGGAGGTTTTACCAATGTCTGTAAAAGTCGCAATTAACGGTTTCGGGCGTATCGGCCGTCTGGCCTTCCGCCAGATGTTTGACGCACCCGGGTATGAGATCGTCGCCATCAACGATCTTACAAGCCCCAAGATGCTGGCGCATCTGCTGAAGTACGATTCCGCACAGGGCCGCTATGCCCTGGCTGATCAGGTCACCGCGGGAGAGGACTCCATCACCGTCGCCGGCAAGACCATCAAGATCTATGCCGAGAAGGACGCGAAGGATCTCCCTTGGGGAGAGATTGGCGTGGACGTCGTGCTGGAGTGCACCGGCTTCTACACCTCAAAGGCGAAGAGCCAGGCCCATATTGACGCCGGCGCGAAGAAGGTCGTCATCTCCGCCCCCGCGGGCAATGACCTCAAGACCATCGTCTACGGTGTGAACGAGAATACCCTGACCGCCGAGGATCAGATCATCTCTGCCGCGTCCTGCACGACCAACTGCCTGGCGCCCATGGCCAACGCCCTCAACAAGTATGCGCCTATCCAGAGCGGCATCATGACCACTGTCCATGCCTTTACCGGCGACCAGATGGTCCTAGACGGCCCGCACCGCAAGGGTGACCTTCGCCGCGCACGCGCCGCCTCTGTGAATATCGTCCCGAACTCCACCGGCGCTGCCAAGGCCATCGGCCTCGTCATTCCAGAGCTGAACGGCAAGCTCATCGGCTCTGCCCAGCGTGTTCCTGTCCCGACCGGCTCCACCACCATTCTCGTGGCTGTTGTCAAGGGTGAGAACATCACCAAGGAGAGCATCAACGCCGCCATGAAGGCCGCCTCTTCAGAATCCTTCGGGTATACCGAGGAAGAGCTGGTCTCCTCCGACGTCATCGGCATCACCTGCGGCTCTCTGTTCGACGCCACCCAGACCATGGTAGCCGAGATCGGTGACGGGCTGTATCAGGTACAGGTAGTTTCCTGGTACGATAATGAGAACAGCTACACCAGCCAGATGGTCCGCACCATCAAGTATTTCGCCGAGATCTAAGACTTTCTTATCTTCATTTAAAAAGGGGCTGTCCGCTTTGGACAGTCCCTTTTTGCCTGTATTCAGAGGAGAAGGTCCATGATCTCCCCGTAGCTCTTTGCGGTATAGGTTGGGGTGGCTGACACTTGCCCTTTTTTCTCAAAGGAATTATAATACCAGAGGCTGTCAACCCCCGCCCGGTTCGCGCCAAGTATGTCAGAGCTCAGCGAATCGCCGATTACAAGCGCTGCCTCTCTCGAAAAGCCCGGAATATGTGAGAAGACATAATCAAAATATGCCGGGTCCGGCTTTCCCGCGCCAATGCTCTCAGAGACAAAATATCCCGAAACCAGCGGCAGCACACCGGAATTTCTTATGCGGGTGTTCGCGGTGACGGCGTTGCCGTTTGTTATGATGTAAATCCTGTACTTTTCTCCAAGCTTTTTCAGCAGTTCCAAAGCCCCGGGGTAAGGCCTCCCGCCCTTTGCGAGCTCCTCAAAATATACGTCGTTTATGGTCTTAGGGTCCCCGCTTAGTCCGGATAGTCTTAGAAAATCCTCAAAGCGCCCAATAAACAGCTCTGGCTTGGTGCATTCCTTCCTCTCAAATTTCTCCCACCAGAGGTTATTGCATCTCTCATATAGTTTTTGCATAGAGACCTCATACGGTCTTTGGGACATAAAGCAGCGGGAGTAGAGTTCCTTAAAGGCCGCCTCGCAGTCGCTTTCAAAATCCAAGAGAGTGTAGTCAAGGTCTATAAGCAAAATATCGTAGGTTTTCATCTTAACGGCATCCTCGCAAGTTTATTCTCAAGTTTATTCTATGGAGAGGATAAACCATTTTCCCCGGTATGTCAACCTCCAAAGCAAGTCCGCTGCCGCTTGCAATTTTTTGCAAAACGCGGTATTATTATGGTATCAAAGGGGGACTCTTTCCCATGCTTAAAAAACTCACATCCTCACAGGTGATAATTCTCGGCTTTGCCGGGGTGATTCTGCTTGGCACCCTACTCCTTATGCTCCCGTTTTCCACCGGCGACGGGAAGGGTGCCTCCTTTTCAGACGCCCTCTTTACGGCGACCTCCGCCGTCTGTGTCACCGGGCTTATTGTAAGGGATACAGCCACCTACTGGTCATCCTTCGGGCAGGCAGTCCTCCTCGTACTGATCCAGGTGGGCGGTATGGGGGTGATGACCATAGCCCTTACGCTAATCCGCCTCTCCGGCAGGAGGATAGGCCTAAAGCAGAGGAGTATGGCCCAGGAGGCCATCTCGGCCCCTAAGATGGAGGGGATAGTCCGCTTCACGGGCTTTATTCTCTCGATGACGGCAGGGTTCGAACTTCTAGGCGCAATTGTCATGTCTCCGCGGTTTATCGGGGATTTCGGGTTTGGCAAAGGTCTCTGGTATGCGGTTTTCCACTCTGTCTCCGCGTTTTGCAACGCGGGGTTTGACCTCATGGGATCAAGAGAGCCGTTTTCCTCCCTCACAGGCTATTCCAAAGACCCGCTTATAAACGTGACGGTGATGGCGCTCATAATCATCGGCGGGATAGGCTTTCTCACCTGGCAGGACATAAAGGTCTACGGTTTTCGCTTTCGCCGCTACAGCATGCAGAGCAAGGTGGTTCTTGTCACAAGCGGGCTGCTCCTTTTAATCCCCGCGGTCTACTTCTTCTTCTTCGAGTTTTTGGACCTCCCGGCAGGGGAGCGCGCATGGGTCTCCATCTTTCAATCTGTCACGGCGCGGACGGCCGGCTTTAATACCGCAGATCTGAACAGCCTAAGCGAGGTGGGCTTGGCCGTCATGATCATCCTCATGCTGGTGGGCGGCTCCCCCGGCTCCACCGCGGGAGGAATGAAGACCACAACCTTAGCGGTTCTTCTCTCAAACGCGGTAAGCGTATTTCGCAAAAGGGAAGATGCCCAGTTTTTTGGCAGGCGTGTGCCGGAGGAAACGGGAAGAAACGCCTCCACGCTTCTCACGATGTACCTCTCTCTCTTCCTTTTGGGCGGGTTTGTGATAAGCAGGATAGAGGACCTGCCGCTAATCTCCTGCCTGTTCGAGACCGCTTCCGCAATCGGCACGGTCGGGGTCACGCTTGGGATCACGCCAACCTTAGGCCTGGTCTCCAGGGGAATTCTCATCCTGCTGATGTATTTTGGCCGCGTTGGCGGATTGACACTGGTCTTTGCCGCCTTCTCCGGCAATCCAAAAAATCTTTCCCGCCTTCCGGAGGAAAAGCTCACGGTGGGATAAAGGAGTCTGATTTATGAGATCGATACTGTTAATAGGGCTGGGACGTTTTGGAAGCCATATTGCGAGAAAACTCAGCGAGTTTGACGCGGAGGTCATGGCCGTGGACAGCGATGAGGACAGGGTAAACGATGTCCTCCCGCTGGTCACCGCCGCGCAGATTGGGGACAGCACCAACAGAGATTTTCTCTCCTCACTGGGCATTCGCAACTTCGACGTCTGCATTGTCACCATCGGCGACGATTTCCAGAACTCTCTGGAGACTGTCTACCAGTTAAAAGAGCTTGGCGCCAAAAAGGTAATCGCCAGGGCGTCCCGCGGCATGCAGGAAAAATTTCTCCTGCGAAACGGTGCGGATGAGGTGGTCTATCCCGAAAAACAGCTTGCCGCCTGGACTGCCATCCGCTGTATTAACGAGCATATCCTGGACTATATCGAGGTTGAGGGCGACTACTCCATCTACGAGGTGGAGGTCCCGATGGAGTGGAGCGGCAAAACTGTCATTCAATTGGACATAAGAAAGCGCTTTGGCCTCAACATCCTGGGCGTCAGGGAAAACGGCGTCCTCGACATGAACGTCACCCCCGATACCCTCCTCACCTCCCGCGAATCCATTTTGGTCCTGGGACATGATAAGGCACTGCAGAAATGCTTTAAACTTTAAAAAAGGAGAGATTTTAAATGACGAGAGAGGAAATGTTAAGCTATATTCTCGACAGCATCCCCTATAAGATAGTGTTTGTGGATAAGGATCATATTATCCGCTATCTGAACAAGGCCGCGCGTTACCACTACTATGAGGTGAGGGGATACGGCGAGCTTGTTGGCAAATCGATCTTCGACTGCCACAATGAGAAGTCAAGGGAGATGATAATAAGTGCGGTGGAAAAGCTTAAAAACCACGGCAATGAGATCTTCCTCGGGGTTAGCGTGAGAAACGAGAGATTCTATCTGAATCCCGTAAGGGATGAAAACGGGGAGCTTATCGGCTATTTCGAGCGCTATGAGATGAACCTGCAAAAATAGGATGCGATCGCATACAGGAGGATACCATGGTATATACCGTGACCCTTAACCCCTGCATAGACCTCTTTGCCTGTGCCGGGGATATCTCCCCCGGCGGTGTCCACAGATATTACGAGACTGGGTTCTATCCCGGCGGGAAGGGAATTAACGTCTCTGTTATGCTCAACCTGCTGGGGGTTGAAAACCTCGCGCTGGGTTTGGCGGGAGGTTTTACGGGCAAGGAGCTTATCCGCATGCTTTCATGCGATCGCATAGCTTCGGATTTTGTAATTCTGCCCGAAGGAAATACGAGGATCAACCTAAACCTAAATTCCCCCGGAACTTTAGAGACCGCATTTAACGGCAGCGGACCGGATATACCAGACGATGCGATCGCATCCCTTTTGAAAAAACTCTCCACTGTAGAGAGCGGAGATACGCTTGTGCTTGCCGGGAGCGTCCCTCCCGCCGTGCCGGAGAATATCTATGCCGAGATCATCCGTTCTCTCAATGGAAGGGGCGTTCGCATCTGCGTGGATACCTCAGGCGAGCCCTTAAGGGATGCCGTGAGAGAGCGGCCTTGGCTGATCAAGCCGAACCTAAAGGAGCTGGGGGATCTCTTTGGGGCCGAGATTTCAGGTATAGAGGGCGTGAGAGAGTGCGCCACTGCCCTTAGAGAGGAGGGTGCCAGAAACATCGCCGTCTCCATGGGGGAGCGGGGAGCCATGCTCTTTACTGAGGACGGACCCGCCCTTTTTTGCCGTGCGCCTAAGGGAAAAGCTGTCTCGGCCGTAGGCGCTGGGGATGCGTTTTTAGCGGGGTTCCTCTATGGCATGCGTTTGCATGGGACCTACCCCGGCGCACTTAGCTGGGGGGTGGCCTGCGGTTCCGCGACAGCCTTTTCGCAAAGGTTTCCCAAAAGAGAGGAGATTTTCTCCACCCTCCAAAAAGTCGGAAATGTTTATCCGATCTGACGGCAAAAAAATCTCTGCGGACGTTGACAGAAAATCTCTTTAGCGGTAAAATATAGCTGGTAGATTATTTATTTTCGCGGGGAATGCTTATGTCGCATAATAACAATCCCATAGAGCGGGGGTTTCGCTCCTCCCAGCTCTATAAGGCCCTCAAAAAAAGCGGCTTCGTAGGCGGGGCAATTGCCGACACTCTCGGCGCTGCCGCCCAGGGTGCCGATATTGCCTTTAACGCCGCAGCGGATGTGGGCTCTGGCGTGGCAGAGGCGGCGAGGTCCGTAAAAGAGGCCGTGGCAAACCCCGGCGGGCAGCGGAGAAATGCGCAAAATCCTCCCCCGCAGCAAGGCAGGTCCGCTAGCCCAAACCCCGGCGGACAAGTTCCCCCGCAGCAGCAAAGACCCCCGCAGCAGCAAAGACCACCACAGCAGCAAAGACCTCCGCAACCGCAGAGACCGCAGCCGCAGCGGCCTTCGCAGCAGCCGCAAAGACCTAATCAGCCGGCGGGGAACGCGCAGCCGCCCGCCCCCAACGTGAAGCTTGTGAGAAAGCCCAGCGTCGCCAGGTATTATATCACGGCGGCTGTGGCCTTCATTCTGGCGATGAACATGCCGCTTTACGAGTGGTACCACCTGCTCATCTTCGCGGCTGTGCTGGCGCTCGTCTTTTTGGGCTGCACCCTTGGGCTAAAGGGCAAGCCGCAGTGGGTCCCCATAGCGGAACCCCCAAAGGAGAGGAGAGAGGAGAAAAAGCCGGAGGAGAAGAGGGCACAGCCCTCCTCCACAGGAAACCCCGAGGTGGACAAGATAATTGCCGACGGGGAGGGCTACCTCAGAAAGCTGAGGGAGTTAAACGACGCCATCCCGGATGAGAGCCTCTCAGAATCCATAAGCAGGATGGAACGGGCCAGCGCGGATATCTTCCGATATATTTCGGACCATCCGGAGAAGGCCCCGCAGATAAGAAAATTCATGAACTACTACCTGCCCACCACGCTAAAACTGCTAAACACATACAAGCGCCTGGCATCCCAGTCGGTTAAGGGGGAGAATATAACCTCCACGATGTTCAACATTTCCGGCATGATGCATACCGTGGCGCTTGCGTTTGAAAAACAGCTTGACTCCCTCTTTTCCGAGGAGGCCATGGACGTCTCGGCGGATATCTCGGTATTTGAGACCCTCCTAAAGCAGGAGGGGTTTGTGGACGACGATGACAGGAGTATTCCAAAAAATTAAGCAAAGGGTGATTTATAGTGAACGAGGAGATTAAACTTACTTTAGAGGCCGAGGAGCCTGAGGCCCCATCGCTGACCCTCACCCCCGAGGAGGAGGAAAAAGAACCCAAGGCCGAGCCGGTAGTTCTCGATGAGTCCGTCCTCAGCCCTGAGGAGCAGAAGGCCGTGGACGACTTCGCTGAGAAGATAGATATCACGAACAGCACTTTGGTCCTGCAGTACGGCTCTGCCGCGCAGAAGAAGATAGCCAATTTCTCTGACACCGCGCTTGACAAGGTCCGCACAAAGGATTTGGGAGAGATAGGCAATGAGATCTCTGACCTTGTGACAGAGCTTAAGGGCTTTGATGTGGATGAGGAGGAGAAGAAGGGATTTTTCGGCTTCTTTAGGGACAAGGGGAATAAGATCACCGCGCTTAAGGCGAAATATGACAGCGCCGAGGAGAACGTGGAGAAGATCGCCGCCGCCCTAGAGAGCCACCAGGTCCAGCTGATGAAGGATGTGGTAATGCTGGACAAGCTCTATGAGATGAACCTGGGCTACCACAAAGAACTTTCCATGTATATAATAGCGGGGAAGAAGAAGCTTGCCGAGGAGCGCTCCACCACCCTGCCCGCCCTGCAGGAAAAGGCGAAGAGATCGGGCCTGCCGGAGGATGCGCAGGCGGCTAACGACTTTGCACAGCTCTGCGACAATTTCGAGAAGAAGCTGCATGACCTGGAGCTTACCCGCATGGTCAGCGTGCAGATGTCCCCGCAGATTCGTCTGGTGCAGAATAACGACAAGATAATGACAGAGAAGATCCAGTCCACCCTGGTAAATACCATCCCCCTCTGGAAGAGCCAGATGGTCCTAGCCCTTGGCCTTGCCCACGGCGAGGAGGCCGTAAAGGCGCAGAGGGAGGTCTCTGACATGACGAACGAACTCCTGCGCAAAAACGCCCAGAAGCTCAAGATGAGCACTATCGAGACGGCAAAGGAATCTGAGAGGGGCGTCGTGGACATGGAGACCTTGAGGGCCACGAACCAGTCTTTGATCGAGACGTTGGACGAGGTTGTGAAGATTCAGGACGAGGGCAGGGCGAAACGCCGCGCCGCCGAGGAAGAGATAGGAAGGCTGGAGGGGGAGTTGAAGCAGAAGCTGCTTGATATCCACTCCTAAATTAATTATGTTCCGGGAGGGCTTGGCGTGGACAAAAAGGATCGCACCGGTCTTATAGTTATGGCGATTGTGATTTTGTTCTCCTTTATCGGGGGGACGACGCACTCTGCCGAAAAACTGCGGGATGATACACTTGACTCCTACTACTATGACAAGACCGGCTATAGCGTAACCGAGGGCCTTAACGAGAGATCGGCTGCCTGCGAAAATCTCATCACCGTTGCTGAGAAATATGCCGAGGAATATGACGATTTGGCAAATCTCATCGACGACCTTGAATATAATATCGACTGGCTGAGAACCTCTCTGCCCGACCACTCTCAGCAGGCAGAGGCGAATGCGGGCATGGGCGCCGCTGCGCAAAGGCTCTACGATCGGCTTTTGGAGGAGGAGCTCTCAGAGCGGGACCTAAAAGATGTGACAGGGCTTATCGCCCAGATGGACTCTGCCCAAGACAAAATAGAGCGCAGCAGCTATAACGACGACGCGAGGGCCTTTAACGAAAAACTGCACTCCTTCCCCCTCAGTCTTGTGAGGGCAGCGGGCGCAGTGGAGGAACTTACGGTATTTGACGAGGAGCCTAGTGACAAACGCTAGACCGCTTTTGAATCGCATATACCAATAATAATAGATATAGGGAGTGGTGGTCGTGAAAAAGAGAGGCTTTACCATCGGGCTTGCGGCTGTTTTATCCGTCCTGCTGCTCCTGCTTTTTTCTAGCCCGGTCCTTGCCGCCATGCCGGAAAGACCCGAAAATCAGTATGTCCTGGACCTGGCTGAAGTCATAGACAAAAATACCGAGGATGAGATAATCTCCGGCAATCAGGCGCTGTTTGAATCTACCGGGGCGGAGATAGTCGTGGCAGCGGTGGAATTCTTAGACGGCAAGGATATAGCCGACTACACCTACGAGCTCTTCAACCTCTGGGGTGTGGGCTCTAAGGAGAGGAACAACGGGCTCCTGCTGGTCATGGCTATAGGAGAGGAGAACTATTACGCGCAGGCGGGATATGGAATAGAGAATTATTTTAACGGCGCGAAACTTCAGTCTCTTCTGGACCAGTATCTGGAGCCGGATTTCGCCAAAGAGGACTATGACGCCGGGGTAAGGAAATTCTTTTCGGCCGCGCTTTTAGAGTTTAACTCCTATTACGGGAATCAAACACCCATCCCGTCAGGGACCCAGAGCTCGGCTGAGGCTCCCGCCAAAAGCGGAGGGTTTTTCAGCTTCCTCTGGAAGGTCATCAAGGTGGTTGCGATAGTGGCAGTGGCTCTCGTACTCTTCTCCACTTTCCTCTCAATATTTATGAATGCCAGCAGGCCCAGGGGCGGGTCCTCCAGCGGGTTTTGGGGCGGTCTTTTGGCGGGGAGTATTCTATCAAGACACCGCAACCGCTACCGCTCTCCTCCCCCTCCGTCTCCTCCTCCCCCGCCCCGCACGGGATACGGGGGATACAGCCCCAGAAATACCGGGGCCTCGCGGAGCACGCGTCCCACTTCGGGCGGGTACCGCAGCGGGGGGTCTTCCTCCCGCGGGTCCGGCGCGTCGAGAGGTTCTTCCTCCGGGCGCTCCTCAGGCGGGTATTCACGCGGCGGAGCTTCTCGCGGGGGCGGCGCCGGGCGCAGGTAAAATTCTGTTTATCGGGGCGGGATGAAAATGTTAAAATACCTGCTGTTTGACCTTGACGGGACCATCGCCGACACCGGTCCCGGGATAATCAAGAGCGCGCGGCTTGCGCTAAATGCCTTCGGCTTTCCGGATGAGCCGGACGAAAAGCTCAGGCGCTTTGTCGGGCCGCCGCTGGACTCGTCTTTCAGGGAGTTTTACGGGCTTACAAGAGAGCAGTCCTTTGCGGCTGTGGAAAAGTACCGGGAGAGCTACCGTGTGGAGGGGGTTCTTGAAAGTCCCCTCTACCCCGGTATGGAGGACGCATTAAAAAGTCTCTCCAAACATGGGACGCTCTGCCTGGCAACCTCTAAACCGATGGTGTTTGCGGAGAAGATTTTGAACCTCAGGGGTGTGCGGGATTATTTCACCGTCGCGGTGGGGGCGAACCTTGACGGCAGCATGACGGACAAGGCGCAGGTTATAGCCGCCGTGATCTCAAAACTGGGAGATCCTTCGAAGGATGAAGTGATGATGATAGGCGACCGCAGGCATGATATTTTGGGGGCAAAGGCAAACGGCATACTCAGCATGGGGGTGGAGTACGGCTATGCCGAACCCGGAGAGCTTTCGATCGCCGACTACGTCGTGCCGAGTGTTGAGACCATGGAGGAGCTCTGCCTCTCGCTTATGGAATAGGGGGTAAGCTGTGGAGTCTCTTAAAGAACTGTACCGCATAGGCAGGGGACCATCCAGCTCTCATACAATGGGCCCGGGTTTTGCCGCCGGACGCTTCGCCGCGGCGTATCCCTCTGCCACGCATTTTAAGGCTGTGCTCTACGGCTCTCTCGCGAAGACGGGCCGCGGCCATCTTACGGACGTCGCCATAAGGGACGCCCTGCCAAAGAGCGTGGATGTAGTTTTCGATACCGAAACCATGCAATCGCATCCCAATACCATGGAACTAGAGGCGTTCTCCGGCTCTGAAAGCATTGGAAAATGGAAAATTATAAGCGTGGGCGGCGGGAAGATAGAGATCGAGGGGCATCCCGAGGACAGCCCCAAGGACGTCTATCCCCTCTCCTCCTTCGACGATATAAGATATTACTGCGAGTCTGAAGGAATTCGCATCTGGGAATATGCGCAGGAATGCGAGGGCATAGAGCTCTGGGATTATCTCAGGGAAGTCTGGTTTCGGATGGAGAGCGCCATATGGCGCGGTCTCTCTACAGAGGGAATCTTAAAGGGCGGGCTGAACGTGAGGCGCAAGGCCAATATTCTCTACAGGCAGCATCCCGCCGACGAGAAGGCCGAGACCAGGGAGAACCGGCTTGTCTGCGCCTATGCCTTCGCCGTAAGCGAGGAAAACGCCGACGGCGGGATAATCGTCACTGCGCCGACATGCGGGTCCTGCGGGGTACTTCCCGCTGTGCTTAGGTACCACCAGGAGAGGTACGGCTTTTCGGATGAGGAGATAGTCCGTGCGCTGGCCACTGCCGGTGTGGTTGGAAATCTCATTAAGACAAACGCCTCCATCTCCGGTGCAGAGTGCGGGTGCCAGGCAGAGATTGGCAGCGCCTGTTCTATGGCTGCGGCGGCCCTCTGCGAACTCTTCGGAATGAGCCTAAGGCAGATAGAATGTGCGGCAGAGGTTGCCATGGAACATCAGCTGGGCCTAACCTGCGACCCCGTGGGCGGGCTGGTCCAGATCCCCTGTATAGAGAGGAACGCCGTCGCGGCGATGAGGGCCATAAGTGCGAGAAGTTTGGCGGAATTTCTCACCGATACAAGAAAAATCAGCTTTGACGTGGTAGTTCGCACGATGTACGAGACGGGCAGGGACCTCTTCAGCAAGTACCGCGAGACGGGCGAGGGTGGTTTGGCAAAGGCCTATCTTGAGTAGTTGACAGTTTTGTTTCGCTGTGGTAGAATATCATCAAAGGCGGGTTTTCCGTCTAGATATCCGGGTGTAGCCCAGTTGGTAGGGCGCCACATTTGGGATGTGGAGGCCGCGCGTTCAAGTCGCGCCACTCGGACCAGTGCCTGAAAGCTTTCGTTTGCTTTCAGGTATTTTTTGTAGGCT
>CAZRQD010000013.1:0-32902 GCA_964602365.1 uncultured Acutalibacter sp. | reverse complement strand
GTACAAATTAAAATTTAGAATAATTCAAATTTTCCAAAACGTGCCTATTTCAGGGCACGAAAAACCCCGTTTTAGCCTATATATGGGGGGTATTTTTTATGGCACTCTCATAAGCCGGGGTAAAATTGCCTATAATTCCAAAAAAGAAATATTTTTGATGAAAATTCCTGTAAAATAGAAAAACATTCTCTAAGTTAGGAAAGGACAATTCTCATGGAAAATATTGTAAGGTCGCTGGTAGATTTCTTTCAGAACACCATCCCGCCCGAGCTGACGGTCTTTATCCTCTCTCTCCTCCCCGTGATAGAGCTGAGAGGGGGAATCCTCGCAGCGACGCTTCTGCATATAGAGCTGGTTCCGGCGTTTTTCATCTGTCTTTTCGGGACGATTCTGCCTGTCCCCTTCATCCTGCTCTTCATAAACAAGATCTTCGACCTGATGAGAAACACCCGCTTCGTAAAGCTGGTGGACAGGCTTGAGGCCAAGGGCAGGAGCAAGATTGAGAAGATAAACCGCTACAAAACCCTAGGTCTCCTAATCTTCGTGGCGATTCCCCTCCCCGGCACCGGCGCGTGGACCGGCTCTCTCGCCGCCGCGCTGATGAAGATGGACTTCAAGTTCGCGTTCTTCTCCATAGCCGTGGGCTCTTTAATAGCTGACATTATCATGTGTCTGCTCTCCTACGGCGTCCTGGGGATCTTCATCTGAGAATGGAGCTCTGGGATACAGCCGTAATCGGCGCCGGTGCCTCCGGTCTCATGGCCGGGATAAAATCCGCGAGGTTTGGCGCCCGGACAGTTCTCCTAGAGGGCAACCCCCGCCCCGGCAAAAAGCTCCTCGCCGCGGGTAACGGGAGGTGCAACCTCTCAAATACCTCCCTGTCTCCCAAAAATTACCGCGGGGACCCCGCCTTTATCTCACGGGTATTGGCGCTTGTGCCGTTTTCCCGGCTAAAGGAGGAGTTTGAAAACCTCGGCCTCCTCCTCTATACAGATTCCGAGGGCAGGGTATACCCCCGCAGCCTCTCCTCAGCATCCGTCTTGCGCACCCTCTGGGGCGCGGCAGAGGAGGCGGGCGCCAAGCTCCTCACCGGTTTCGAGGTCTCCCGCGTAACGCGGGAGCGCGGCGGCTTTCTCATAGAGAGCGCCCTAGGGGAGAAACTTTTCTCAAAGAGGCTGGTTCTCTCCGCCGGCGGCATGGCGGCCCCGGCCCTCTCTGCTAAGTCGGGAGGATACGGCATCGCCAAGTCCCTTGGCCACACCGTGGGGGAGCTCTCGCCTGCCCTCTCTCCCCTGCCGTCAAACTCCAAACTCCCCGGCCGCCTCAAGGGGGTCCGGGTGAGGTGCAGGGCCGCCCTCCTCTCTTCCGGCAGGGAGGTCTGCGCCGAGGGCGGGGAGGTGATCTTCGGTACGGACCGGCTTTCGGGGATATGTATCCTCAACCTCTCATCTAAGATCAGGCAGGTTCCGGATGGCAAGGCCGCAATTTCCCTGGATCTTCTGCCGGAGATGACCTCGCGGGAGATAGAGAATTTCCTCTGCAGGCTTCGGAAAAGCCGCCCGAACCTCCCGTTTTCAGAGCTTTTAAACGGGTTCCTTCCCCGCCGTCTTGGGGAGGAGGTCATTGCCTCCCTCAAAATCGGGGAGGATGATATTCCCGCACTATGCGATAGGCTCAAAAATTTTACGATACCCGTCTCTGCTCCCCGTTCCTGGGATTCCGCGCAGGTCACGGCCGGCGGGGTAAGCCTCTCCGAGGTGGACAGCTATACCATGGAATCCAAAATCTGCCCTGGGCTCTATCTTGCCGGGGAAATTCTCTCAGCCGACGGCGACTGCGGGGGGTATAACCTGCACTGGGCCTTCTCCACCGGTCTCCTTGCCGGGGAGGCAGCCGCCCGCGGGCTTGAAAGCCGCAGGCCCTAGTGCTATAATATCTACCGGAAAATTTGTCGATAAATTGACTGAGATTGGAAAAAAGGAGTGAGGAGTATGAAAATTAAGCGCTGGATAACATCCCCCCTTGACAAGGAAAACGCCGCGGGGATTACCCAGAGATTCCCGGTCTCCTCTTTCCTGGCAATGCTCTTAGATATCCGGGGCTTCCGCTCCGACAAGGAGATCAAGGAGGTCCTAAGGGGCAGGGGCCGCTTTAGCGAGCCGCTTCTCATGAAGGACATGGAGAAGGCTGCCGCCCGCATAAGGGAGGCGGTGGACTCCTTCGAGAGAATAGCGATCTACGGGGATTACGACGCCGACGGGGTCACCGCCACGGCGATAGTCTTTTCCTACCTGGAGGCCCTTGGCGCCGACGTCATATTCTATATCCCCCAGCGGGAGGGGGAGGGCTACGGCATGAACCCCCGCGCGGTGGAGAGCCTGCACGAGAGGGGCGTAAAGCTCATAGTCACCGTGGATAACGGCATCTCCTCCGTGGAGGAGGTGGCGCTTGCGAACTCTCTGGGCATGGACGTGGTTATAACGGACCACCACCGCCCGCACGAGAAACTGCCCCAGGCCTACGCCATAGTGGACGCCTACCAGGAGGACGACAAGAGCCCGTTTAAGGATTTTTCCGGCGCGGGCGTGGCCCTAAAGCTCGTCATGGCTATAGAGAGCAAGGAGGAGTTCCTGGCCGAGGAGTTTGGCGACCTCGCTGCACTTGGCAGCATAGGCGACGCCGTCCCCCTAAGGGGGGAGAACCGCCTTATAGTCATCAGGGGCCTAAAGGGTATAAACGAGCAATACCGCCCCGGTATCGCCGCGCTTTTGGGGACAGAGTCGCTAAACCGTCCCATAACCTCTTGGGACCTGGCCTTTACCGCCATTCCCCGGTTAAACGCCACGGGGAGGATGGGCTCTCCCGACAGGGCGGTCAAACTCCTCACCTGCGTGGACGACGACGAGATAAGGCTTTTAAGCGAGGAGATAATAGAGGATAACGAGACGAGAAAGGCAGTGGAGGCAGAGATCTCTAAGGAGGTCATGGAGAGGATAGAATCAGACCCCATGCTCCTCTACAGCAGGGTGATAGTCGTCTCAGGGCAGGGCTGGCACCACGGCGTGATAGGCATAGTCGCTGCAAGGGTAACAGAAAAATACGGCAAGCCCTGCTTTGTCATCTCCGAGGACGGGGAGGAGGCCAGGGGCAGCGGCAGGAGCGTGGAGGGCTTCTCCCTGTTTGATGCGACCGCCTCCTGCGCCAGGCTCCTGGTGCGGTTCGGCGGGCACCCCATGGCCGCGGGGATTACCATAGAGACAAAGCTCATCCCGGAATTTAGGGAGGAGATAAATAACTACGCTAAGAGGAACTATCCGGTTATGCCCGCGCCCGTGCTAAGCCTGGATTTCAAACTGAACCCCTCCGCGCTAAACACCAGCATGCCAAAGGATATAAATGTCTTAGAGCCCTTCGGCAACGGCAACCCCAAACCCCTCTTCGGCCTCTACGGGATGAAGCTTACCCAGATAAAACCCGTAAGCGGAGGAAAGCATCTCAGACTCTCATTCGAGAAAAACGGGAGCGAGCTTACCGCCATGCGTTTCGGCATGGCCCCCTCTGATTTCCCGTTCGAGCCCGGCGAGGTCCTGGACTTGGCCGTTCAGCTTGATCTCAGAGAGTACCGCGGGAGTGAGGAGCTTACGGTAAACATCAGGGATATGCGCGTCTCAGGCCTCTCAGATGAGGAGTGCCTAGGGCAGTACAGGCTCTTTGAGAAGTTTAGGCGGGGCGAGGTCTTGGACCCGGATGAGGCCTCCGCCCTCCTCCCCGACAGGAACGACCTCGCCGCGGTATACAGGCTTTTGGGACTTAAGCAGGGGAGGGCAAGGGACTTGTTCTCGCTTCTAAAGCCGCTCTCTGAAAGGGGCGTGGGGCTTGGGAAATTCCTAGTCTCCCTTGAGGCCCTGGGAGAGTGCGGACTTGCGGATTTCATAGCAAAGGAGCCCCTGCGCTTCGTTTTGCCGAAGATGGATCATAAGGTGGATATAATGGCATCGCCTGTCATAAAGAGACTTGCCGATTTAGCGGAGAGGAGAGGAGGTTAGACCGTGGAGCGCGAACTTGTGGTGCAGATAAGCACATTTGAGGAGCTCTCCGAGATGATAGAGGAGAGCGGGAAAGAGTATGATCTAAGTAGCATACGGCAGGCCTACGAGCTTGCTAACGAAAAACATTCCGGGCAGCTTCGCCGTTCGGGAGAGCCGTACATAATCCACCCCCTCTCTGTCGCGGCGATACTTGTGGGGCTGGGCATGGATACCCAAAGCGTGATGGCGGGCCTGCTCCACGACGTCGTGGAGGATACCGACTGCACCGGGGAGGAGCTGGAGAGACTCTTCGGCAAAGAGGTTGCCCAGCTTGTGGACGGCGTGACGAAGCTTGGCAAGATCCCCTATTCCAGCAGGGAGGAGCAGCAGGCCGAGAACCTAAGGAAGATGCTCATGGCCATGGCCGAGGATATCAGGGTCATCATCATCAAGTTCGCGGACAGGATGCACAACCTGGCGACGCTTGACTACGTCTCCCCGCAAAAGCAGAGGGACAAGGCCCTGGAGTGTGTTGAGGTCTATGCCCCCATAGCCCACAGGCTTGGGATAAACAGGGTAAAGGACTATATGGAGGACGTCTCCCTAAGGTACCTGGACCCCGACGCCTACCACGAGATAGAGGAGGACTTAAAGTCCCGCGTTGGGGAGAGGAAGAAATTCATAGAGGATACCATCGCCCAGATAAAGGAGAGGGTGGAGGTCTCCATCCCCGGCGCGCATATAGAGGGCCGGGTAAAGAGCGTCTACGGCATTTACCGCAAGATGTTCATCCAGGGCAAGAGTTTCGAGGAGATCTACGACATATACGCCATCAGGATAATCGTGGATACCATAGAGGAATGCTATAACGTCCTTGGCATAATCCACGACATGTTCAGGCCCCTCCCAAACCGTTTCAAGGACTATATCTCAACCCCCAAGGCCAATATGTACAGGTCTCTTCACACCACGGTCTTAGACAAGTCCGGCGTGCCGTTCGAGGTGCAGATCCGCACATGGGAGATGCACCAGACGGCGGAATACGGCATTGCCGCCCATTGGAAGTACAAACTGGGCATGTCTGCAAAGGACTCTGACACAAGCGAGCTGGACGAGAGGCTGGCATGGATCAGGCAGATGCTTGAAAACCAGGAGGAGAACGACGACGTCACCGACCTGGTCCACTCCATAAAGAGCGATCTCATGCCGGAGGAGGTCTTCGTCTTCACGCCGAAGGGGGACGTGATAGACCTGCCCATGGGCTCCACCGTCATAGATTTCGCCTACGCCATCCACTCTGCCGTCGGCAACCGCATGATAGGCGCCAAGGTCGATAAGCGGATAGTCCCGCTGGATTACAAGGTAAAGACCGGCGAGATAGTGGAGATCCTCACAACGAAGGAGGAGGGCAAGGGTCCCAACCGCGACTGGCTCAGTTTGGTGCGCACCAGCGAGGCCCGCAACAAGATCCGCGCGTGGTTTAAAAAGGAGAAGCGCGAGGACAATATTATCGAGGGCAAGGGGGAGCTGGAGAGAGAGTTTCGCCGCGCCGGGATCAGCATGGTTCCCGGGCTGATGGAATATCTGCTTGAAAACATCGGCAAGCGCTATAATTGTGTCACCGCCGACGACTTTTACGCCGCGATAGGCTACGGCGGCATCCAGCTCTGGAAGATCATGCCCAGGGTTAGGGAGGAGTATCAGCGTCTGCAAAAGGCAATGGGAGGGGAGCAGCCGGTCTCCCAAAGCCGCTCTGCCCCGCCGCCGGAACCCAGGACCAAGGTCGCGGGCGGCGTGCTTGTGGACGGCATGGAGGGCTGCCTCATCAAGTTCTCCCGCTGCTGCAACCCCCTGCCGGGTGACGAGATAGTCGGCTTTATAACCAGGGGCTTCGGCGTATCTATCCACAAGCGCAGCTGCAGGAACGTCCCGCAGGACCTCACCCTCTGCCCCGAGCCGGAGCGCTGGGTCCCCGCCCACTGGGTCGGCGACGTCAAGGAGGATTTCAAATCCACCCTGCATATTCTGGCCGTGGACCGCGGCGGGCTTCTGGCGGACGTCGCGCAGCAGCTCTCCTCCATGAGAATCTTCATTCATAACTTAAACGCCCGGCAGGAGAAGGGCAGCGGCAACGCCGTCATATATGCGACGATCTCCATAAACGGTCTGCCGCAGTTAAATAACGTCATAGACAGGCTTTCAAAGGTTCCGGGGGTAATCTCCATAGACCGCTCTTAAGGGGGCAGCCAAAATGCTTCTTTGCCTTAAAGGACATGATTTTTTATACGAGTGCGAGAACCTCTGCCGCCTCTTCTTCCCGGGCGAGCGCATTAAGACCGCTCCATCCCTGGGGGAATCCGACGGCGTGCTGGCCGAGGCTAAGAGGGACGATGCTGGCTACAGCTTCCTCGTCTTTGTAAGGTACGGCGGGAAGACCACATCGCTTGAGAGAAAGGCCGGGGAACTCTCCGAATACGGCGTGACCTCCCTTTTATACGAGGCGCTTAAAAACCTCACCGGCATCTCTCCCCCATGGGGGATGCTTACCGGCGTTCACCCTCTCAAGCTCCTGCGGCAGTATGTGGAAAAACTTGGGGACGAGGAGGGACTAAAGCAGTTTGAGGAGCGCTGTTTTGTAAGCGGGAAAAAGGCAAAACTAGCCATGATGACCCTTAAAAACCAGCGTCCCTATGTGGAGGATATCTACCGCAAGGATTTCTGCCTCTATATTGGCATACCGTTTTGTCCCAGCAGATGCTCCTACTGCTCATTTGTGTCTGAGAGCGTGGCGCGTGCGGGAAAGCTCATCGAGCCCTATTTTGACCTGCTCATAGAGGAGATAGCCCGGACCGCGATGATAGCCGGAAATCTTGGCCTTAGGCTAAAGGCGGTCTATGTCGGCGGCGGGACTCCCACGACGCTCTCCGCCTCTCAGCTGGGTGTGCTCTGCGGGGAGATTATCAAAGACTTTGGCCCTCCAAAGACGGGGGAATTTACCGTGGAGGCCGGCAGGCCCGACACCATAACCCGCGAAAAACTGGAGGTTCTAAGGCAAAACGGCGTGAGGAGGATAAGCGTGAACCCGCAGACCCTCTCTGACGAGGTGCTTAAATCCATAGGCCGCGCGCATACCGCGGAGGATACCGTGAGGGCCTTCAGGACGGCGCGGGACGTGGGGTTTGGGGAGATAAACTGCGACCTCATAGCCGGCCTTCCCAACGATACGCTTGAGGGGTTTGAGAGGAGCGTCCAGGGTGTCATATCCCTTGGGGCTGAAAACGTGACGGTTCATTCCCTGGCGCTAAAGCGCTCTGCCAACCTCTCCTCCATAGAGGGCTCCACCTCAGAGGGCGAGACTGCCGCAAATATGGTGGACTATGCAGCAAATACCCTCTTCCGCGAGGGGTATATCCCATACTACCTCTACCGGCAAAGCAGGACGGCCGGGAACCTGGAAAACACCGGCTGGGCCAGGCCTGGGACAGTCTGCGCGTATAATATCCACAGCACGGATGAGCAGATGAGCATAATCTCCTGCGGCGCCGGGGGAGTCACCAAGCTGATTGACCCCGAGAGCGGGGAGCTTACCAGAATTTTCAACTTCAAATACCCCTACGAATACATCTCGCGTTTCTCAGAGATCCTGGAGAGAAAGCGGGAGATAGAGAGGATCTTTGAGAGAGGCGGTGCGGTTTGAGCAGTTTTGCCAGCGGATATGTGAAATACATAAACCACTTAGAGCAGATAAACGAGGCGGCGCTTACCAGACCCTCCCAAATGATCTTAGAGGTTGAGGGGGCCTATAGGGAGCATATCACGAATATCGCGAGGAATATCTTGGAGAACCACCGGCGGATAAAGATAGTCCTCCTTGCGGGTCCCAGCGCCAGCGGGAAGACCACCACCGCGAAGTTTCTTGCCGAGGCCCTCACCCGCCTAGGCGCCGGCGCGCATATAATCTCTCTTGACGACTTCTACAGGGGCGTAGGGATGGCACCTCTCCTCCCAAACGGGCAGTACGACTATGAGGCTGTTGAGGCCTTAGATGTGCAAAGGGTCAAGGACGTGCTTAAAAGCATATTGGAGGGCAGGGTCTTTAGCCTCCCTAAATTCTCCTTTGACTTAGGCAGACCCGAGGAGCAGGAGACTCTGGACCTAGTCGGCGAGGGAGAGATAGCCATAGTCGAGGGGCTCCACGGTCTAAACCCCGTGTTTTCATCGGGACTTGAGAGGTTCCTAAGGCTCTACGTAAGCGTGAAGCAGGGGATAGAGGACGTGAACGGGCAGGTGATATCGCCCATGGACCTGCGGCTTGTAAGGAGGATAGTGCGGGACGTGAAATTTAGAAACACCCCCGCTGAGAGGAGCATCTCCATGTGGGGAGAGGTCACCTCCGGCGAGGACCGGCTGATAAGACCGTACAGGCTTTTGGCGGACTATACCGTGAACTCCATCCATATCTACGAGCCGTGCGTCCTAAGGTCGCATGCCATCCCGCTTCTAAGGGCCATAGAGCCGGACAGCCCCTGCTACAGGAAGGCCAGGGACTTAGAGGCGAAACTTATGCGGTTCGAGCCCGTCTCCCCAGAGCTTGTCCCCGGCGACTCCATGCTGAGGGAGTTTTTGGGCCAGACTTAAAAGAGAATTAACGTTTTGGTAATATTTTGTTCTTTACTTTGGTGAAAAAGCTGATATAATATAGTAAAGGGATTTGTCCCTACCTGTTAAGAGGAGGAATTTATTATGGGTATTCTGGACGATGTGGTTGTCAACGCCAAGTCAGCGGCAGAGGCTGTCGGGCGCACTGCAGGCAAGCTGGTAGACGCCTCTAAGCTCAAGATTTCCATCTCGGAGATCAATAATGAGATCCGCCACGGCTATGAGGTCTTAGGACAGTATGTCGCCGAAAACTGCGCCGATGTTCTCGCGGATGACGGCGAGGCCGCCGCGCAGATCTCTGTGCTGGAGGAGCTTAAGGCCCAGCAGGCCTCCATGATGAAGGAACTCAGCAGCAAGCACAATAAAGTGGTCTGTCCCGTCTGCGGGAAGGAGAGCCCCAAGACCGCCGTGTTCTGTTCCTATTGCGGCGCAAAGCTCCCGCACGAAGAGCCGAAGCCTGAGGAGCCCAAGCCCGCTGAGCCAGCAGAGGCAGAGGAGCCCGCTGAGAAAGAGGAGTGCTGTTGCGAAGAGCCCAAGGCTGAGGAAGAGGCCGGGTGCTGCTGCGGGGAAACCGAAGACTCAAAGCCGGAAGAAGAGGCCGGAGAGCCTGAGGAGACCAAAGAGGAGTGCTGCTGCGAGGACACCCCCGAGACGACCGAAGAGACTGAAACGGCAGAATAAGCCTAAAGAGGAGCTTCCGCTTTTACGGGGGCTCCTTTGAATTGAAAATAATTTTCAAAATATTCGCGCGAAAGAAAAAAGGAATGTTGCAAACTCTTGGAAATTATAGTAAAATAGACCCAGACTGAAAATTATTCGGCTTTTCCAAAAAGGAGCGTGTTAGAATGTCGTTGAAGTTCACAGACGCCTACCTGAAAAATTTTATTTCCGCGCACGAGTATGAGGGGATTGCCCCGCAGGTCCGCACAGCGCACGATCTGCTTAAGACAAAATCGGGCTTGGGGAACGACTTTTTGGGCTGGCTGACCCTGCCTGAGGATTACGACAAGGAGGAGTTTGCGAGGATAAAGGCAGCCGCTGCCAAGATCCGTGCGAACTCTGAGGTATTCATCGTGATCGGCATAGGCGGCAGCTATCTTGGCGCGAGGGCTGCGATAGAGTATCTCAAGTCTGACCGCTATAACGATCTGAGAAAGGACGGCCCCGCCATCTACTTTACGGGGAATTCCATCAGCTCTACCTCCCTAGCCGAGCTTGTCTCCATCTGCGAGGGGAAGGACGTCTCCATCAACATGATCTCAAAATCCGGCACGACTACCGAGCCCGCAATAGCCTTCAGGGTTTTCAGGGAGCTGCTGGAGAAAAAGTACGGCAAGGAGGGCTCTAAGGAGCGAATCTTCTGCACGACTGACAGGGCTAAGGGGACCCTCAAGCACCTGGCTGACGAGGAGGGCTATGAGACCTTTGTCGTGCCGGACGATGTAGGCGGGAGGTTCTCGGTACTCTCAGCCGTGGGGCTTCTGCCGATAGCTGTTTCCGGCGCGGATATAGACAAGCTTATGGCGGGTGCCGCCAAGGCAAGCCATGCCTACGACGATCCCGACCTTGAGAAAAACGACTGCTATAAATACGCCGCCGTGCGCAACATACTATATAACAAGGGCAAGACCATGGAGGTCATGGTCAGCTACGAGCCCAGATGCGCCATGTTTAACGAGTGGTTCAAGCAGCTATTTGGCGAGAGCGAGGGCAAGGACCAAAAGGGACTTTTCCCCGCGTCTGTTGTGTTTTCCACCGACCTGCACTCTCTTGGGCAGTACCTGCAGGACGGCCTTAGAAGCATGTTCGAGACCGTCGTTGTCATAGACAAGCCCGCATATGAGATAACCCTTGGCAAGGACCCGACAGACGTGGACGGGTTAAACTATCTGGAGGGCAAGACCATGTCCTTCGTAAACGAGAAGGCGTTTGAGGGGACCATCCTGGCGCATAACGACGGCGGCGTCCCCAATGTGGTCATCCATGCGGAGGATTTCTCTGAGGAGACTTTGGGGGAGCTCATCTACTTCTTCGAAAAGGCCTGCGCCGTTTCCGGCTACCTGCTTGGGGTGAACCCCTTCAACCAGCCCGGTGTTGAGAGCTATAAGAGGAATATGTTCGCGCTTCTGGGCAAGCCCGGATATGAGGAGGCGAAGGCGGAGCTTCTTGCCCGCCTGGGCTAAAAATTGGATTAAGGAGAATTGTCATGATAAAACTTCTCGTTGGCAAAAAAGGTTCCGGCAAGACAAAGAAACTCATAGAGATGGCGAATACCGCCGTAAAGACCACCAAGGGAAATGTGGTCGTGATAGAGAAGGGACAGAAGCTGACCTATGACATAGCCAGTGCGGCCAGGCTTGTCGATACCGACGCCTACGATATCTACGGCGCTCCGGCGCTCTTCGGATTCATCAGCGGAATCTGCGCGGGGGACTATGACCTGACGGATATCTTTGTGGACTCCACGCTGAAGGTGATAAGGGAGGGTACCGACGATTTTGACATGGAGCGCTTTATCGGCGACCTGGAGAAGCTCTGCAAGGTGAGCGGCGCGGATATCATCCTCTCCGTCTCCGCCTCTGAGGAGGAGATACCGGAGAGCGTGAGGAAGTATATCCTGCCGTAAGTTGGGTTCAGAAAAGAAAATCCTTGACAAAGCGGGATATTGCCTGTATAATCTTTGGGCGGTGGTGAAGTATGATCCTTGACCTGAGAAGGTTTTTCGAGGGGGATACGGCTTGGGAGAGCATGCCGCTTTCCATAGATTTCTCTGACGTTCTGGAGCAGGGGGAGAGGATTTTCCCGGAAAACGGGGAGGCGGACCTTAAGCTGCGCGGCTATGCCGGGGCGGTTTCCCTCTTAGCCAATGTGCGGTATGCCCTGCAAAAGCCCTGTGACCGGTGCGGGGAGCCTACCCGCAGAGAGTATGAGAGGAGTTTTAGCCATACCCTCGTGAGAGGTCTAAACGGGGAGGAGGCCGATGACGACGAGTATCTGCTCTGTCCCGACGGCAAGGCCGACTTGGAGGAGCTGCTGAGGGAGGACGTGCTTTTGGGTCTTCCCGCCAAGTTTCTCTGTAAAGAGGACTGCAAGGGTCTCTGCCCAAGGTGCGGCAAGAATTTAAACCTTGGTCCCTGCGGGTGCGACCTAAGCGAGGCGGATCACCGCATGGATGCCCTTAAGTCCCTGCTAGACTAGTTTTATAGCGAACAATTAGATTTGATAAGGAGGTGTTTCTTATGGCAGTACCCAAGAGAAAACTTTCCAGTGCCAGAAAGAACAAGAGACGTTCCAACGTGTGGAAGCTCGCGGCTCCCGCCCTGGCGAGGTGCCCGCATTGCGGGGAACTGACCGCGCCTCACCGCGTATGCCCAAACTGCGGATATTATAACGGCCGCGAAGTAGTGCATAAAGAGGCTTGAGGTTTTCCTAAAGAAAGAGGGGGGCGCTTCTTGCGTTCCCTTTTTTTGATGAGGGGGGGGGAGAGGGTTGGCAGTAGAGATTTCCGGGATAGAGGAGGGCAGCCTTGCGGAGAGGCTTGGCGTCTCCCCCGGGGACATACTCCTCAGCATAAACGGGCATGAGATCCGCGACGTGCTTGACTTCCGCTTCTATGAGACGGAGAGGGAGCTAAAGCTCCTATTTAGCAGGGACGGGGAGGAGTTCTCCCGCAGTTTGAGAAAGCCGCAGTACGCCTCACTTGGGCTTAAGTTTGAGACCTTCCTCATGGACAGACAACGCTCCTGCAGGAACAAATGTATTTTCTGCTTCATAGACCAGATGCCGCCCGGCATGAGGGAGAGCCTCTATTTTAAGGACGACGACGATAGACTCTCCTTCCTGTTCGGAAACTACATCACCCTCACAAATATAGATGAAAAAGAGATAGAAAGGATTATAGAGATGCGGATAAGCCCGGTAAACGTCTCCGTCCACACGATGGACCCGAAGCTTCGGTGCGAGATGATGGGAAACCGCTTCGCCGGGGAGAGCCTAAAATATCTCTACAGACTTGCACATGGCGGGATAAAGCTGAACTGCCAGCTTGTCCTCTGCCCCGGCATAAACGACGGGGACGCGCTGGACTTTACCATGGAGAAGCTCTTCTCCCTTGGGGAGAGTCTGCAGAGCGTGGCGGCGGTTCCCGTTGGGCTTACGAAATTCAGGGAGGGGCTGTACCCACTTAAGGCTTATGACAGACTTGGCGCGCTTGAGGTCATAGAAAGGCTCTCCGCCTGGGGGGAGAGGTTTTTAAAAGAGTGCGGGAGAAGGGTGGTCTATCCCTCGGACGAGTTCTATCTTCTCGCGCAAAATCCCATACCGCCGCTTGAATTCTACGAGGATTTCCCGCAGATAGAAAATGGAGTGGGCATGCTCAGAAATTTTGAGGACGAGTTCAGCCTTGCCCTGTCCGACTATGAGGAGGAGGGAAAGCTCCCGAAAAATCTCTCCCGCAGGGTGACTGTGCCGACAGGGGAGTGCGGGGTCAAATTTATTGACGGCGTTATGGATCTCTTAAGGGAGAAATGCCCCAAAATCAGCATCGACCTTCTGCCCGTACACAATGATTTTTTCGGCGGGACCGTGAACGTGACGGGGCTGCTTACCGGCGGGGACATAATTAGGGCGCTAGAGGGTAGAGAGCTTGGCGACGAGCTGCTGATCCCCACGGCGATGCTGAAAGCCGACGAGGACATCTTTCTGGACGACCTCAGCTTAGGGGAGCTTTCTAGAAGGCTAAAAATCCCCGCGAGGAGAATGGGCGCCGGTGGAGAGGACTGCCTGCGCTGTATACTGGGGCTTGAGAATCTCAGCCCAAGAGGTTTTGGAACCTACGAGGGCGCCGGAAACTAGAGGAGGGGGAAAATGGCGGAACCTATAGTCGCAATAGTCGGGAGACCAAACGTGGGAAAATCCACGCTGTTTAACAAGCTTGCGGGGAAGCGGCTCTCCATAGTTGACGATACCTACGGTGTGACGAGGGACAGGGTCTTTGCCGAAACCTTCTGGCGGGACAAAAATTTTTCCCTGGTCGATACCGGCGGGATAGAACCACAGTCGCATGACGAGCTGCTCTCCCTGATGCGATCGCAGGCGGAGATAGCGATAGCTTCGGCCTCGGCGATAATCTTCGTGACTGATGTGCGCGCCGGGGTGACCCCTGACGACGAGGCCGTGGCGCAGATACTTATAAAGAGCGGGAGGCCTGTCGTCCTTTGCGTAAATAAATGCGATCGCATAGGAGAGCCTCCGCAGGAATTTTACGAATTCTATTCCCTAGGTCTTGGGGAGCCCGTGGCCGTATCCTCCCTTCACGGACACGGCACCGGTGACCTGCTTGACAGGATCTACGGTTTTCTGCCGGAAAATTCTGGGGAGGAGTCTGCGGACGGCATAAAGGTTGCGGTTATCGGCCGGCCGAACGTCGGCAAGAGCTCCCTTGTAAATGCGGTCTGCGGGGAGAACAGGAGCATAGTCTCGGACATCCCCGGTACCACCCGGGACGCCGTGGATACCACCGTGGAAAATGCCTACGGGACCTTCACCTTTATTGACACGGCGGGGCTTAGGAGAAAATCCAAGGTGGAGGAGAGCGTGGAATACTACAGCAATCTGCGGACGCAGATGGCCGTAAACCGCGCGGACGTCTGCCTTATAATGATAGACGCCGTCACCGGCTTTACAGAACAGGACTCCAAGGTGGCGGGGCTGGCGCACGAGGCCGGAAAGGCCTCTGTTATATGCGTAAACAAATGGGACGCAGTGGAGAAGGACGACAAAACCCTGATAAAAACTGAGGCGAAACTTCAGTCGGACTTCTCCTTCATGTCGTATGCGCCGATAGTCTTTATCTCCGCAAAGACAGGCCATAGGCTGGGAAAAATGTTCGAGCTGATAAAAGAGGCGGACTTAAACAGTGCAAAGCGCGTGACTACCGGGGCCCTAAATGACGTCCTCGCGCAGGCAATGAACCGCGTACAGCCGCCGACGGACAAGGGCAGGCGGCTTAGGATCTACTATATGACGCAGACCGGAGTAAAGCCCCCGACCTTCGTATGTTTTTGCAATGACGCAAAACTCTTCCATTTTTCCTACCAAAGGTATATAATAAACTCTGTGAGGGAGACCTTCGGCTTTTCATCAACTCCCATAAGGCTGATCCTCAGGGAGAGAGGAGAGGGGACGCAGGCGCTGGGAGAGAGCAAATAAAGAGGGGGAGAACTGAATGGAATGGAAGACTGTGCTGGCGCTGATACTCGTGACTGCCGCGGGGTACCTGCTGGGAAGTGTGAACTGGGGGATAATCCTCACAAAAATCTTCAGCAAAAAGGATATACGCTCCTATGGCAGCGGAAACGCAGGGATGACTAACGTCCTGCGCTCTGTCGGGAAGCTTCCCGCGCTCCTCACGTTTATCGGCGATTTTCTGAAAGCCGTGCTTGCGGCGGTCCTTGCAGGTTTGGTGACCCGCTTGGCCGGGGGAAGCGACCCTGAGCTCATAAAACTAGGAGAACTTTTGGGCGGTACTGCCTGCGTTCTGGGGCATATCTTCCCCGTATACTACGGCTTTAGGGGAGGCAAAGGGGTAGTTGCCTCTGCTGCGATGATGCTGGTTGTGGACTGGCGGGTCTTCCTGCTGATCCTCGCCACCTTCGGCATAGTCTTCTTTACAAAGAAGATAATCTCCCTGGCGTCTGTAATCTGCGCCGGGCTCTATCCCGTATATACTTTTCTGGTCACTTTCTTTCTGGATTTTTCCGGCAGTCCCTATAAGGGCAATGCCGGAAGATCGCTTACCTACCTCATCTATGTCACGGCTTTCGCCGTATTTCTTGCCGCAGTGGTCCTGATAAAGCACCGCTCCAATATCGGCAGGCTTATCCGCGGGGAGGAGAAGCCCATAAAGGCGAAAACCAAAGAGGAGAAGTAAAAAAATATTTTGAAGCATTACGGCGGCCTCTATGCAAAAATTGCTTGACTTTTGCGGTTTTACCGGCTTTTTGGCAAGTTTTTGGCAAAAAACGCTTTACATAATTCTTTCAAGAAAAAGTCGCAAAAAGGTTGACAATTAAAAGAGGATGTACTATTATAGGGATACCCCATCCGGTTCTGAGATCAGGTTCTGAGATTAAATGGAAAGAGGCAGCCCGTGTTTTAGGGTTTGGCTTTTCTGATATTTGGGAAGTGTTACCAATGGACAAGTATGTTATCCACGGCGGGCGCAGGCTCGCCGGGGAAGTGGATATAAGCGGTGCGAAGAACGCCGCCGTTGCGGTGATAGCCGGGACGCTGCTGGCCGACACACCTTGCAGGATAGAGAATATCCCGGACGTTACCGATGTGCAGGTCATGACCCACCTGCTTAAGGAGCTTGGCGGACAGGTTCATTATCCCGACCGCCACACAGTGGAGATTGACCCTAGGACCGTGGACTTGGACGTCATCACGGATAAGAGTGCGCAGACTATTCGCGCCTCATACTACTATATAGGTGCGCTTCTGGGAAGAAGCGGACGTGCGACAGTACCGATGCCCGGCGGGTGCGATTTCGGCATAAGGCCGATAGACCAGCATTTGAAAGCTTTTGCCGCAATGGGATGCGATTGCAGCCTGGATAACGGCCGCATAAGCGTGGATGCCGTGGAGGGGCTTCACGGGGCCAATATCTATATGGATGTTGTGACCGTGGGCGCCACCATAAATACCATGCTTGCCGCGGTGAAGGCGCGCGGGCTGACCGTTATAGAAAACGCCGCGAGAGAGCCGCACGTGGTGGACCTGGCAAACTTCCTAAACACCATGGGCGCCGACGTCCGCGGGGCGGGTACCGATACCATCCGCATACACGGCGTGCACAGCTTGCGGGGAACCTCCTATGCCATAATTCCTGACCAGATAGAGGCGGGAACCTATATGGTGGCGGCCGCCGCGACTGGCGGGGACGTAACGGTGAGGAATGTCACCCCCCAGCACCTGGAGGCCATTACCGCGAAGCTGGAGGAGATTGGCGCAATTGTGGAAGAGGGGGACGACACCGTTAGGGTGATCTGCTCCCGTCCGCTGAGGCGCTGTAACGTCCGCACGATGCCGCATCCCGGTTTCCCCACGGATATGCAGCCGCAGATAACGGCGCTGCTCTCTGTGGCGCAGGGGACCAGCATAATCAACGACGGCATATGGGACCGCTTTAAATATGTAGAGGAATTACACAGGATGGGTGCGCAGATAACCGTAAACCGCGACATGGCCGTGGTTGAGGGTGTGGAGCATCTCAAAGGCGCAGGGGTCAGGGCATTTGACCTGAGGGCCGGCGCGGCTCTTGTCATCGCGGGGCTGATGGCCACCGGGGTCACGGAGATAGAGGACGTGAAGTACATAGAGCGCGGCTTTGAGAATATAGTCGATAAGCTGGTTGGGCTTGGCGCCGACATCTACCGCGGGAGAGAACCTGACAGCGTTCCTTTGGGAAAGCTTGGCTGAAAGAGACTGAAATGAGATTAGGGGAAGACTATGGGGGAAGTTCCCTGTAGTGTTCCCCTTTTTTGGGAGGTTTTTATGGCGAGACTTTGCCCGCTCTTTAGCGGCAGCACGGGGAACAGCTATTATTTGGGCTCTAAGTCCCGCGGGGTGCTGATAGACGCCGGGCGCAGCGCGAGGCAGATAGAGAGCGCGCTTGCCCTCTGCGGGATAGATATAAAGGCCGTGGCGGGCATCCTCATAACCCACGAGCATACGGACCATATCACGGGTGTGCGGGTACTGGCGAAGAGGCATAACCTAAAAGTCTTCGCGTCCCCCGGGACGCTTCGCGCAATGCGGACGGAGCTTGAGGGGATAGAGACCCGGGAGGTTTCGGGGAAATTTGAGCTATCCGGAATAGAAGTTCTGCCGTTTTCCACCTCCCACGACAGCGCAGAGCCTTTTGGCTACAGGCTGAAACTTCCGGACGGGAGAGTTTTCGCCATCGCCACGGACCTTGGAACCATGACGGAAGAGGTCAGAGAGGCCGTAAAAGGCGCTGACCTCACGGTGATAGAATCGAACTATGACATGAATATGCTGAGAGACGGGCCCTACCCGCTGTATTTAAAGGAGAGAATTCTCTCGAAAAAAGGGCATCTCGCAAACAGCGACTGTGCCGCCGCCCTGCCGGAACTAGTCAAAAGCGGGACCAGACGCTTCCTCCTCTCGCATCTAAGCCGGGAGAACAATACCCCAGAGAAGGCTTTGGAAACCTCCCTTGCCTCGCTTGAGGGGGCCGGGTATATTAAGGATATAGATTTTCACCTTGAGGCAGCGCTTCCCGAGAATCCGGGGAAGAGTATTATCTTTTAGCTATGCTGGAAGTTAGGCTGATTTGCGTCGGGAAACTTAAAGAGGACTATCTTAAAGACGCCTACGCTGAATATGAAAAGCGCCTAAGGCCGTTTTGCAGGCTCACCCTCTTTGAGGTACCGGAGAGTAGACTTCCGGATAGCCCATCCAAGGCGCAGATAGATTCCGCGCTTTTGGAGGAGGGAAGGGGGATAATCTCAAAATGCAAGGGGAGAACCGTTCCCCTCACGGTTGAGGGGAGAGAGCTCAGCTCTCCCGAATTTTCCTCCCTTTTGGCGCGCTATATGGAAAACCCCGGCTGCGCAAGCTTTGTAATAGGAAGCTCCTACGGGCTCAGTTCTGAGGTCAAGACACTGGGGGAGGGGATCTCATTTTCCCGCATGACCTTCCCACACCAGTTGATGAGGGTAATCTTTATGGAGCAGCTCTACAGGGGGTTCGAGATACTTTCGGGAGGAAAATACCACAAGTAGAAGGGGATAGGTATGGAAGAACATAAACCTTTCTGGACGCTTATTAAGGAGAGGGGCAAGCTCTATCTAATAGACGCCATGGGCGCGATGGCGCAGGGACTTTTTGCCTCCCTGCTCATTGGCACAATAATCTCAACGCTTGGGACGCAGCTGAATCTGCCCATACTCTCAGAGATTGGGGACTTCGCCAAGGCGATGGCCGGCCCCGCGATGGCTGTGGCCATAGGCTATGCGCTGAAGGCCCCTCCGCTGGTACTCTTCTCCCTCGCGGCGGTGGGCAGCGCCGCCAACACCCTTGGCGGGGAGGGCGGCCCGCTTGCCGTCTTCCTGATAGCGATAATAGCAGCAGAGCTTGGTAAGCTGGTCAGCAAACGGACAAGGTTGGATATCCTCGTAACCCCGTCCGTGACAATCCTGTCCGGAGCGCTTCTCTCGTATCTCTGCGCCCCCGCGATTGGCTCTGCGGCCGCAAGTGTTGGCGGGCTTATCCGCTGGGCCACGGACCTTCAGCCCTTCCTCATGGGGATTTTGGTCTCCGTCATTGTGGGCATGGCGCTCACCCTCCCCATCAGCTCCGCTGCGATCTGTGCCGCGCTTGGGCTTACGGGACTGGCGGGCGGCGCAGCCGTCGCCGGCTGCTGCGCGCAGATGGTTGGCTTCGCCGTGATAAGCTACAGGGAGAACCGGCTTGGCGGACTTCTGGCGCAGGGCCTGGGCACCTCCATGCTGCAGATGGGAAATATAGTGAAAAACCCAAGAATCTGGATAGCGCCGACTTTGACCTCCGCTATTACCGGACCGATGGCTACCTGCCTCTTCCACCTAGAGATGAACGGCGCGCCTATCTCCAGCGGGATGGGAACCTGCGGGCTTGTCGGGCAGATAGGAATATATTCCGGCTGGGTAAATGATATTGCAAACGGTGCGAAGGCATCCATCACCGCGATGGACTGGGCGGGGCTTTTGCTTATCTGCTTTGTACTCCCCGCGGTTTTAAGCTGGGTCATAAACCTTGGCCTGCGAAAGCTTGGCTGGGTAAAGGACGGCGACATGAAGCTGGAGATTTAAGTTTCCTGTTTAGCTTACTCCCCAAAAAATTTTCTTGACAAACCTCTCTCTTCATGTTAAACTCTCTAAAAAGTTAAGATTTCAAACCGATGAGGCGAAGATAAAGGCAGCCTTGCCTTTACAGAGAATCCGGGGGGCTGAGAACCGGACGAGATACGGGCTGTCAAATGGGTCGCTGAGGGCGCGGGGAAAGGTGAGACCGAGTATTCCGCGACGTCTGGACATACGTTATATGTCGGGGATATGTTTGTATCCCGCTAAAGCGCGCGGGTTTTCCCGCGAAATCAAGGTGGCACCGCGGATTTATTCGTCCTTGCAGAAGATAGTTTTCTGCGTGGACGTTTTCTTTTTGTGTTTAATCTGCATACCAATCCAAAGGGAGGGATTTTTATGACCGTCAAACCTGGGCTTGAGGAGGCAAAGAATTTCGCTGCGTCGGGGGAGTACCGGGTTCTTCCCGTAAGCTGTGAAATACTCTCCGATATTCTCACGCCGATAGAGGCGCTTGCGGTTTTGCAGAACGTCTCCAAGCACTGCTACCTTTTGGAATCCGCCAAACAGAACGAGAAGTGGGGGCGCTACACCTTTCTGGGCTATGACCCCAAACTTCTCTTGACGGTAAAGGACGGGGAGGTCCGCGCCGGAGAGCGGGTATTTCACACGGACCGTCCGTCCGACATCATCCGCTCTGTTTTGGCAGAGTTCAAGAGCCCGCGGTTTTATGATCTCCCGCCTTTTACGGGAGGTCTGGTGGGATATTTTTCCTATGACTACTTTGCCTACAGCGAGCCGTCCATCAGAAGGGACCTTGAGGACAGCGAACAGTTTAAGGACGCGGACCTCATGCTTTTCGACAGGGTGATAGCCTTTGATTCTCTAAAGCAGAAGATCATCCTCATAGTGAATATGCCGCTTTCAGATCCTGAGGCGGAATATCCCAAAGCCGTCTCCAAGCTTGAGGAGATGAAAAACCTCCTGCTATACGGGGACAGGAGGAGAAAAGGCGCCGGCCGTCTGCTAGGGGAGGTAAAACCGCTCTTTAGCAGAGAGGCCTTTTGCCGCATGGTGGAGCGCGCCAAGGGGTATATAAGGGAGGGGGATATATTTCAGATAGTCCTAAGCAACCGCCTCTCCGCCCCGTTTGAGGGCAGCCTGCTTGATACCTACAGAATGCTGAGGAGCATAAATCCCTCACCGTATATGTTCTATTTTTCCGGCACGGATGTTGAGGTCGCCGGCGCCTCCCCGGAGACGCTTGTGAAGCTTGAAGACGGCGTCCTGCACACCTTCCCGCTGGCGGGGACCCGCCCAAGGGGAGGAAATGAAGAGGAGGACCAAAGACTTGAGAGGGAGCTCCTCTCCGACGAAAAGGAGCTGGCAGAGCATGACATGCTTGTGGACCTTGGCAGAAACGATCTGGGCAGGGTAAGCCGCTTCGGTACGGTGAGGGTGGAGCAAATGCATCTGATAGAGCGGTTCTCCCACGTCATGCATATAGGCTCTACCGTCAGGGGGATTATCAGGGAGGATAAGGACGCGCTCTCGGCGATAGAGGCGGTGCTGCCCGCGGGGACGCTCTCCGGCGCGCCGAAGATCAGGGCATGCGAGCTTATAGGGAAGCTCGAGAACAACAGGCGCGGGATCTACGGCGGCGCGGTTGGATATATAGATTTCACCGGGAATATGGATACCTGCATTGCCATAAGGCTGGCATTTAAGAAAAACGGGCAGGTCTTCGTGCGCAGCGGCGCGGGAATAGTCGCGGACTCTGTGCCGGAGAGAGAATATGAGGAATGTCTCAACAAGGCGCGGGCAGTCCTGAACGCCTTAAATATGGCAAAGGAGGTTTGAGGATGATTCTCCTTATAGATAACTACGACAGCTTTTCGTATAACCTCTATCAGCTTATCGGGGAGATGAACCCAAATATAGAGGTATACCGGAACGATGCGCTTACGCTTGAGGATATAAAATCCCTCTCTCCCGAAAAGATAGTTCTCTCCCCCGGCCCCGGCAGGCCGGAGAACGCGGGAATAACCCCGCTTGTTCCCAAAGAGTTTGGAGAGAGAATACCCGTCTTGGGCGTATGCCTGGGACATCAGGCCATCTGCTACGCCTTTGGCGGGAAAATCACGTACGCCCCGCGGCTAATGCACGGGAAGAGTTCGTGGGCCGACCTCAGCCCCTCATGTCCCATCTTTAAGGGCTGTTCTAGGAGAGAGAGGGTTGGCCGCTACCATTCCCTGATTCTGGACCCCGAGACCTTGCCTAATGATCTCACCGTCACTGCGCGGACGGATGAGGGGGAGATAATGGGCGTCATGCACAGGGAATATCCGATTTACGGTCTGCAGTTTCATCCAGAGTCGGTCCTGACGCCATGCGGCGCGACAATCTTAAAAAATTTTATAAATTTGTAAAGGAGCTGGGAAAGATGATCAAAGAGGCAATCGTGAAGATCGTGAACAAGGAGGACCTGAGTTTTGAGGAGGCCTATGCCGTCATGAACGAGATAATGAACGGTGAGACCACCCCAACCCAGAACGCCGCGTTTCTGGCGGCACTCTCCACAAAATCCGCCCGGGCAGAGACCATAGACGAGATCTCCGGCTGCGCCGCCGCGATGCGAGAGCATGCGACGCCGGTGAATACCGGTATGGACGTCTTAGAGATAGTCGGGACCGGCGGCGACAACGCCGGAAGTTTCAATATCTCCACGACGTCGGCGCTGGTCTGCGCCTCTGCGGGGGTGAAGGTGGCGAAGCACGGAAACCGCGCGGCGTCCTCGAAATGCGGGACAGCGGACTGCCTGGAGGCCCTTGGGGTGAATATAGACCAGAGCCCCGAAAAGGCCGTAGAGCTTCTAAACAGCGTCGGGATCTGCTTTTTCTTCGCACAGAAGTACCACAGCTCTATGAAGTATGTCGGCGCCATAAGAAAAGAGCTGGGGTTCCGCACAGTCTTTAATATCCTGGGCCCGCTCACAAACCCCGCAAACCCCGCGTTTATTCTCCTGGGCGTATACGACGAATATCTCATAAATCCCCTGGCCAAGGTGCTGATGAACCTCGGCGTGAAGCGGGGAATGGTGGTCTACGGCAGGGACAAGCTGGACGAGATCTCGCTGAGTTCCGATACGGCCGTATGCGAATTTGATAGCGGAGAGACGAAAAACTACGTCATAACTCCAGAGGAGTTTGGATTTACCCGCTGCGAAAAGCGAGAGCTCCTTGGCGGCACCCCGAAGGAGAACGCCACGATAACCCGCGCTGTACTTAGCGGAGAGGGCGGGCCAAAGCGCGATGCGGTTCTCCTAAACTCCGGCGCGGCGCTCTACTGCGCGGGGAGGGTTTCCGGAATCAAAGAGGGAATTGTTCTCGCAAGGGAGTGCATAGACTCCCAAAAAGCGCTTCATACGCTGGAAGAGTTTATCAGGGAGAGCAACGCGTGAGGACGATTTTAGACGACCTCGCGGACCACGCGAGAGAGCGGGTAAGGCTTGCAAAGGAGAGCGTTCCCATAAGTTCGCTTATGGAAACTGCCCTCACCCTCCCCCGCGGGGATTTCCCGTTTGAGCGTGCGCTGGGTTCCCCCGGCATATCCTTTATCTGCGAGGTAAAGCGCGCCTCCCCCTCTAAGGGGATGATAGCCGAGTATTTTCCCTACCTCGAAATCGCAAAGGACTATGAGGCCGCGGGTGCCGACGCCATATCCGTCCTGACAGAGCCGAAATGGTTTTTGGGAAGCGGCAGATACCTTGAGGAGATCTCAAATTCGGTGGCCATCCCCACCCTGAGGAAGGATTTCACCGTAGACCCCTATATGCTCTACGAGGCAAAGATTCTCGGGGCCTCCGCCGTCCTGCTGATAGTCTCTCTCTTAGATGAGGCGGATCTCAGAGCTTATATTGAGATCTGCGACAGTTTAGGGCTCTCCGCCCTGGTGGAGGTCCACGATGAATCAGAGGCGGAGACGGCCGTATCCGCCGGGGCGAGGATAATAGGGGTAAACAACCGCAACCTGAAGGACTTTTCCGTGGATCTGGGAAATGCTGCGAGGCTGCGCAAGAGGGTTCCCAAACATATCCTCTTTGTCTCAGAGAGCGGGATGAGAGATCCCGCGGATGTAAGGGCCGCCGCAGAGATCGGCGCGGACGCCGTGCTGATAGGCGAGGCGCTAATGAGATCAGAGGATAGGAAAGCTTTCCTTCACAACTTACGGGAGGGTATAGGATGACGAAGATCAAATTTTGCGGGCTTACTAGACAGGAGGACATATTATCCGCGAACCGGTTAATGCCCGACCTGATAGGCTTTGTATTCTGGGAGAAGAGCCGCAGGTATATCGAAGCAGACGCCGCCCGGCGCCTCCGCGGGAAGCTAGCCCCCGGGATACTCGCCGCCGGGGTTTTCGTGAACGCGCCCTTAGAAGAGGTAGCGGGGCTGCTAAACAGCGGGGTGATAGACATAGCCCAGCTTCACGGAGACGAGGGAGAGGAGTATATCTCAAATTTGAGGGAGAGGACCCAAAAGCCTATTTTCTCCGCTTTTAAGATAGGGACCCCAGAGGACCTGCAAAGGGCCGCACTGAGCGGCGCGGACTGCATACTTCTCGATGCCGGCATGGGGGCGGGAAAATCCTTTGACTGGAAGCTTTTGCGAGATTTTAACCGGCCCTATTTTTTGGCGGGCGGTCTAAATTGCGAAAACGTCCGGGAAGCGGTCAGAACACTTCACCCCTACGGTCTGGACGTGAGTTCCGGCATAGAGACCAATAACGTGAAGGACCCCAAAAAGATGGCCGCCTTTATGGCGGCGGTGAGAGAGGAGGACGAGAGATGACAAATCCAAACGGGCGTTTCGGCGTACACGGCGGGCAATATATCCCTGAGACCTTGATGAACGCCGTAAATGAACTTGAAGACGCATATAACCGGTTTAAGGATGACCCGGAGTTTAAAGAGGAACTAGGCGCGCTGCTGCACGACTACGCCGGGAGGCCCTCGCTTATGTATTTCGCCAAAAAGATGACGGAGGATCTGGGCGGCGCCAGGATTTACCTAAAGCGGGAGGATTTAAACCACACCGGCGCCCACAAGATAAATAACGTCTTAGGGCAGGCTCTCCTTGCCAAAAAGATGGGCAAGACCCGCCTGATAGCCGAGACGGGCGCCGGCCAGCACGGCGTGGCGACGGCCACTGCGGCGGCCCTTATGGGCATGGAGTGCGTGGTCTTCATGGGGGAGGAGGATACCCGCCGCCAGGCCCTAAACGTATATAGAATGAGACTTTTGGGGGCCGAGGTCGTCCCCGTGAAGAGCGGTACCGCCACCCTAAAGGATGCCGTGAACGCCGCCATGAGGGAGTGGACCTCCCGCATAGAGGATACCCACTACTGCTTAGGCTCTGTGATGGGACCGCATCCCTTCCCCACGATAGTCAGGGACTTCCAGTCTGTCATAGGCAAGGAGATAAGAGAGCAGATTCTCAAAAAGGAGGGCCGCCTGCCGGATGCCGTGATAGCCTGCGTTGGGGGAGGGTCCAACGCAATAGGCGCTTTCTACGATTTCATCCCCGACACCTCTGTCCGCTTAATAGGCTGCGAGGCCGCCGGCAGGGGGATAGATACCCCGGAGACCGCCGCGACGGTGAACACCGGCAGGCTTGGCATCTTCCACGGGATGAAGTCCTATTTCTGCCAGAACGAGTACGGGCAGATAGCCCCGGTATACTCCATCTCTGCCGGGCTGGACTACCCCGGCATCGGACCGGAGCACGCCTACCTCCACGATACCGGCAGGGCAGAGTATGTCCCCGTAACGGATGAAGAGGCGGTAAACGCCTTCGAGTATCTCTCCCGCACGGAGGGGATTATCCCGGCGATAGAGTCCGCGCATGCCGTCGCATACGCCATGAAGCTTGCACCGAAGATGGAAAAAGATAGCATAATCGTCATAAATCTTTCCGGGCGCGGCGACAAGGACGTCGCGGCGATTGCCCGCTACAGGGGGGAGGATCTGTATGAGTAGAATAGGGGAGGCATTTAGCCGCGGAAAGGCGTTTATAGCCTTTATCACCTGCGGGGACCCGGACCTTGAGACCACCGGCAAATGCGTGCGCGCGGCGGTGGAGGGCGGCGCAGATATAATAGAGCTTGGCATACCGTTTTCAGACCCCACGGCGGAGGGCCCTGTCATAGAGGCCGCCAGCATGCGGGCGCTTAAGTCCGGCGCGACAACGGACAAGATCTTTACCCTTGCGCGGGAGCTGAGGCGGGACCTCTCTGTACCGCTGCTCTTTATGACCTATGCGAACGTGGTATTCTCCTACGGCAGCGAGAGGTTCATCTCCTCCTGCAGGGACATAGGCATAGACGGGCTTATCCTGCCGGACGTGCCGTTTGAAGAGAAGGATGAGTTCCTGCCGATCTGCAAAAAATACGGCATAGATCTCATATCCCTGATAGCCCCCACGTCCGAGCAGCGGATCGCCGCGATAGCTAAGGAGGCCGAGGGCTTTATATACGTGGTCTCAAGCCTGGGCGTCACAGGGGAGAGAAGCGAGATCAAAACGGACCTAGCCTCCATGGTAAGCCTTGTGCGGGAGAATACCGACACCCCGTGCGCCATAGGCTTCGGCATCTCAAACCCGGCGCAGGCCGAGAGGATGGCCGCCCTCTCCGACGGGGTGATAGTCGGCTCTGCCATCGTCAGGATAATAGAGGAGCATGGCAGGGACGCAGCCCCCTATGTGGGGAAGTTTGTGCGCGAAATGAAGGACGCAGTGAGAAAAAGCGGCCAAGCGTGAAACCCGGCCGCGAGGTTATCTTGCCTTCACTTTTTGTGCCTTATGGTCGAGACGATAAAAGAGACGACGGTTATTATAAGCCCTGCCAGGGTGATGACAAAAAGTACAGTCCAGAAGATATAGTTCCTCCCGTCGCCTATATTGGGGGAGGCCATGGCGCAGAGCGATAAAAACACAAGAGGTATTAGGAGGATGGAGATCAGCCGTCCTCCGTATTTTTTTGGGGAACCGTCCTTCATCTTCACAGCCTCCTTTAGGCGATCACAGGGTTTTCGCCAGTTCTTTCAGATATTTCCTAAAGTCCTCGCCAATCTCGGGATGCCTTAGCGCCGTCTCGACATTGGCCTGCATTACGCCCAGCTTGCTGCCCATATCGTACCGCTTGCCGGTAAAGTCCACGGCGGTTATGCCGTCGCTTATGGCAAGCTCTCTCATGGCGTCCGTCAGCTGGATCTCCCCGCCGGCGCCGGGCCCGGTATGTTCCAGAATGCCGAAAATCTCTGGCGGCAGGACGCACCGCCCAAGGATGGAGAAGAGGGAAAACTCGCACCCGGGTGCGGGCTTTTCTATCATGTCCGTGCAGAGATAGCAGTTATCCTTAAGCGGGCTCAGCTTTAGGGAGGAATATTTTTTTATATCCTCTGCAGGGACCTCTTTTACGCCCACGGCGCCCCTGCCGTATTCCTCATATGCCCTGATAAGCTGGCCGCAGACGGGGTCGTCCCCCATTATCACGTCGTCCCCGTAGAGGACCGCGAAGGGCTCGTCCCCAACGAAATTCCTGGCGCAGTACACGGCATGGCCCAGGCCGCGCGCAGTCTTCTGCCTTATGAAGGTGATATTGGCAAGCTCTGCTATAGAGCGGACCTCTCTTAGCAGGTCCTCCTTGCCTGTCTCCTTTAGTCTCTCCTCAAGCTCCGGCGCATAGTCGAAATGGTCCTCCAGGAGGCCCTTTCCGCGGCCAGTTATGATGAGGATCTCCTCTATGCCCGACCTCACAGCCTCCTCCACGATATACTGTATGGCGGGCTTATCGACTATCGGCAGCATCTCCTTGGGGCTGGCCTTTGTGGCGGGCAAAACGCGCGTCCCAAGCCCCGCGGCGGGGATTACCGCCTTTCTGACTCTCTTCATGCTGATACCTCCCAAGCGCCGCGCCTAAACCAAAAAGAGCGGCAGGAAATTACTTATCAAGAAATATGCGACGCCTATGCTTACGGCGACGGCCACGTTCACGCCGCCCCTAGCGGAGAGCGTCATGTCAGGGTCCCCGTCGCCCTGGTTGGCGCGCACCTTGCGGACCGTCTCCACCACATGCCGCATATACATCTTATTCCCGCGGACACCCACGACTATCATCACGACGAGAATGCCTATGAGGAACAGAAACGGCAGGAAGAGAAGGAATATATTCATCGGGTCCTCCATCATCAGGCGGCTGAGGACGATCATCTGGTCGTTTGTCATCGCGGCAGTCCCGTAGGGGTCCACCCCCGCCTGCGTCATCAGGTCCGTCAAAACCGGGGCCGTGACGAAGAGAGAGGTGATGAGGTAGCCCAGATAGAACAGGACGTTCAGCCCCATCACGATGGCGCCCTTTTTGTACTGCTTGCGAAATAGCATCCACGCGCCGGAAAAGAGGAAAGCGGAAAAATTGAAGCGGTTCCTGCCCGTCTGCTTCATCATCCTGAAGACGGGCATATAGTACCCGGTGTTCTGCCGCACCAGCTGAGAGGCGTCCCCAAAGGTCACCCCGGCGTCAAGATAGTCTGCCGGGCTGACGCCGCCCATGGGGTCAAACGGGATATACTGCCCCTGGGTACCCGGGTTATAAGCGGGCGGGGGCGGCTGGACCTGCCGCGGCGGCGCATAAGCCGAACCGGAGGGCTTGTGCTGCTCTGGGTTTCCCAAAAGGGAGGCGCCGCACCTTGAGCAGAAGAGCGCGCTGTGCGCGTTAAGCGTACCGCAGATCGGGCACTCCACGTCCTTGATCTCCGCGGAGACGTCCGGGGCCTTTGGCGGGGCAGGCGGCTCCCACGCCCTGCCCTCCTTGTGGAGATCCTCAAAAATGCAGTGGCCCGCTTTCTGATAGCATTCACGATGGTAGGGTGCGCCGCACTCAGGACAGACGACGATATCGTCGTCCGCCTTAAAGGGCACACCGCAGATGGGACATCTGATCCCCGTGTAGTCCAACATAAAAACTGCCAGTCCTTTTCAGATTCTTTTCGCCATTTTACATGATATTCTCAAAATTATCAATATATAGATTTGATTATTTTCACACTGTTAACAATTGGCAGCCCGGGCGGGGAGAGAAAGTCCCGCCTGAAAAACTTTGGGGAGAAAATCTGTATAAAATTGCGCATTTCGGGTTTTTGTGGTATAATCCTGATATAAGCCTAGAAAAGAGGGAATTTTATGGATAATGCGCTAAACAGGGTAAAGGAAAACATTGAAAAGGTGCTTGTGGGGCAGGGGAGGACCATAGACCTGCTGCTTACGGCGCTGCTCTCTGGCGGGCATGTCCTGATAGAGGACGTGCCGGGAATGGGCAAGACGGTTATGGCGAGGTCGCTGGCGAAATCCGTCTCCGCAGAATTTGGCAGGGTCCAGTTCACCCCGGACCTGCTGCCAAGCGACGTGACGGGCCTCAGCTTTTTTAACCAGCAGGAGGGGAGGTTCGTGTTTTCCCCGGGGCCGGTATTCTGCAATATACTGCTGGCGGACGAGATAAACCGCGCCACGCCCAGGACGCAGGCCAGTTTGCTGGAGTGCATGGCGGAAAACCAGGTCACGATAGACGGGGTTACGAGGAACCTGGAGCCCCCGTTTTTCGTGATAGCCACGCAGAACCCTGTGGAGACCCTGGGGACCTATCCCCTGCCGGAGGCGCAGCTTGACAGGTTCCTCATGAGAATTTCCATGGCGCCGCCGAATCTAGAGCAGCAGGTGGCCATACTGGAGAGGTTCCGCGACGACGAGCCCCTCCTCAGCCTGGAGCCGGTCTGCGGCAAAGAGGATATAGTCAGACTGCAGGGGGAGGCCAGAAAGATCCACGCCTCTAAGGCCCTTTTGGGATATATAGCGGCGATAGTGGGCGCCTCTCACGGGTTTAGGAACGTGGAGCTGGGAATCAGCCCAAGAGGGGCGCTGGCACTGTTGAGGGCAAGCCAGTCCTATGCCCTGCTCTCGGGCAGGGAGTTTGTGACGCCGGAGGACGTGAAGGCGGTAGCGGCGCCGGTACTGGCGCACAGGCTCTCTGTAAGCGGGGCGTCTGTCTCCTCCGAGGCGCAAATCTCGGTGGTGGACGACCTCCTGCGTGCGGTGACCGTCCCCACAGAGGACTGGGAAAAGTGATATGGAGATACTTGTACTTGCGGGGATTCTCATCCTTCTCCTTGCGCTCTTTATCCTGGTAAGGCTCTGCTATATCCGCTTTTGGGACAAGGGGCTAAGCTGCAGCATAGGCTTTCTTAGGGAGTATGCCACGGAGGACGATACCGCCGAGCTCTCTGAGGTGATAGTCAACGACAAGATACTTCCCATGCCGGTGGTGGAGATAGACTTCCACATGGACAGGCGGCTGCAGTTTTCTGACGGGGAGAACACCTCCATAAGCGACAGGACTTACCGCAGGGACGTTTTCGCGCTCTCCGGCAGGCAGAAGATCACGAGGACGCTTGAGTATAAATGCGCGGGCAGGGGATATTTCCGCGTGGATGAGGCGGGGATAACCGCGCAGGACCTGTTCCTCACGAGGAAATTTCTCTCCTCCTGCAGGCAGAATACGGAGTTTTACGTCCTGCCCAAGGCCATACCCATGCAAAAGCTGGAGATCCCGTTTTCCAAGATCATGGGCGCGGTGCTTAGCCGGAAGAAGATCTACGACGATCCCTTTGAATTCGCGGGGCTGAGGGAGTACTCTCGCGGGGACCCCATGAAATATATAAACTGGAAGGCCACGGCCCGTGCGGGAAAGCTCCTCACGAACCTGCACGAGTCCACGCTCTCGCAGAGGGTGGAGATCCTCATAGACATGGAGGGGCAGGGGGTGCTGTTCTCTGACGAGCTAAACGAGGTCTCTGTTCGGGCGGCTGCCACGCTTTCTGAGAGGCTTTTAAGAAACGGGGTGGAGGTGGGCCTCTACAGCAACGGGAGCAATGTCCAGACCGGACTTCTCTGGAAGCTTGAGAGTGTTCAGGGCGCGGGGAGCCTGATCTACCTGAAAAAGCAGCTTGCCTGCCTGAATTCCGGAAATTTCCTGCCGCCGCCGTGCGACTGCCTCCCGGAGGCCGGGAGGGAGGAGGACCTGCTTGTCCTCATCTCCCGCAGCGAGAGGGACGACCTCTGCGAGCAGTTTTCCAAGAGGGTGGGGAAGGGCAGGGGAGTAAGGATCGTCCCGTACCGCTCTGCGCATAAGGACCTGCCGAACTATAAAAACGTGGATCTCTACTATTTGGAGGTGTGAGCGTGAACCGCCTGAAAAAACTTTTTTCCGAAAACCCGAGAGAGCTCATCATGAGGGGCTTGGGGCGGCTGCACTCTGCCCTGGTTGTGGCGGTGGTCTGCTGCGCCGTATCCGAGATAATGAAGCATAACGCCGTAGTGGGCTATTTTAGGGGCCTGCTCTTCTGCATCCCGATGGCGCTGAGCTGGTATGCCGTGAGGAGGCTTAAAAATATGGGGCAGTTTCTGCTGGCCTCCATCGGCCTGATGGCGCTTACCTGGCTGCTGATAGGCAACCCCGGCGGGGCCGTCGCCATGGGGCTGGTCTGCTTCCTGCGCGCGAGGGCGAGAATGTCTGAGGAGACTGAGAAATCCTATATGGATTTCCCGTTTTTCTTCATGCTGATCTTCTTCGTACTGGCGTTTTTTATCAGCGCTATTTTGGACCTGCACGTCCTGCAGAGGGCGTCCCTCATCAGCGGGGCGGTGTACTTTTTGATCTGCGTCCTCTACAAGGGCATAGGGCGGATTGAGAACTACCTCTATCTCAACCGCGACATGAAGGGCATGCCTACTAAGAGAATCGTCCGCACGGCGGGCTCTGCCGTCCTATTGGCGGCGCTGATAGCGGCGGTGCTGATGATCCCGGTAGCGGTCTCGTCTAACGGGAACTTCCACGTGGAACTCCCGAAAAACTATACCGACCCTACAGAGAGCGCGGAGGACTATGTGGGCGAGGTCGATTCCCCGGGCATGGACCCCAGCGCATTCGCAGAGCTTGCAAAGGGCGGACCCACCTGGCAGATACCCGCGTTTGTATCCTATATATTCTTTGCCGTGATTGGCATTATACTGCTGGTGATCATCTTTAACCTGATAAAGAGCATTATAACCAACTTCCGCCTGTCCTATACGGATGACGGGGATGTCGTCCAGTTCCTAAGGGGGGACCGGGATGACGGGGACCTGGCGGAGGAGGCCAAGAGGGAGAGAAGGCCCAGGATCTGGGACCGCTCTCCAAACGCGGCTGTCCGCAGGCGCTACCGCAAGGAGATTCTCCGCACGGCAAAGTCCTCGCCAGAGGGCTGGAGGACCCCGCAGGAGATAGAGAGCTGGGCGGGGGTGGAGAATCAGCGGCTGCACGAGCTCTACGAGAAGGCCCGGTACGGCAATACCCCCTGCACGGATGAGGATGTGAAATCTCTCTCAAAATGAGATTTGGCGGCCTGGCCTTAGGCGGTATCCCGTCTAGGAGTTCATCCTCCTCATCCTCTTTGGATGTCTCCTCTAGGGCAGGACCTGTCTCCCCGGCTATAAGCGATTGCATACTCAGATCTTCTTTTTCGGGTTCCCCGTCTCTGGCTTCGGCCGGAAGTTTTTCCTCTGGCATATGGGGCCGCATCTTTGGCGGCGAATTTTCGACCTGCCCTGCTTTTGGCAACTGCTTTTTTACCGGCGCCGCTTTGGCCTTTCGCTTTTCATCAGCCTTATGCGATTGCATGGTTTGCTCTTGTTTTTCAATCTGCGCGGATTTTAGTTCCTGCTTTTCATCAGCCTCATGCGATTGCATGGTTTGCTCTTGCTCTTCGATCTGCACGGCTTTTGGTTCCTGCTGTTCTTCGACCTCATGTGATCGCATGGTTTGCTCTTGTTTTTCAATCTGCGCGGATTTTAGTTCCTGCTTTTCTTCGACCTCATGCGATTGCATAGCAGACCCTTCAATCTCCCCGGGAGGATTGGGCTTGTTCCAGCGCTTCAGGGCGTTCTCGCGGTTTTTGCGGGAGCGCTCTTCAGACTTTCTCCTGTCCTCGTCGATGTCCACCAGAATCCCGTCGATGACATACTTCTCGTTTCCGGGGAGGTCGGGGAGCTCTCCCGTATCGCTGTAGATCAGCAGCGCGCGGAAGAGGCGGCCTGCCTCCTCGTCGGTGAGCTTTGCCATGTTCCTGAGATAGCTGTGCCTGGCCTTGAAAAAATTTTTCGACATTTTTCATACCCCTTTTCAGGTGATTTTATGGGGGGATAAACCGGTCCTCATAAAAAGTCCCCCCATATATAGGCTAAAACGGGGTTTTTCGTGCCC
>CAZRQD010000012.1:0-33145 GCA_964602365.1 uncultured Acutalibacter sp. | reverse complement strand
AGGCGACACCTGCGCCCGGAACCGGAACGACCACTACTCCTGCACCTCAGGGTGGAGCTGGCTCCAATCCTCTGGGAACCGCCACTGGTAACGGCGAGAGCATCGCTCTTATCGTCCTGTGCGGTATCGGTGTAGCTGGCATTCTTGCTGTTGCTTACCGCAAGGCTCGCATGGAGTAAAATTTCTCTGTGCCACCTCTGAGGGCGAGACCTTCTTTGGGTCTCGCCCTCTTTCTTAGGTTAAACCTCCGCAGGGAGTTTTAATATAAATTCGGGGTTAACTGCCCGAAAATTCAGCAGGAAAGGAGCTTTCTATATTGAAATTCCGAAACTTTATTCACCGCAGCCCGTGGGCTTTCGTGGTAATCCCGCTTGTATTCATCCTGGTTGCCGGGGTGATCATCGGAGGGATTGGGTACGGCGTACTCTCGCCGTTTCTGCCGGCGCTTAAGATGATGACCGCGGACATAGAGGATGAGGGCCCCAGGGACCTGATGAGGGAACGCGCAACCCTGGCGCCTAGCGCCACGGCGGACCCCAACGCCACGCCCAAACCGGAAGGCGAGAGGGAGAAAATCTCTATCGAGAGCTTTACCTATCCGGAGGATACCGACCGCTACGGCACGATTGTGGTGGAGGGTACGGACGTAAACTGCGACCTCTACTACGGGAGTTCTAACTCTGTCCTCAATAAGGGCGCGGGTACCATGACGAATATCGCGGGAATAGGCATTCCCGGCGACGATATGCCGATCTTCATCTGCGCGCACTGCAACACCTTCTTCAACGACCTGCAAAATGCCGAGGTGGGCAAGCACGTCTATATCACCACAAACTACGGCGACTATACCTATGTTATGAAGGATATGAAGCCCGTGGACTATGAGGACCCCTCGGTCTACGACTTGGAGAGCCCCGGCGAGCGCCTCTACCTCTACACCTGCTACCCGTTTGACGCCCTCGGCTTTACAAGGCAGAGATATCTTATCACCTGCGAGCTGGTCTCCGGTCCATTGATAGTTGATGACTTTTCCTTTGGGAGGGATCTCGGATGAACAGAGGGGATAACTTCAATTTCATGAGTCCGCCCTCAGGCGGCAGGCATATGCAGGGCAGCCATAGCGAGCAGCCCCGCACCTACCGCGAGGCTGAACCCACCCAGCCCGTGACCCGCCCTGCAAGGCAGCCCGTAAGCGAGCCGGCCCCCGCAAGGCAGCAGCCCGCGAGACAGCCCGCGCGGGAACCAGTGAGGGATAACTACCGCAGAGAGCAGGAGCCCCCGATGAGGGAGTCCCGCGATGTGGAGATAAGGATGAAGAAGCGGCCCGTCTTCTGGCCGATGTTCATGGCCTTCATCTCGGCTGTCCTGCTGGTGGTGACGGCAATCTCTCTCGTCATGGCCACCACCATGGTGAAGCCTGAGTATATGAAGTCTGTGGTGGATAACAGCGATTTTGCGGTTCTGGCCTATTCAGAGCTGGAGACGGAATACCGCAGCTATGCCGGCGGCTCGAACCTCGACCCGCAGCTCTTGATGGATTCCATCTCTGTGGACGGCATAAAGCAGGACATGAAGAACAGGGTGGACGATTTCTTCGAGGGCGATACCAGCGACTATGAGTACGCTGAACTTCGCGACAAGATTTATGAGAGCCTCCTCGCGGAGGCCCAGAGCCGCGGACTTGCTTTGGATGAGGACCTGCAGTCAGGTCTATACGAGGTCGCCGCCTACTGCCGCAGGGACTATGCCGGATATGTGGCTATCCCGCTGGCCGGGGTGCTATACAGCTTCATAAACGGCGTGGACCGGGTTATCTGGATCATCTTCGGGGTAAGCGCAGCCTTCACACTGCTCTCGCTCTTCCTGACCTTCAAGCTCTCAGGCGGGGCAAGATACGGCTTTAGGTCCATCGCCTTCAGCCTGATAGCCGCCGCCGGTCTCTGCCTGATAGTAGCGTTTGTGCTGTACCCCGTTCTGGGCATCGCAAACCTGCACCTTGCACCTGAATCCATCAAGGTCTTCATGACAGAGTTTATCCACGGGGTATTCTCAAGACATTGGATTTTCGGGGCGGCCTACGGTGTGCTGGCAATCCCCTGCATGATTCCCTCCATTGTGAACAGGGGCAGGAGAAGATAGATTCATGGGACGGTGGTTTAGATCACCGCCCCTATACTATCTATAATATAGAATAGAAGAGAGGCGCAATTATGGCAAAGTTCGGACATTTTGACGATTTGAACCGGGAGTATGTAATAGAGACCCCGATGACGCCGCAGCCGTGGATAAACTATCTGGGAAACGAGGACTTCTTTTCGCTGATCTCCAACACGATGGGCGGCTACTGCTTCTACCGCGACGCTAAGATGCTCCGCATCACGCGCTACCGCTATAACGATGTTCCCAAGGACCGCAACGGAAGATACTACTATATCCGCCATGACGGGGAGGTCTTTAACCCCGGCTGGCAGCCCGTGCAGACTCCCTTAGACAGTTACGAGTGCCGGCACGGCCTGGGCTATACGCATATTCTCTCCTCCAAGGGAGTTATCTCCATGGACCTGCTGGCCTTTGTGCCATTGCATGAGGCCTTGGAGGTGAACCGGCTGAAGCTGAAAAACACCGGCAGCAAGGAGGAAAGTTTAGACCTCTACTCCTATGTGGAGTTCTGCTTCTGGAACGCGCAGTCTGACGGCGAGAACTTCCAGCGAAATCTCTCCTTGGGAGAGGTGGAGGTTGTCGGTTCCACAATCTATCACAAGACCGAATACCGGGAGAGGCGGAACCACTTCGCCTATTATACCGTAAACGCGCCGATTGTGGGCTTCGACACCCAGCAGGAGGATTTTCTCGGCACCTATAACGGGACGTATAATCCCAAGGCCGTCTCTGAGAATACCCACTACAATTCCATAGCCAGCGGCGGCGCGGTCATCGGCTCTCACCACCTCAGGGTCACCCTTGCCCCCGGCGAGGAGAAGAGTTTTATCTTCCTTTTGGGCTACTGCGAAAATCCCAAGGACGATAAGTGGGAGGCGCCAAACGTCATCAAAAAGGACAGGGCCATTGCCGCCATGCACCGTTTCGAGACCGACAGCCAGGTGGACAGTGCCCTCTCCGACCTTAAGGCATACTGGGACGGTTTGCTCTCCATCTATCAGGTAAAGACCAAGGACGAGAAACTTGACCGCATGGTAAATATCTGGAACCAGTACCAGTGCATGGTCACATTTAATATGTCGCGCTCCGCCTCCTATTACGAGAGCGGCATCGGGCGCGGCATGGGCTTTAGAGATTCCTCTCAGGATCTCTTCGGCTTTGTGCATCTCATACCTCAGCGCGCCAGGCAGAGAATTCTTGACATTGCCGCCACCCAGTTCGAGGACGGCTCGGCCTACCACCAGTACCAGCCGCTTACAAAGCAGGGCAACGCAGACATAGGCTCTGGCTTTAATGACGACCCGCTTTGGCTAATCGCCGGCGTCGCGGCCTATATAAAAGAGACCGGGGACTTTGGAATTCTGGATGAGACTGTCGCATACAACTGCAATATGGAAGTGGCAACTTCACTTCTAGAGCATCTACGCCGCTCTTTTAACTTTACCCTTACGCATTTAGGCCCGCATAAACTGCCTCTCATCGGCCGCGCTGACTGGAACGACTGCCTAAACCTCAACTGCTTCTCAGAGGAGCCCGGTGAGTCCTTCCAGACCTTTGGACCATCAGAGGGACCCGTGGCAGAGTCAGTGTTTATCGCAGCGATGTTTGTACGCTATGGAAGGGACTATGCCGAAATGCTCAGGATAAAGGGCTTTGAGGAGGAATCCGCTGAGGCTCTTAAGGCGGTTGGTGAGATGTATGACACTATCCTCACCGCCGGTTGGGACGGAGAGTGGTTCATCCGCGCGTTTGACGCCTTCGGAAATCCAGTTGGCTCGCATACCTGCAAAGAGGGGAAGATTTTCATAGAATCCAACGGCTTCTGCGTCTTAGCGGATGTTGGCATTAAAGAGGGCAAGGCAGAGCAGGCGCTCGACTCTGTAAGGGACAGACTTGACACCAAATACGGTATCGTTCTGCAGCAGCCTGCCTATCAAACCTATCATCTCGAGCTTGGCGAGATCTCCTCCTATCCTCCCGGGTATAAGGAGAACGCCGGTATCTTCTGCCACAATAACCCATGGGTCTCTATAGCCGAGACAAGAATCGGCCGCGGGAGCAGAGCCTTTGAAATTTGGAGAAAAACCGCGCCGTCTTATCTGGAGGATATCTCGGACCTGCACTCCACAGAGCCCTATGTCTATTCGCAGATGATAGCCGGTAAGGACGCACCTCACTTCGGACAGGCAAAGAACTCTTGGCTTACCGGCACTGCCGCCTGGACCTTTATGAATGTCTCGCAATATATTTTGGGCATTCGTCCCGAGTTCTCAGGTCTTGTGGTGGACCCCTGCGTCCCTGCCGATTTTGACGAGATCACCGTGACCCGCAAGTTCAGGGGAGCTACATATAATATCCACATTAGTAATCCAAACGGCCGTGAGAAGGGTATCAAGTCCCTCACAGTTGACGGAAAGCCGATAGAGGGAAACGTCATTCCCGATATGGCGCCGGGCGAGCATGAGGTTGAAGCTGTCATGTAGGGTCCCGCCGCTAATTTCTAAAAGAAGCTTAAAATCGTTTTCTACCGTGCCGCAATAAACCCGGCACGGTAATTTGTGGAGAGAGGAGAACATTGATGAAATACACAAAACTTGGAAAATCAGATTTAAACGTCTCAAAAATCTGCCTAGGCTGCATGGGTTTTGGAAACGCACAGACGGGACAGCATACCTGGACAGTGGATGAGGAACAGAGCAGGGAGATAATAAAACACGCGCTGGAGCTTGGCATAAACTTCTTTGATACGGCCATCGCCTACCAAAACGGGACAAGCGAGCAGTATGTCGGCAAAGCTCTTAGAGATTTTGCAAATAGGGATGATTTTGTAATAGCGACGAAGTTCACCCCCCGCACACAGGAAGAGATAGACAGCGGGGTGAGCGGGCAAAAACATATAGAGAATTACCTCAACCAGAGTCTGAAAAATCTTGGCCTTGACTATGTGGATCTGTATATCTATCATATGTGGGACTACCATACCCCGATGGAAGAGGTAATGGAAGGCTTAGATAATGCCGTAAAGGCTGGAAAAACCAGATATATTGGTATCTCCAACTGCTTTGCGTGGCAGCTTGCCAAGGCGAATTTCTACGCGAGAGAGCATAATCTGACAGAGTTTGTCTCCATCCAGGGGCATTATAACCTGATCGCGCGGGAGGAGGAAAGAGAGATGGCGCCCTTCTGCAGAGATCAGAACATCGCCATGACCCCATATAGCGCACTTGCGGGCGGCAGGCTCTCAAAGCGTCCGGGAGAGACATCCAAGAGACTTGAGGAGGACTCTTATGCGAAATTTAAGTATGACGCTACCGCCGAGGCGGATGGGAGGATTATTGCGAGGGTGGCAGAGCTTGCCGACAGAAGAGGAGTGAGCATGACGGAGATATCTCTCGCGTGGCTCATATCAAAGGTTACCTCTCCCGTGGTGGGTGCGACGAAATTCTCACACGTGGAGGGAGCGGCTAAAGCCGTGGATCTAGAGCTTACTGAAGAGGAGAATGATTATCTTGAAGAGCTCTATGTCCCACATAACCTCGTGGGAGTTATGGCGCAAAACGGCAAGCAAACAGCAGGAAATGTAGTTTAAATACCGCGGCGGGTAAACCGCCGCTTTTTTAGGCAAACTTCCCAAAATAAAAATCCATAAAATTTTCTAACAAAAAGTGTATTTGGCTGACAGATTAGAGAAATGTGAATTTTTTGTAAAGGAAAACTTGATTTTTACGGGAGGCGCGAGTATACTGAACCTGTAAGAGTTCTCCATTCTGTTTTTGCAATCTATTCTTGAGGAGGTCGGGCTTTCCACGGGACGCAAAAGAGATAGGGAGGGCTATATTTATTTTATGGGAGCGTGAATAGTTTGGAAAAGTTCTTTAAGCTCAAAGAACACGGTACCACCGTCCGAACTGAGATCACTGCCGGTGTGACCACGTTTATGGCTATGGCCTATATTCTGATGGTGAACGCCGGGATGTTTTCTGATCCATTTGGAGACGGTACGAATGTGCTGGGCGTTAGCTACGGTGCCATCTACATCGCGACAGCCATATCCGCGGTGATTGGCACACTGCTCATCGGGCTGTTAAGCAATCTCCCGCTTGCGCAGGCGTCCGGCATGGGCCTCAACGCCTACTTCGTCTACACGGTCTGTGTGGGAATGGGACTCTCCTATGCGAACGCATTGGTACTGGTGCTAGTTGACGGCATAGTCTTTGTCCTGCTTACAGTGACCGGGCTGAGAAAGCTGATATTCGACGCTATACCAAAGGAGGTCAAAGTGGCAATCTCCGCCGGCATAGGGCTCTTTATAGCTTTCATCGGCATGCAAAATGCGGGCATAGTTGTGGCTGATTCTTCAACAAAGGTCAATCTCGCCTCATTCAACGTGTTCTCTGGCAATGCGACTTGGGCCTCTATCTTCCCCATACTGCTTACCATCTTAACAGTGTTTGCGATCGGTGCGATGGCGAAGGCAAAGATTCGCGGCGCAGTTCTTTGGGGAATACTTGGCGGCAGTGTGGTATACTATATCATCGGTCTGATCACTGTCCCCGGTTTCTATTCCACTGCTATAGCTCCGAATCTTTCTTCTGACTTCTTCGGCGCTTTCAAGGCTTTTGGCAGCGAGGCGTTCCTCAAGGTCTTTACGGACGGTTTCAACTTCTCCGGATATATTGCGGCTAACGGAGTGGGTTCTTTCATTGTCATGTTCCTCACCTCTATGCTGGCTTTCTGCATGGTGGATATGTTTGATACGATGGGGACTCTCTACGGAGCCTGCTCTGCAGGAAATATGCTCACCAAAGAGGGCGAGGTTCCCAACATGAACAAGGCCATGCTTGCTGACGCCGTAGCTACCTGCACAGGCGCGATTTGCGGCACCTCCACCGTTACTACCTTTGTGGAGTCATCCGCAGGCGTCGCAGAGGGCGGACGTACAGGGCTTACCTCTATCACAACCGCTGCGCTCTTCTTCATAGCCATGTTCCTCTCTCCCGTTGCCCAGCTTATTCCCACATATGCATGCGCAGCCGCGCTGATATATGTCGGCGTGCTGATGATGAGCAATGTGAAAAATGTGGACTGGGGAGATCCCGCGGCGGCCGTTGTTGGATTCCTTACCATAGCCATTATGCCGCTTACCTATAATATCTCCTATGGCATTGCTTTTGGTCTTTTGGCCTACATCTTCATCAAACTCTTTACCGGAAAGGTAAAAGAGATCAACGCCGGTACCTGGGTCATAGGCGTACTCTTCGCACTCATGTTCTTCCTTACGAGGTAAACTAGGCAATTCAGCACAGTATGGTTTGAACTTTCCCGTTATCGCTTTTTGCGAAAGTACAGATCTAAAAAAGCAATATTAAAGCGGAGCCTTGGGAAAGGCTCCGCTTTTCCATATCAAAGTTATAAGGTCTCGATTCTTATTACTCTTCTCGGGCATTCATCAAAACATCTTCCGCATCCTACGCAGAGCTCCGGGTCTATCCTTGCCAACCCGTTTTCAACGGCAATCGCCTTTCTGGGACAGATCCTCTGGCATCTTCCGCAGCCGACACAGCCTACCTTGCAGACATCTATGGTATCCCTTGTCTTGTCACAGCTTTGGCAGAGAACCACTGCCTGCCTCTTTTTTGGGATAAGCGTTATCATTCCTCTTGGACAGGCAGCGGCGCATTTAGAGCAGCCAACGCATTTTTCCTTATCTATCTGCGCAAGTCCATTGCAGATTTTTATTGCGCCGTACTCGCAGACCGAGAGGCAGTCTCCAAGTCCCATACAGCCAAAGCGGCAGTCCGTAAGTCCCCCAAGAAGCTGAGCCCCCGCGCAGCTCTGCATTCCCTCGTATACCATGCGAGTGTCGGCATTGTCATCACTCCCAAGGCAGCGGACCACGGCATATTTCTTCACCACAGAGACCTCCCCACTGCCGAGGATTTCTGCGCATGCCCTTGCAGCGGCATCACCCCCGGGAGAGCAGAGACCCGGCTCTGCCTTACCCTCCGACATCGCCTTGGCATAGCCAGAGCAGCCTGAAAACCCGCATGCCCCGCAGTTTGCCCCCGGGAGAACATCTAAAAGCGCCTCAGCTTTCTCATCCTTTGGCACTGCCATAAATACCGAGGCAGCGGAGAGAATTATTCCGGCTAAAAGTCCTATTCCGCCGACTATAAGGACAGGTATAAGAATCTGCATAATCAGCCTCCTCCCATAAGCCTGTCGGTCAGGCCGTTAAATCCCAGGAAAGACAAAGCCAGCAGTGATGCCGCCACCAGCGTTATCGGGAGACCCTTAAAACATTTTGGAACATCACACTCCTCAAGTCTCTCCCGAACCCCGGAGAAAAGGACCATCGCCAGGAGAAATCCTATACCAGAGCCAAACGCGTTTATAATCGCCTGCGCAAACCCGTAACTCGCATCCGCTGAAGCCTTCTCCAACACCAGCATTGTGATTCCAAGCACGGCGCAGTTAGTTGTAATAAGCGGGAGATAGATTCCAAGAGAATTGTAGAGAGGCGGCATATACTTATGCAGGACCGTCTCCAGCAGCTGGACCAGGCCAGCGATCACAAGGATGAATACCACGGTCTCCAGATACTCCAGCCCGTTAGGTACCAGCACCCCGTAGTAGAGCGGCCATGTGACGGCGGTGGCTATTACCATTACCGCGGTCACGGCACAGCCCATGCCGATTGAGGTGTTGAGTTTTTTGGAGACGCCCAGGAACGGACAGATTCCCAGAAATTTATTCAGCACATAATTCTCTGTAAGGATTGCAGAGAGAAAAATGGCGATGAGACCTTTTATGACACTTGCGTCCATCATCTCGCCTCCTTTTTAGAGATCTTACTGCAACTTCCCGCTAGCGGGCAATGGTCGCAGCCAAGGTCCTCGGGAGGCTTTTTCTCTTCGCTCAGGCGTCCGGCAAGTGCTGTCAGCATTCCGAAGACAAAGAATCCGCCGGGAGGCAGCAGGAAAATTATAATAGGCTCTACAAACCCGGAAAGTACGGGGAAGCCAAAGACCGTTCCGGCGCCAAGCAGCTCCCTGATTATTCCCATCAGCAGAAGCGTTGCTGTAAAACCAACCCCCATTCCGAGTCCATCCACAATAGAGGGAAGAACCCTGTTCTTACTCGCGAACATCTCAGCCCTGCCCAGAATAATGCAGTTTACGACTATAAGCGGCAGGAAAACCCCCAAGGCCTTTTCCAAAGCGGGGGAGAAGGCCTTTATAAAGAGCTGCACAATGGTCACGAAACCCGCTATTATGGTGATATAGGCAGGAATCCTCACCTTGTTCGGTATGATCTTTCTCATGAGAGATATAACCGCGTTGGAACAGACAAGCACAAAGGTCGTGGCAAGCCCCATGCCTATGGCGTTTCCCGCTGCGGTGGTGACAGCCAAGGTGGAGCAGCAGCCCAGAACAAGCCTTAAGACGGGATTTTCTTTTATTATTCCCTTACTAAACTCATGCCAGAGACCGTTTTTCTTTTTCTCCATAGGGCTACTCTCCCTCCCCAGTCATTTCAAGTATTTGAAAATACATCTCCATCGCCTCGTTCACGGCATTTAAGACGGCACGGCTGGTCATGCTTGCACCGGTCAAGGCCTCTATCTCGCCTTCTCCCGGCTCCTGGTATCTGACAAGACTGAATCCGTTTGGCGAAACTTCTTGCAGAAACTGCCCCCTGAAGTTCTCTCTCTCGGCGTTCGCTCCAAGTCCCGGCGTCTCCTCATGTTCCAGAAGTTCCACGCCGCTAATCCTTCCGCTCTCCGCATCAATTCCTGTCATAACCCGCACTGCCCCGCCGTATCCGCGCGCTTCTGTCTCAAATACATAGCCGGCTATTTCGTCCCCCGCAAACCCGATATAGCAAGTCCCGTCAAATCCCGGCTCAAACCGTTCGGCGGTTGGCAGGACAAGAAGTCTTGATTCTTCGGCCTTCTCAAGCTGCTTTTCCTCTATGGCGTCCGCCGTCAGAAGATTTACCCCGGAGAGTGCCAGAGCCGTTACAGAGCATATCAAAAAGAGGATAACCGCGGGTTTTAGGAGTTCTTTAAGTCGCATCTGCGTCCTCCTTTTTGAGAGCTGATTTTTTCGGCTTCCCGAAAGCTCTCGGCTTTATCCACCGCTCTAATAGCGGGGTGAGAATATTCATAAGAACTATGGAATAGGAAACGCCCTCCGGCAGAGAGCCAAATTCCCTTATCAGTATTGTAAGTACCCCGCACCCCACACCATAGACTGCCCTCGCCCAAAAGTAGACGGGAGAGGTGGCATAATCGGTCGCCATAAAGAAAGCTCCAAGCATAAGCCCGCCAGAGAGCAGGTCAAAGACGGGATCTCTCCCCAGAATAGCAGAGAAAACCGCCACAGTTGCCAGATAGGTAAAGGGTATTATCGGGCTTATGACCCTGCGAACCAGCAGATATGCCCCGCCGATTAGAATCGCCAGCGCACAGGTCTCTCCCAGGCAACCGCCCGTCCTGCCAAGGAACAGGTCAAGATATCCGGGAACTTCCCCGCCCTGTGCGAGACTTCCCAAAGGTGTGGCGGTGGTCACGGCATCGGAAAACCGGGTAAACGGCGCTGTAAAGCGAGTCATCTGCGAGGGAAAGGAATTCATCAGCACGATCCTCGCTGTAAGAGCGGGGTTTACGAAGTTCTGCCCTATGCCGCCAAACATCTGCTTTACCACGACTATAGCGACGACGCATCCGAAGAGGGCGATGAACGGAGAGACGCCTACAGGCAGGTTGAGGGCCAGCAGAATCCCAGTGACTACGCAGCTGAGATCAGAGACCGTCTGATCCCTCTTCATGATCTTGCGGGAGAGATATTCAGAGAGTACGCATCCCGCAACGCAGGTAAGAATAAGCACGGCCGCGCGAAAACCAAAGATAACCACAGAGGCTATCATGGCGGGGGACAGACCTATTATGACGTCGAGCATAATATTCTGGGTATTTCTTCGAGAGTGGAAATGCGGAGAGGATGAGACAGTAAGTTTTTCCATTTTATCTCCCACCCGCCTTTCTCACCATGCTTTTTCCCAGCCTAATTGCCTGAACAAGAGGCCTCCCCGCCGGGCAGGAGAAGGCGCAGCACCCGCACTCCATGCAGGTGGAGACATCCAGGGATTGCAAAGCATCAACGTCGTGTTTTTGGACGGCTTTCTCAAGTTTTATCGGCATAAGTCCCATCGGACAGGCAGACACGCATTTTCCGCAGCGAATGCAGGCAGAGGGCTTTAGACTCTCAGCCTCTGCCTCTCCCATGGCAAGGATGGCGTTATTCTGCTTCAGTATTGGCAGGTCGTCATTGGCCAGCGCCACTCCCATCATGGGACCGCCCATAAGCAGTTTTTTAGGTTCTTCTTTATATCCCCCGCAAAAGGCAATAAGGTCCCTTATTCTCGTACCGACGGGTACAATGACATTTTGCGGGAAGCGCACGGCAGAGCCGTCCACGGTTACCCGTTTCTGGGTAAGCGGCATTCCGGTCCGTAAGTACCGTGCAAAAAATGCGATTGATGCGATATTCATGACAAGACATCCCACGTCCGCAGGGAGGCCTCCCGCGGGAACCTTTCTGTTGGTGACCGACTGCACCAGTATCTTTTCCGCGCCTTGGGGGTACCGGCTCTTGAGTTTTAATACCCTCACCTCATCTAAGGGGTCCATATCCGGGTTTTCGGCTATCTCGGTAAGCCGCATTATTACGTCCGGCTTATTGTCCTCCACTGCTATCAATACCCTGTGGACGTCGAGAATATCCTTTACCTTATATATTCCGTCAAGCACGTCCTGTCCGTTCTCAATGGCCTCTCTGTGGTCGCTGGTGACGTACGGCTCGCACTCCGCAGCGTTTATTATCAGTGTATCTATCTTCTTCCCGTCCGGGACATTCAGCTTTACATGCGCCGGAAAACCGGCACCGCCTAATCCCACCAGCCCTGCGGCGCGCGCCGCCATCGCGAGTTCCTTTCGGGAGTTCAGGGCCGCCGGCGGGTAGATGCCGGGGTCGCGCTCCATCTTTCCGTCAGATTCTATCACAACAGCCCGCGTTGGCACTCCCCCCGTGAGGACAATGCTGGTAATATCCTTAACCGTACCGGATACTGAAGCATGCACCGGCGCCGAGACGTATGCCTCACTGTCGCCGATTACCTGTCCCACAAGGACCCTGTCCCCCTTTCTTACGGTAGGTTCGCAGGGCGTGCCGATATGCTGGCTCATCGGGATTATAACCTCCGCCGGGGGCGGCATATAAGTTGAGGGAGAGTCCGCGGTATTCTTGTGATGCGGAACTTTAGCCCCTCCGCGTGTTCGAAACGGCTTTTTAGGAAAGCTCAAATTCAAAACAATCCACTACCTTTCTCCCGCCTATTTTAGCTAAATGCAGAGAAAAATGCAAGATCTTGAGAGAAATTATCTCATTTAGCTTTCATGCAATGCCATGCGATCGCATAGGGTCGCTGATATCGAATCTAATTTTCCTTGACAAAACCCAAATGAGGGAGTAGAATAAGTTTGAAAAATGAAAGAAGGGGTGCTCGCTTACGCGGGCTGAGATTAGCTTTTGCTTGAACCCTTTGCCTAAACGGCAGGAACCTGATGCGGATAATACCGACGTAGGAATCGTTTCATCATATGCGCCAAGATGCGCGGAGCGTTCTTATGTCATTTGGATTTATCCCAAATGGCATTTTCGTTTTTCAAAATATATTGTGGAAAGGTCTTGGTAGGAAATGAAAAAACGCGTCTACAACCTGGTCCTGGGCGGAATGCTGGTGGCACTTGGCACCGTCCTCTCCTTCGTGAAGGTGCTTGACCTCCCATACGGCGGGTCGATAACTCTCTGTTCCATGCTCCCCGTGATGGTGTTCGCGTACCGCGCCGGTACAAAGTGGGGGCTTGCCGCGGGCCTGGTATTCAGCGTACTTCAGCTCTTGTTCGGAATGGGCAGCTTAAAGGGGCTTTCGCCCATGATGCTGGTAGGCTCTATTTTACTGGATTATATCCTTGCCTTCACGGTTCTGGGTTTTGGCGGGATCTTCCGCGGGAAGTTTAAGTCAGACGCCGTTGCTATGACCCTTGGCTCTTTGTTCTGCGGCCTCCTGCGCTATCTCTGCTCATTCCTCTCCGGCTGGCTCCTCTGGGCATCCTTTATGGATGTGACTGAAATGCAGTCCTTCCTTGCGGAGATCATACCTGCAACCTCAGGCTTTACGGGGACCGCTCTGGCCGTGATGTATTCCCTGATCTATAACGGGCTATATATGATACCGGAGATAATAGTCACGACAGTGGTGGCATTCCTGCTCATGCAGTTCGCGGGAAAATTCATTTTAAGAGAGGACAAACTCGCCTAATTCATTATGATTTGTAAACCCCTCCCGCTCTTTGCAGAGAGGGGTTTTTCTAGTTTTATGCCGAAAAAAGGGGAAATTTTAATTTTGGGCTTGACATCCTCATTCCACTGCTCTATAATAGTCACGTTTTAAGAGAGTCTGCTGGTGTAGCTCAGTTGGTAGAGCAGCTGATTTGTAATCAGCAGGTCGGGGGTTCAAGTCCGTCCACCAGCTCCAAGTTTTGGCTCCCATCCAGCAGGTTCTTATGTATCCGGGGGGATTCCCGAGCGGCCAAAGGGGACAGACTGTAAATCTGCTGGCACTGCCTTCGATGGTTCGAATCCATCTCCCCCCACCAATTCAGCCGTATGGTCTGCGGCAAGAGTAAAAGCCTCGGTATTCCGGGGCTTTTTGGTTTTTACTGTTTCGTTCAGGAATATCTTCTTTCAGCTTTTTGAAGAAATTTGAAGCGAGTTTGAGCTCGAGTTTTTACTGCGAGGAGTTCTCCTCGCTTTCCTTTTGAAAATAGTTCAGCAGAGCATAGATCAGTGCTTTTTGATCCTGCGTAAATCCATCCAATTGAATGCTCTCGCTGCTCTCAAGCCCCAAAATAAAATCCACAGAGACATGAAAGAAAAGAGAGAGCTCCACCAGCTTTGCCGCCGTGGGCAGGGAAATCCCCATCTCCCAGGCGTTGACGCTGGAACGCGTCACGGACATTATTCGCGCCAGTTCGCTTTGACTGATTCCCCGGCCCTGCCGGAGCTGCTTGATACGCGTATCGGTTTGAAGAATCATGGCGGACTCCCTCCTTTTTGTCAATTATATCTTGCAAATGATGACAAAAAATTATCATCAATGATAATTTTAACTTGACAAAAAGTGGCCAATATGCTAGTATGAGCCCAAAAGAAACAAGGGAGGATCTCCATGAATATCGAGCCTAACGTTCAAAGTTCAGAAACTCAGCCGCAACCCCAAGTTCAGCAACAACCTAAGGTTCAGCCGCATTCTCAGGGTCAGGCGCAACCGGAGGTACGACCCCAGCCCCAGGTTCAGCCAAAACCAGGGAATCAGCCGCAGCCTCTGGTCCAGCAGCCCATAGTAGATCCAAAACCACAGGTCCAGCCTCAGCAGCCTAGGCAACCGGCTCCCGGCATGAAATTCTGCAAATATTGCGGCGCGCAAATCCCGATTGATGCCGTCATCTGCACCCAATGCGGCAGGCAGGTGGAAAGTATGAGCGGTGCCGCGGCTACCCCCAATATTGTGATTAACAACAGTAATCAGAGTACAAATACCAACGTGAACACCAATACTAATACCAATGTAAATACCCGAGGCTACCGTGTGGCCGGTAAAGCTAGAAACAAGTGGGTTGCATTACTTCTTTGCTTCTTTTTGGGATTTTTTGGTGCCCACAAGTTCTATGAGGGTAAGACTGGCATGGGAATACTTTACCTCTTTACTGGAGGGTTGATAGGAATCGGCTGGCTCATTGACCTAGTCACACTTCTGACAAAGCCCAATCCCTATTTTGTTTGAGATTCCTCATCTACAGTTACAAAATACCTCGCCGGAGGCTGCAGTTAAGCAGTCTCCGGCGTCTTTCGCTGCTGATAAAGCTTTCAGATTTCCGCAACGGCCTCTATTTCCACTAAAGCGCCTTTTGGCAGTGCGCCAACCTCAAAGCAGCTCCTGGCAGGCTTTCCCGGGAAGTACTTCTCGTAAATGGAGTTAAAAGCTGCAAAATCCCGCATATGCTGCAAAAAGCAGGTGGTCTTCAGCACCCTGTCCAGGCCGGAGCCAGCGGCCTCTAAAACTGCCTTTAGGTTTTCAATCGCCTGGATGGTCTGTTCGTCGATCCCCCCGGGGATTATCTCTCCCGTTTCCGGTACCAACGGTATCTGTCCGGAGGTGAAGACAAGCTTTTCCGTCGCCATCGCCTGGCTGTAGGGACCTATGGCAGCAGGAGCGTTTTTCGTCTCGATCTTCTTCAATTCTATCCCCTTCCTTTTTATCCACGGCGCCATGCCATGGCATATTTCTCCCTTAAATTATAAGCCAATTTAGAGGATTTGTCAAAATATTATTCCTCATCCTCTTTTTCAACTGCCGCCTTTCTTGAGAGAATCCTGCGGATGATCTCCGGCTCTACCTTTGGTATGCGGTCGTATGTATAGACCCCGTTCTGTTCCTGTTCTATATCCGTAAGCTGGGTATAGCAGAACCCCATGATATCAGGATTGTCCAGCATGGCATCGGCAAGGGAGGCAAACCTCTCTATATATTCCTCCTTGGATTTTGCCGCGCTGCCGTAGCTCCACGCATCCCCGCCGATTGAAAAGCCTATCCCGCCGTATTCGCTCACCATAAGCGGCTGCCCGCCATACTTTTGCCTGTCGGCGAATCTGTCAAAAAATCCTTCTTGACCCTTATAGTGTGCGGAAAATGCGATCGCATCCTGTTCGTAATCATGCAGGTCGAAAATATCAGTCTCCACATGGAAATTGCCGGAGGTATCTATGCAGGGTCTTGTGGGGTCTGCCGCCTTTGTTGCGCGGTATACAAGAGAGAGCATGGGGTCAAACTGCCTGTTCCCATGCTGGTCCCACGTCTCGTTAAACGGGCACCAGCCGACTATCGAGGGGTGGTTAAAGTCCCGGCTGACCTCTTGCAGCCACTCAGGCAAAATTCCGTAAATGGCCTCCGGCCTGGTGTGGTCCAGTCCCCAGTTGGGATATTCTCCCCAGACGATATAGCCCAGCCTGTCGGCATGGTAGAGAAACCTCTCCTCGAAAATCTTTTGGTGGAGTCTCGCGCCGTTAAAGCCCATCGCCATGGAGCGCAGAATGTCCCCGCAGAGTTCCCCGTCATCAGGCGCTGTATATATCCCTTCGGGGTAGAAGCCCTGGTCCAGAACAAGGCGCTGAAACACCGGCTCCCCGTTTATCCTGCAGACCTTGCCGTCAAGAGATACCGACCTCAAGCCGAAATAGCTCTTCACGCTGTCATTTCCGTAATTGATCCTAAGATCGTAGAGTCCTCCCTTGCCAACCTCCCACAGGTGGGGCTCGCATAGCGGAATGCTGAGACTGACGCTGCCCCCTTTGGATTTGCAGCCGGCGCTCCCCATAGGCTTTCCGTCAAAAGAGGCGAGAACGCTGAGATCAGCGGCGCCAACGGTGTTTAGGATCAGCGTCACTGAGGAGGTCTCAACGGATGGGAAGATTTTTATGGAGTCCACATATTCTTTGGGGGTGAACTCCAGCCAGACAGTCTGCCAGATGCCGCTTGTGCGGGTATAGTCGCAGTTATGGGAATAGTACTCCTCGCTCTGCTTACCTCTCGGAATGAGAGGATCTCTCGTATCGTCCTCGGCATAGACGGTGAGCGTATTTTCCCCGGGCTTTAAGAATTTTTCTATCTCAAGGCGGAAGGAGACATACCCTCCCGTATGGCTGCCCGCGCTCTCCCCGTTTATAAAGACTTCGGTTCTGTAGTCCACTGCGCCGAAGTGCAGAAATACCCTCCCCAAGAGGTCCTGATCACCCACGGTGAATTTTCTGCGGTACCAGAGACCGGAATGAAAGTCCCTGTCATTGATCCCGGATAGGACGCTCTCCGGGCAAAATGGGACGTTTATTTTGCGGGAAAAGCATGCGTTCGCATCGTTCATGCCGCGTTCTTTGCCGCTTCTTCCCGGGTCGAATTCAAAGTCCCAAGGACCATTTAAGTTCTGCCAGCGCTCCCTCTCCATCTGCGGTTTGGGATGTTCCGGACGCGGAATACTGCTCATAATAATCTCCTCTATTCTTTATTTGATGGACCCTCTTTAGTCCCGTCCTCCCTCACCTGCGCGGCAAGCTTGGATAGCGGTTTTCTGAGTGGTCTGTTTGGCTTTTGCCTGCGGTTATTGGCCTCCACAAGTTCCCGGATCTTTCCGTCGGCGGCCTCTACCTCTGTTTTAAACTCCCTGGCCGAAACCCTCTGGGCCCCATGCCCGAGAATGATTAGCTGTTCCAGACTGTCAGAGGTGGCAACTCTCACGCGGTGTTCCCGCCCCAGCTTAAAGGTAGCCCGCTCTATATACGCATCCGCGGTCTGCGCCTCTTTGGTATATACCACGTGGATTCCCTTATAGACCTCCTGAGAGCCGGGGTTTCCCTTCACCTTGTAGGCGTCAAAGACCAAGATGATCTCGTTTTTTCGAAAGCCCCTGTAATTTACAAGAATCTCCATGAGAACCCGCCGCGCGGAGGACAGGTCCTCCCTTGCCAGCTGGGCCAGCTCGTCCCATGCGTAGATGATATTATAACCGTCCACCAGGAGATATTCCGGCCCCTCCGGAATTGGTTCGGCCTTTTGCGGGGGGCCGGCGTCCCCTGAGTTTTCAGCTCTCGGAATGGGGTTAAAATCCCTTGGCTTTGCGGGTCCGTAGGTTCTCTCAAATATTCCCAAAAGTTCCTTGTCCTCAGAGAGCGTCCCCTTTCTCGTAATCGGTCCTGTAGGGCGGGAAGACGGGGGAGGCTCGGTAGGTTCTCTCTTTTTCGCTATCGGGCTCTCGGTATGCGCCATCTGGGGAACCTTATCCCACGGGACGACAAAGCCAGCACCGTGCGCGCAGAATATGGAGTCAGGGGAATTTAAGAGGTCGGCCTCGGGGTCGTAATTTTTTTCCTTGATTATCTCCTCGCTGTTGTGGCACGGCATATAGCCGGAGAGGCGGCAGCTAAGCCTGCCCTCACCCTTCGTATACGCTGTGACTGCGGTAAAATAATCCCGCATCTCTGCGACGGGAGCTATGCCATTTAATGCGATCGCATTATTTTCCTCCATGGGCGGCTCGCATTTCGCCCCCATACGCTCCAGGTCGCTCATGGCACGGCCAAGGTTTTCCCTTGGAAGGCTCAGCTTGAAGCGGTACCAGGGCTCCAGCAAAACGCTCTCCGCCTCCATAAGTCCCTGCCTCACCGCGCGGTAGGTCGCCTCTCTGAAATCCCCGCCCTCGGTATGCTTCACGTCAGACCGCCCGGCGATGAGCGTTATCCTCATGTCGGTTATGGGGGAGCCCGTCAGCACGCCAAGATGCTGTTTCTCCGCTAAGTGGGTGAGTATCAGCCTCTGCCAGCTGCGGTCAAGGCTGTCCTCCCCTAAGCTAGAGGAAAAAACCAAACCGCTGCCGGGTTTCCCCGGCTCTAAGAGCAGCCTTACCTCGGCGTAATGCCTCAGCGGTTCGTAGTGTCCAATTCCCTCTGACGGGGAGGCTATCGTCTCCTTATACACAATGCCTCCCGGGGCGAAATCTACATCTAGGCCAAAGCGTTCCTCTATTCTCCGCTTCAGAATCTCCATCTGCACCTGGCCCATCAGTCTCACGCTTATCTCGCCTAAGGCCTCGTTCCAGTAGATATTCAGCTCCGGGTCCTCCTCCTCAAGCGCTTTGAGCTTTTTCATCACATCGGCGGGGTCATAGCCGTCTTTTAAGATCAGCTTGTAACTTAGGACAGGGGATAGCGCGGGAGGTTCGAAGTCCCGCTCCATTCCCAACCCCTCCCCCGCATATGTCTGGGAGAGCCCCAGAACCGCGCAGACCGTCCCGGCAGGGGCAAGGTCCAGCGCGCGGAACTTTTCACCGGAGTACAGTCTTATCTGTTCAACCTTTTCCTGCCATCTCTCCCCTTTGGTGTTATACCCCTCTAAGAGGTCTTTTACCCTAATGGCGCCGCCCGTCACCTTCAGATAAGTGAGCCTTCTGTCCTCCTGGTCCCTGCCTATCTTATACACCCTCGCCCCGAATTTACCGGAGTATAGCGGTTTTGTGGCATATTTGAAGATGGCGTTTAAAAATTCCTCCACACCGGTAAGCTTTAATGCCGAGCCGAAAAAGCAGGGAAAGATCTCCCGCTCCCGTATCAGCGTGCGAACACTCTCATCGCAGAGAGTCCCCGTCTCCAAAAATTCGGAAAGGGCCTCCTCACTGCCCGTGGCCGCCTCCTCCATCAGAGAGGAAGAGGTAAAGTCCACTACCTGCCTAGAGAGCCTGTCCCGCAGGTTAGAGAGTATCCCGGACTTTTCCGCCCCTGGCAGGTCCATCTTGTTCACGAAAATAAAGACGGGTATCCCATGTCTTGAGAGTAGATCCCAAAGGGTAAGAGTATGCGGCTGCACACCGTCCGTACCGCTTATCACAAGCACAGCGCAGTCGAGAATCCCGAGAACTCTTTCAGCCTCCGCAGAAAAATCCACATGGCCGGGGGTATCCATAAGCGTTATCTCCCCCATGGGAGTTGAGAGTATAGCCTGCTTTGAGAATATGGTTATCCCGCGCTCTCTCTCCTGCGCGTCCGTATCCAGAAAGGCGTCGCCATGGTCTACCCTTCCCAGCCTTCTCAAAACCCCCGAGGTATAGAGAAGGGCCTCTGAGAGGGTAGTCTTGCCTGCGTCCACATGGGCAAGGATGCCCACAGTGAGCCTTAGCGGATCATCTTTATTAACTTCATCACCCACGGGGCATCCCTCCCCTCAATTTCTCTTTTTTATTTTAGCACATTTGTGCGGGGTTGAAAAGATAAATTTGCCTTAAGCGTCCTTTACCAACAATTCTCTTTGTGGTATAATCTAAAAAGTGAAGAATGGAACTTTTATAGAGGGGGCTTTGCGCTGTGCTGGAATTTGTCCTTGGGCGCGCGGGGAGCGGAAAGAGTGAAACGCTGAGGAGAATGCTCTTTGAGGAGAGCAGGGGAGACTGGAAGAAGCTGGTGCTGATCGTCCCTGAACAGTACTCCTTTGAGGCGGAGAGAAAGATGCTGGCCTTGGGCGGGGCAAGGCTTATGGAGAGCGTACAGGTATTAAGCTTTACACGGCTTTGCGAAGTCGTATTTAGAACCGTCGGCGGCGCAGCGGGCAGGCGCCTCTCTGAGGGCGGAAGAAGAATACTTATGGCGATGGCTATAAGCTCCTGCGAGGACGAGCTTGAAGTCTACCGTTCCTCCGCCAAGAGGGGGCGGGTCTCGGACATAATGCTGACGGCGGTAAACGAGATGAAGATGTGCGGGTTATCTCCGGGGGATCTCAGTTCTGTCTCCCAGCGGCTGTCCGGCAGTTTAAAGGAAAAATTAAGGGAGATCGGGCTGATCTACGGGACCTATAACGCGCTGGTGGAGACCTCCTATCTGGATTCTAGGGACGACCTGACCCGCCTTAAGGAGGCGCTTAAGGAGAGTGATTTCTTTAGCGGAGCGCTTGTCGCCGTGGATTCCTTCGAGGGATTCACCGCGCAGGAGATGGGGGTTTTAAGAGAGATCATGAAGAAGGCGGGAAAGGTGGTGGTCTCGCTCTGCACAGACGGGAGCGATACCGGACTTTTCTCCCTCGTAACCCGCACCCGGGGAAGGCTTATGTCAGTCGCTAGGGAGGATAATGTCCCGATAGGTGAGACAAAAATTCTCACAGATTCACCGAGATATAAAAACGAAAGTCTGAAACATCTGGAGGCAAATCTATTTTCGGATTCTGTTCCATGCGAAAAATGCGATGGCATACTTATCTACGAGGCGCGCGACGCCTTTGACGAGGCTGAGTTTGTCTCTGCGGAGATCTGCCGGCTTACAAGGGAGAAGGGCTACCGCTACAGGGATATAGCCGTTATCTGCAGAAATGCCGAGGCCTATTCCGGAAGCCTAGATGTGGCGTTTAAAAAGAGGGGAATCCCCTGCTTTGTATCCAGACCGCAGCCGATTGACGGCGAGCCGGTGCCAAGGCTGATTGAGAGCGCATTTGATGCGATAAGAACAGGCTTTTCCACGGACAGCCTCCTGACTCTCATGAAGAGCGGGGTTGCGGGATTCTCTGACGAGGAGATCTCGACACTGGAAAATTACGCATATGTCTGGAACCTTTCAGGCGAAAACTGGAGGATGGAATTTACGAGACACCCCGGCGGTTTCGACAAGGAGTGGACAGAGGAGGACAGGGAGGAGCTGAATACATTAAACGCCTGCCGGGAGAGGCTTATTAAACCGCTTTTGGGTTTTGCGTCCTCCACCCGCTCTGCCGGCGGGAGGGAGATTACAGAGGCGGTATACAAACTCCTCATCGACCTAGACGTGCCGGAGCATGTGCTTCAAAACTGCGCAGAGCTGAGAGCCGCAGGGGAGGAGAGCTTGGCCGGGCGGCAGCTTCGCGTTTGGGAAAAGCTAATGGAGCTTCTAGAGCAGTTTCACGAGCTCTTGGGGGACGCAAAGATGGAGAGGGAGAGATATGCCGGGCTTTTCAGGGAGGTACTGAAGGGGGAGGACGTCTCTGAGATCCCACAAACCACAGACGAGGTAATCTTCGGCGACGTGCAGCAGGTTCGCCAATCGTCTCCGAGGGCCGTTTTTCTGATAGGCGTATGCGCCGGAGATTTTCCCATGACCCCAATAAATTCCGGGGTGTTCTCTGATGTGGAGAGAAGAGAGCTGATCTCGCAGGACCTGCCGCTGGGCGACCCGCTTGAACTGAGAGCCGCCGAGGAGCGCTTTCTGGCATATTCCGCAGCGTGTGTCTCATCCGAAATGCTGATCATCTCCTACCCTAAGGTATCCGGCACGGAGGAGAAGGAAGAGAGTGAGCTTGTAGCCGCCGTGAAGGAGATTTTTCCAACCATTCAACCGTTAAAAGACCTTCCCGACGAGTTCTTCTCTAATTCTCCTGATTCAGCGTTCTCCCGCATGGCCATGAGGTTTTCGGAAAACTCTCCCAAAAGCGGGGCATATATAAAACTCTTTGAGGATGATCCCACATACGCGGGTAAGCTCTCCGCGTTAAGGCGCGCTGCCGCGGGAGAGACCCCGAGGTTAAAGGACAGGGAAGTTATAGATAAGCTCTACGGGAAAAATCTTTTCCTCTCTCCCACACAGGTGGAGGCCTACTATAACTGTCCTTTTAAATACTTTTGCAAATACGGTCTCAATGTGCAGGAGAGAAGACGCGCCGAGGTGGACGCACTTGCGTACGGGAATTTGATGCACTACCTGTTTGAGAGATATTTCAGCACTCCACGCGCAAAGCGCGGCAATGATCTAAAAGAGCTTGTGGAGAGACTGGTGAGGAGATACGCAGACGAGAAGCTTGGCGGATACGAGAACCTGTCTGGCAGGGAAAAATACAGGCTGGAGCGCCTCTCCCGCTCTGCGGTGACGCTTATCTCCCATGTGGAGGAGGAGTTGAGGCAGAGCCGCTTTTCCCCGGAATTTTTCGAGCTGAGGCTTGACAGAAACAGCCCGTTCCCTCCGCTTAAAATAGAGATGGATGACGGCTGTACGGTGACGGTAGGCGGTACGATAGACAGGGCGGATACATATACAGCCGAAAACGGCGAGGAGTATGTACGTGTTGTAGACTATAAGACGGGCAAGAAGGAATTTAAGCTGGTCGATGTGCTCTACGGGCTGAATATGCAGATGCTTATATATCTGGCGGCTCTCACCGAGAAGGGAAAAATGCTTCCGGCCGGGATTCTCTATATGCCCGCAGCAGAGCCCAGTTTAACGGGCGAGAGGGGAGAGAAACGGGAAAAAATATTAGAAGATGCTGACAGAGAACTCAAGATGAAAGGGCTTGTATTAAATAACGAGGAGATAATCAGAGCTATGGAAGCCGCCGCCAAGGGGAGGTTCATTCCCGCAACGCTGAATAATGACGGCAGTTTAAGCAAAAACTCCAGCGCGCTGAGAGAGGACGGAATGAGGGCCGTGATGGAATACGCAAAGAGGCTGGTGGCCACCATGGGCATGAAGCTAAAAGACGGGGTAGCCGAGACCAAACCCAACATGATAAACCAGAACGCCTGCAAATACTGTCCATATAAAACTGTATGCGAGATGGAGATGGGGGATAGGGACGTACTCTCAGACAGGAGAGATAATGGAGAAATTCTGGAGCTTATGCGGGGAGAAAGCGGGGGCAGTGAAAATGGCTGATACACGACTTACCGAGAGCCAGCGGGATGCGGTGAACGCCGTAAACGGGACACTTCTTGTGGCGGCCGCCGCAGGAAGCGGCAAGACTGCCGTACTTGTAGAGCGCGTCATAGGCCGCCTTACGCAAAGCGATCCGCCAACCACTGCCGATAGGCTCTTGATAGTGACCTTCACCAGGGCCGCCGCGGCAGAGATGAGAGCCAGAATAATGCGCAGACTCAGAGAGCTGATGCAGAAAAACCCCCGCAATCAGCTTCTTTTGCGGCAAAGCCTGCTCTTAAGCCAGGCGAAGATCGGAACGATAGACAGCTTCTGTGCGGATATGGTGAAAGAATTTTTCCAGCTTCTTGATATCTCCCCCGATTTTAAGATCCTCTCTGACAGAGAGCAGGATGAGTATGTCGCGGAAGCTTTGCGGGAGACAATCTCAGAGGCGTTTGAAAACGGGAGCGTGAGAGAACTTGCCGACGCCTTTTCCAGTGAGAGGGACGACCGCCGGCTTATGGGGATGGTTAAGACCCTATACGACTTTATGCAATCGCATCCCTACCCACAGGCATGGTTAGAGGAAAAGACCTCTCTATATTTTAAGGGTGATATCTCCCCTTGGGAAGAGGTTATCTTTAACTATACTAAGGAGAGCGCCAGCCATCTTTGCGCGGTCTGCGAAAGCGCAGCGCTGGAGTGTGAGAATCTGCGGGACGCGGCGGGAGATGCCTATGCCGAGGTCTTAAGAATTGAGATGGACTTTTTCAAAGCTTTGGCAAAACTCTGCGAAAAGGGCGATTGGGACGAGATAGCCGATTTTGTCCGCTCCTTCTCTCATCCGAGGAGGCGCAAAATTCCGGGGAAACTTGCCGAGAACAGCCCTATAGCTGACCGTATGGAGGCACTGAGAAAAGAGAACAAAAACGCGACGAAGGAATATCGCGACCTGTTTTTTACGTCGAGAGAGGAGAACAGGGAGGAGTTGAGACTCGCCTCCCCCCTAGTTGAGAGTTTAAAGCTTTTGACTTTGGATTTTTCCAGGCGCTACGGGGATAAGAAAAGAGAGAACAACCGCCTTGACTACGCCGATTTGGAACATCTCTGCATAAAACTTTTTCTGGATGAAAACGGAGAGCCGACGCGGATCGCGAGAGAGGTCGCACAGCGGTTTGACGAGGTGATGATAGACGAATATCAGGATATCAACGAGGTCCAGGATGCGCTGTTTAGAGCGATAGGCCTTAAGAGCGTCTTCATGGTGGGAGACGTGAAACAGAGCATTTACGGTTTCCGCCGCGCCATGCCGGAGATCTTCCTTAAAAAGAGAGAGGCCTACCCGAAGTATGACAGAAATCTTGACAGATATCCCGCCTACCTGACGCTTGATAGGAACTTTAGATCCAGAAAAGAGGTTACCGGAGCCGTAAACGACGTTTTTGGCGAGCTGATGAGCAGAGATGCGGGAGATATAGATTATAACGCCGGAGAAAGACTTGCGGCGGGAGGGGATTACATAAACGGAGACGGATACGAGACCGAGCTTGTTCTGCTTAGGCGTCCCCAGGGTGTTTCAGCCGAGGAGGCGGAGGGAGCCTATCTTGCCGGGAAGATCAGAGAGATAGTGGAAAGCGGAATGCTGATAGGCAAGGGAAGCGGCAGGCGTCCCGTGGAGTATGGCGATTTCTGCGTACTTCTGCGCTCTTCAAACAGGTATGCGATCGCATACGCCCGCGCGATGAATGAGAGGGGAGTTCCGGCAAGGGCCTCTGTCGGGGGAGATTTTTTCGAGACCGCTGAGATAGGCGTCATCACATCTCTGTTAGAGGTGATAGACAATCCGAACCAGGATATCCCGCTCCTCACCGTTTTGATGAGCCCAATATACGGCTTTTCCCCTGACGACGCCGCGAGGCTGAGGGAGAGCGATAAAAAAGTTCCTCTCTATATATCTCTTTTGCGTGCGGCAGAGGAGGATGAGCGCCCTAGGGGAGTGATAGAAAGCCTTCGGCATTTTCGCAGGCTTGCCGCGGCCATGCCCGCCGACGATTTCCTGTCAAGACTATACGAGGAGACCGGCTATCCGGATATAGTTCTCGCGATGAAGGATGGGGAGAGAAGACTCTATAACCTGCGGCTGCTGCTAAACTATGCGAGCGAATACGAGAGTGCCGGGTTTGGAGGAGTTTCAAGGTTTGTGCGGTACCTAGAAAATCTAAAAGAGAGCGGAGGAGGGTCCCTAAACACAGAGGCCCCTGCGGAGGTTTCCGGGGCGGTGCAGATAATGAGCGTGCACCGCTCTAAGGGTTTGGAATTCCCTGTGGTCATCGTCGCGGGGCTTGGGAGGAATTTCGTCTCTGACAGGAGCCAGGATATTCTCCTGCACCCGAGGCTGGGACTTGGCGTGCGGCTGAAACTTCCTGACATGCCCGTGCGGGTGACCACCACCGCGCGCGAAGCGATAGCGCTGGAGACGGCGAGGTCCTCCGCCTCTGAGGAGCTGAGAATCCTCTACGTCGCGATGACGAGGGCAGAGGAAAAGCTGATCCTGCTAGGCAGCGAGCAAAGACCGGAGAGGACCGTGGGAAAACTTGCCATGGAACTTTCATCCGGTGGTATAAGCCCGTACTCTGTGAGGAAGGCAGGAAATGCGCTTTCATGGCTGGTTCTCTGCGCCCTGCGCCGCCCTGAGGGGGAAAAACTGAGAGAGATGGCGGGAGTGCAGTCCCCATCATTTCTCAAAAATCCCGAAAGCGTGTGGAAGATAAGCGTGGAGGATTTTTCACCGGAGGAAGACGAAAGCGTAAAACCGGAAAAATTCTATGCCGAACCCGATATGCTCCTTTACGAGAGGTTAAAGGAAAGGATAAACTCCCGCTATCCTCATGAAGAGGACCTCGGAATTCCGGTAAAGGTAACCGCGTCGCAGATCGCCGCGAGGGAGGCAGAGGAGGAGAGCCTGCCCCGACCCGCATGGCTTGGCAGGGGCGGGCTTACGCCGGCGGAGAGGGGGACAGCCCTGCACGAGTTCATGCAGTTCGCGGATTTTAGGGCCGCGCTTGAAGATCCCGAAAAGGAGCTTGCTAGACTTATAGACGAAGCCTACCTCACAGCCGAGCAGGGGGAGGCCGTGGACCTAAGACGCGTAAAGGCGTTTTTGGGCAGCCCGCTGGGGAAGAGGGTCCTAAATTCTCCCGACGTGCGAAGAGAGAGGCGGTTTACCTCCACACTTCCCGCGGGTTTCATTGCGGGGAGAGAGGGCAGCGATGAGGAGGTAATACTTCAGGGCGCGGTGGACTGCACCTTTGAGGAGGACGGGAAACTGCATATAATAGACTTCAAAACCGACAGGGTATCCAGTATGGACGAGCTATGGCAGCGGTACGGCGTTCAGCTTGAACTCTACGGTGCGGCGATGGCCAGGGTGACGGGAAAACCCATAGGCGGGCTTTGGCTCTATTCCATGTATCTAAACGCCGCGTCCAGAAGGGAATATGGAAAAAACTAAAGAAATCTCTTGACAAGCGGGCTTTGGGGATATATAATCTGTCTGTAAAACAAAGCGGGGTCAAAATCCCCCACCCGTGCGGCTTTCTGTCTGGCATAGGTCAATAGGGAGGGGCTCTTCTAAGGGCCTGCTCTTGCTTTGACTTGGCGGACGGGACGACCTGCCCGCTTTTTAGCGCGGGTGACGCTTGAGGAAATAATGGAGGTGCTACCAATCAGCGCGAAGGAGAACACAAAGGAACTTGAGGTAAACGAGCAGATTCGCGACAAGGAGGTCCGCGTGGTGGATGCGGACGGGACACAGCTAGGCATAATGCCCATCAAGGACGCAAGGACCCGTGCGGAGAAGCAGAATCTGGATCTCGTGAAAATCGCGCCCCAGGCGAACCCGCCTGTCTGTAAAATCATCGATTACGGCAAGTACCGCTTTGAGCAGTCAAAGAGGGAGAAGGAGCAGAGAAAGAACCAGAAGGTCGTGGAGATCAAGGAGGTTAGGCTCTCGCTCAATATCGATACGCATGATTTTGAATTCAAGAGAAACAACGCCCTGCGGTTTCTCTCTGAAGGGGACAAGGTTAAGGTCAGCATTCGCTTTCGCGGCAGGGAGCTGGGGCACCCGGAGCTTGGCAAGGAGATGATGGACCGCTTTGCGGAGAGCTTAAAGGACTGCTCTTCCGTGGAGCGCCCGGCGAAGCTGGACGGCCGCTCGATGCTCATGTTCCTTGCCCCGAAGCCCCAAAAGTAGGTAAATTTTTATTTAAGGAGGACTTTAAATGCCCAAACTGAAGACGCATAGCGGCGCGAAGAAGCGCTTTAAACTGACGAAGAACGGAAAGGTCATCCGCGGTCACGCCAACTCCAGCCATCTCTTCAACGGCCATGGCAAGACGCCGAAGATCAAGCGCGGCATAAGGGGCACGACCGTTGCGGACAAAACTAACGTCGCCGCCGTCAAGCGTATGCTGCCCTATAAATAGGCAGAACATTTGAAAGGACTGGTTTTTTATGGCAAGAGTAAAAGGCGCAATGATGACGCGCAAGAGAAGAAATAAAGTTTTAAAACTGGCTAAAGGATACTGGGGTTCTAAGAGCCGGCATTTTAAGATGGCGAAACAGGCCGTCATGAAATCCGGCAACTATGCCTATATAGGACGCAAACAGCGCAAGAGGGATTTTCGCCGCCTATGGATCACGAGAATCTCGGCGGCATGCAGGGCCAACGGTATAAGTTATTCGGCCTTTATGAACGGCCTCAAAAAGGCGGGGGTAACCCTAAACCGCAAGATGCTCTCCGAGATCAGCATTGCGGACGCGGCGGGTTTCACTGCTCTGGTTGAAAAGGCAAAAGAGGCTCTTAACTGAGTAAACGGCGCCTGAGGCTTGATTTGCCTTGGGCGTTTGCTTTTACACCCGCTTTTGTCGGGGCGAAAAGAGGAAGGGACCGTGGAAAAGATCACAAGCCGAAAAAATCCCCTCATAAGACATATGAGAGAGTTAAAGGACAGCGCCCAAAAGCGCAGGGAGACGGGAGAGTTCCTATGTGAGGGAGCGCGCCTTTGCCGGGACGCGGCTCTATATGGTACGGAAATCCTGGTCTGTCTCTACACGGCGCGTGCGGGGGAGCGCTACGGGGAGTATCTCGCGCCCATCCTGAAAGCGGCCGGGGAGGTCAAGATTATAGATGAACCCGTGGCAGAGCTCCTCTCGGATACACGGCAGAACCAGGGAGTTTTCTGTCTCTGCAAAAGGCAGGAAGTTTTATTGTCTTTTGGGAATATGCCGTACAGGGGGCAGTGCGTGGTGCTGGAGAATATCCAGGACCCCGGGAATCTGGGGGGTATCCTGCGCACTGCAGAGGCGCTGGGAATAGGGCAGGTGGTTTTGCTTGGAAGCAGCCCGGACCCGCTCTCCCCAAAAGTGCTGAGAGCCTCTATGGGTGCGGTTCTGAGATCTCCAATATTTTTCGCCGGTGACGCTAGGGAGCTTGCGGGAAGCCTAAAGCGGCACGGCTACCTCCTCTTATCGGCTGTTGCGGACAGAGACGCTGAGAGCGTTTTAAACTTGGATCTATCCAGCGGAATTAACGCTGTATTTATAGGTAACGAGGGCGCCGGCCTTACGGACGGGACAAAGGGCCTTTGCGACAGGCAAATCACCGTCCCCATGCCGGGCAGGGCGGAATCTCTGAACGCATCTGCTGCGGCGACTATCCTTATGTGGGAACTCTCCAGAAAGGGGGACGCCTACGGACAAAAGAGCATATTGGATCTGGCTTGAGCAGGCGTTTGGAGCGGGAAGCCCGAAGCCCATGGATATCTCCCGCAGGTTCACAGGGGGAGTGGAGGAATTTTTGGACGGAGGACCCCGCCTCTGGGCTGTTGACCCTAAACTCACGGACAGGGAGCTTGCGGGTCTTCAGAGCTTTTCTCTCCAACAGGCGGAGGCAAGGCTGGAATACGCGCATAGGATGGGATGGACCGTGCTCACCCCGGAAACCCCCGGGTACCCCGAGGCCCTCAAGAATATCTATGACCCTCCGGCGGTCCTGTACATAAAAGGCAGTCTCCCGGAGGTGGACAGGACGCTGAGCATAGCCATCGTCGGCGCGAGAAAGGCCAGCGAGGAATCCCTCAAGGCGGCGCGTCTCATAGGCTATCAGCTGGCTTTGGGCGGAGCGTGCGTCATCTCTGGCGGGGCGCTGGGAATAGATTCTGCCGCGCTGAGAGGCGCTCTTGAGATCCCGGACGCGAGGGTTGTGAGCGTCCTGCCCGTATCGCTTGAAAGCCCGTATATTCACCAAAACGCAAAGTTGAGAGAGCTTGTGGCACAAAACGGAGCTCTGGTGACGGAGTATTTCTCACAGCAGACGCCGGACTATGGCACTTTCCCGCAGAGAAACCGGCTAATCACAGGACTTGCCAGGGGTGTGGTCCTCATACAGGCGGCGGCAAAGAGCGGGACCCTCCTCTATGCGAAGCGCGCCGAAGAGCAGGACAGGGACGTGCTGGTCTACCCCGGAACGCCGGGAGACCCCGCATTCGCGGGCAGCGAATCGCTGATTGAGGACGGCTGTCCCGCCGTGAGGGATGGAAACGAGATCTTCAGGGAGTACAGGGAGGCCTTCAGCGTGCCGGAGGAGGGAGCTCTTCAGCAGGTCCCCAAAAACGACGCGGATGCCCTGCGCCTGGCTACAAACGGCGAAGGGAGGAGGGCTGCCCCTGCGAAAGAGCAGAGCGTTAAGGGAAGAGATCTTGCGCAGGAACTCTCAGCAGAGCAAAAGGTGGTGCTTGCCGCCCTCTCTGAGAGGCCGGAATCCCTGGATATTCTCACACAGAAGACGGATCTCCCGTTGCCAAAACTCCTTGTCTTGCTGACAGAGCTGGAGCTCTTGGGGCTTACGCAGTCATTCCCGGGAAAGAGGTTCGCCAGAACCCCCGGGGTAGAGCTTTTGGACAGCCATGACCAAAAACAGGAATAACCGTTCTGCATTTCGTAATCTGAGGCGTATGGACGCAGTAGTTTTCTGAAAATTATTCTTGGGGGATTTAAGATGACTGAAAATTCTAAAGATTTCAGACTTCTCGACATGGGTGCTAAATTTAGCAAAGAGAAACTTCTGGATTTTCTAAACAGTGAGGATGACATTGTCTCCGCCAACGTCGTCCATACCCCGCGCGGGAATTATTTTACCGCTGAGACCCCCGACGGGATGCAGATTTGGTTTGAGGAGGACCCTGACGACAAGAACAAAGTCATGGATTTCAACGTCCATTATAAGTCTTCAACGCGGATGAAGTTGATCCTTGACGGCTGGGCAGCCCTGAGAGATAACGGCTTATATGGGATAGCGCGGATGATAAACGATACCGGAGAGACCGAATTTCCCCTAAATCTCGATATCCTCGACGCGGGACTTTTTGCCGATTATGAAGGCGGCGAGTTTACCGTACAGATAGCCGCATTCGGGACCGATGTCTCAGTCTTTTCTGACAAAAAAGAATTTGAAACTGTCGAGACCGGCTTTGCGGCGGAGTCGTTTATACCCGTGGGAACTTTCCCTGTAGGGGAGAGCGACGGCTCTTGGGAACCTAGCGCCTACGCCATGCTGACCGGCGTTATAAAGAGTGTCAGACGTATGGTGAACGGCTATACAAGGGGAGAGTATTACCATCTCCTTGTAGAATGTGTCGGGCTTAAGCTGGATGTGCTGCTGGACGCCGAGAAAATATCCGGTGAGCCCATTGCAGGCGGATACATACATGGAACTTTCTACCTTTCAGCCAGAATTTTTCCGAGCGTGGGAGACGAGCACCTGTCCCCGTGCTTCTCCCTTGACATCGCGGAAATTGTCGACAGCATGAAAAATATGGAATTTACAGACGGCGAATACGATGAACCCACTGACGGGTGGGAACTGGGAGTCTATCCCATCATGCCCGACAAGAGCGTACTCCTGGTTTTTCAGAATCAGTCCGAGGTTGAGGAGGGAGACGAGGAGAACTCCACATTCTACTACCGCTTTTTGAGATATGACCGGGACGGAAATCTTACGCAAAAGCGGCGGTTAAGACTGATTGGAGGAGATTTGAGCTCGGCTTATTGTGATCAAAACGATCACCTGCATGTCATTTTTTGCACCTATACGGATGATGAGGAATATGTGTTTGATATGGATGACGGGATGGAGCCTCATCTGACACACTCCCTTGGAAATGGTATTTCCCGGTTAGTGACTGATTCCTGCGGAAGAATATATGTCGGCAGGGATTACTCTGACTATTTACAGGGGTCCGGAGAACTTATATCCGTTTATGACGAAAACGGAGAGGAAATAGCCAGATATCTCGGTGAGGGCTACCGCTGCGGAGAGCTTTTGCTTGACGAAATGGAAAATCTCTGGTATACCGTGGAACCGTTCAACTACCTCAATAAAATTGAGATTAAGGGAAGCGATGATTTTGAATCCACGAAGGAAAGCTTTCCCCTCTGCAGAATACTGGGGTTAGCTATAAGTGAAAACCGCGGGAGGATGCTCTGCGATTGCCATGCCTACCAGGGCAGAAGCAGATATTACACGCTTAAGAGAAATAACGGCAAGTACAGCTCCCCCTCTCCTCTTGTTTTCCCTGTCCTGGTCCGTGAAAACTGTGAGACGTACGGCATGTCGGCGACTGAAAAAGACCGAATATTGCTGAATGTGGACAATGTTCTCTTTTCCTTCAAACTGGAGGAGGACGGTATAGACAGGATAAAGGATTTGAGAAAAACAAAGATAAAAAGGCGCGGGGACGATGGCGGCCGCTTTTACAGCATTACGATTGACGAAAACGAAACCGTTCCCAAAAGCGAGCTGGATTCCTACGTGAAGCCCATACTTCAAAATATGGAGGACATGAAGGGCGAATCGCTGACAATTGCCTATAGCGAGGCGAGAAGTTCCGACTCTTTGATTTTCATACAGGTGACCAAAAACAAGGAGAAATATCATATCGAGATTGCCGTGGACGATCCTGAGATCTCATTCCCCTGCAGGGTATACGCCTTGGAAGGCGCCGACCTCCCCACGACCTATTCAACCTTCGTAACCGTCGTTGCGGACCGAGCCTGCCCGGATTTTTCAGATTGGACGGACTTTACCGAAACCGTTTTCGGCGACCGGCAGTGAATCGGCAAATTCAAGATTAGGAGGTGACAGTATGAGCAAAGGAATTAAATTCGAGCTGCTTGGCATTGGGGCCATTTTGTTGGGAATCGCAGCGGGCATAGGTGACGTTATCGCGATCGTTCTTGGAATTGTAGGCTTTGGACTTGTCTCGGCGGGATGTTTTTTGAAAGAAAAGTAGACCGGACATTTGAGAGGTAGCATGATAATTAAACAACCAAACCAGTTTAAAGGCATCTCTTAGGAGGTGCTTTTATTATCCCCGTTTGGAGGCGGGCTGTGATTTTTAGGCCCTGCCCTCATTCCCAAAATCCCAGAGCTTGTCTTTTCCCCCAGAATAGACAGGACCTGTTTCAATAATGCAGTTTTTGTAATTTCAGCTGATTTGCCGATAGATTTCTCGACAAACCTGACATGGGTTTTTGGCTTTCTCCCTGCCCAGTGAAGGGCGGTTTTGGGATCAGTGAACCCGTTTTTCTTTGCCATTTTTCGTTCCCCTTTT